>JAFZVY010000108.1 GCA_017617575.1 Bacteroidaceae bacterium | reverse complement strand
CTGTGAGCTCGTTTAAATGGAAAGGCTATGTGACTGAATCTCTGTATTCTCTGTGAACTCTGTGGGAGATAAAAATATCGTTGACATTTCGGATTTCCAGTTTTATTACGTGAGCTCCTTTTGCAACCGTACAGTTCGAAAAATATTTATGATTATTGGCTACGCCGAGCTAAAGGTTCGTGGTCAATTACATGATAATTCATGCAAAAAAATGGTTTGAACAACTCTGTGACCTCAGTGTCCTCTGTGTTTTCAATAAAGACAAAATATGTTTTTAACTGTTTTTATCGGTATTTCCATGTTTTTTCTTCGTCCGCACCTCTGGTGCGATAACACCCCACGAACATAAGAACTAAAAATTCCCCAACCCCATGTTTCACACACATGAGGCACTATCCCGAATGGCTCTTTTAGGTATCGCACCCAAGGTGCGGACGAAGAAAAAACCGATAAAAACAAAGAAAAACAGGGAAAAACATTTTTTTATTGAAAACACAGAGGGCACGGAGACAATTAACAACTAAGCGAAGCGGTCTCACTGACCAACGGGAGGTAATTAACTATTTACAATTAATAATTAATAATTAACATGCAAGCTCGCAGTTAACAAATTAACAGCCAAGCCCGAAGGGCTGAAGGAACACAGGCAGGGGTGGAGCGTAGCGTAACCCCTGTATAATTTGTATGCTGGTATCCAGAACTCCGAAGGAGTGACAGAATGTTTTTTCAACCACGAATTACACGAATGGACACGAACATTTTCTATATGCATTATTCGCTCAAGTGTATTACACGAATAATTGCTTTGCAATTAGGCGAATAACACGAATCCTTTTATTCTGTCAATCGTCCGAACGGCATTCGTGTAATTAGTCGACATCCTCTGGATGGCTTTGTGAAATAAAATAACATGAGAGGACTTAGAACTTCGTGCCCATTCGTGTCATTCGTGTCCCAAAACTTATTCTGTCACCCTTCCAGGGTTCATCCGTTGATGTGATACCCATAAGCAGGGTTTTCGCTACGCTTCACCCCCTGCCTGTAATCTTGTCAGCCTTTCAGGCTTCTTTCTTTCCCTTTCTTTTGTTTTCAATATGTCAAAGAGCGATGTTATACAATAACAGTCGTATGTTTGGTACGTGTATTTTTTAATTCTTCCACAGAGTACACAAAGGAGCCCCTCTCCCCATCCCTCCCCCTCTAAGGGGAGGGTGACTAATGCAATCATTTGTCCCGAATGGCTCCGTGTCTTCCTCGGAGCATCTGCGACCTCCGTGGTCTCACAGAGAATAAGCAGCGAGCTTGCATGTTAATTGTTAATTATCTCTGTGTTCTCTGTGCGCTCTGTTGGAGATATAAAATCACTCATTCGGGCGCAAGCCCCAGTACGACGAGCTACGTACTGCGAGTACGTGCCGATAGTACTGTGAGTACGTTACGGACGTACTGAGAGTACGTAGGCGACGTACTGAGGACAACATGCGTTAGTCTGAGCGACTGCACCCATTAGTCGTGACTACAGCCCCTATTTGTCAGAATGAGAGCAACGCCTCACGGTAATATTCATACTGCTTCTTACGCATCTCTATCTCCTCCTTTAGCTTATCTTTCAACGACGACATCGCATCAAGAGTCAAAAATGCTATCTCATGCTGACGAGAAGGGTAGTGGAGAGGTATTTCAATCAAAGCGAGTTTGTCTGCTTTATATCTATAACCTTTGCTCCATAAACATACTTGACTTTCTGTATAGTGCTTAGCCTACTCATAAACAAAGAATCCCCCCAGCCTTGCGACTGAGGGGAATTTAAGTGAGTATATCATTCTCTTGTCCTTAATCTTGATGGATTACTTTACACGCTCAAGGGTTACAACTATCGGCATACCGCTTTGTGTTGCCATTGGCTTTGTATCGTAATAGCAAGCATAAGTGTAGAATAATGGATTTCCGAATGTTGTAGATTTGTAATCCATGATGTAGATATTCAACAATTCATCATCATCTTCGTTTGGCAAAACACCAAGAAATGCTTGCTTATCTTCACTTTTATCCTTGTCAGAGAAGTTACGATTTACGTTATCCAAAGAGAGAACGGTTGGAACAGTACTACTTGTATAAGTAATATGAAGTGTTTTCTTATCATCTGGAAGAGTTGTATCTACTACATAGTTGCTCTCCTCGTAGAAGTAGTTAGCCAATGTACTACCGAGGTTAGTCTTCAACTTACCGTCTGTCGTGAACTCAAATGTGTCACCAGGATAGTATTCTGGGAAACCGTCCCAGTTTATATCGACGTATTCCCAATAAGTAGTCTTATTATCAACAATACTTTTTACCTTCCAAGTACCTACATAGAAAGGTGGAATCTCCTGAAATGTGATGTCCTTAATCTTTGATGTCTTTACTGTGATTGTATCGCCATTGTTCAAAGCAATGGTCATGAGCTTCTGAGCAGAAGCAACACCTGCTACCATGAAGGCAGCAACTATAGCGAGTAATATCTTTTTCATTTTGTTGCGATTTTATACGTGATTTTACCTGTGTTAACTATGTAAGCTCCTTTGCCTGGGAGCGAAACTGTTGCATTGCCCTCGGCATCTGCCTTGATGGTTGCCACCTTTGTTCCGTTGGCTGAGAACACGTTGACAACCTGTCCTGCGTTGAGACCAGTTGTGCTGACGTTTCCACCTTTGATTGCGAACTCTGTCTTGGAAGTCTGCGTTTCCTCGATGGCTGTTGTCTGCACTTCGTCGAAGGTGCAAGTCAACTCATCCATAGAGTAGCTAACGCTTGTCTCACCAGTGGTGATTACCATGTCGTTGCCAGAGTAGGTAATCTTTGTACATTCGTCAAAGGAGAAACTTACGACTTCTCCTGACGCAAGCTTCAAGACTACTGCATTCTCATTCTTTGCCATTGCGCTGGCAGAGAAGAGGCAACACATAGCGAGGAGCATCATTCTGAAAGTTTTCTTCATAGTTCCTGCGTTGTTTTAATTGATTAAAAAATATATTTAATAACACTCACTTTGCGTTTCTGTCGAACTCGTTCTGAAGTTCCTGTATTCCTGCAAGGTCGTCTTCAGTCAAGTCCTCTGGGTCGGGCATGCGAAGCGTGGTCTTGTAACCATGATTCACCTCCGGCTCTTCCTTAAGATTGTCACATGATGTAAAGGCTATCGCCGATAACACCAAAACATAAAAAAATTTCATTTTTTATTTAATTAGTAATGATTAAAAAATAACTTGGTACAAAATATGACTTTTTTTGTTTTTACACGAATTACCATGAATTAACCACGAATTATCATAAATATTTTGCGTAACGAATTAATTATCACAAATAGATTTCGATATAATCGAAATCATAATTAATGATAATTTGTGGCAAATTCGTGATAATTTATGCTTAAAATATTCCATATTATTTTTTGCTTGTTACTTAGTAAATACATAATTAGTAATTAGTAGTGAGTAATAACATTTACGCTCAGTTCCGAACGGCTATTACTAATTTCTAATTACTCATTGCTCATTATTATTCAACATCTCCGTATCCCTCGTTCTGTTGTAGTGATGGATTGACATAGATGTCATTGACAGGAATAGGGAAGGTGTACATATAGGAACGTGTCCAGTATTTCTTACCCTTTACTGCTACCCAGAACTCTGGGCATCCATTGCGCTTGAGTTCCCAGAAGCGGTCACCGTTCTCCATGTACATCTCTTTGCGACGCTCACGAAGTATGTTGTACATCAACTTTGTGAGGGGCTTGCCTGTGGCATCCGTCTGTATGTATTCCGTCTTAGGGATGCTTGCAAGACGGATGTATGGGAACGTAGGCGTGCGAAGCTTGCGAAGTGTCATGAGCATGTCCTGTGCCTCAGTCTCATTGCCAAGGTGAGCCTGACACTCCATGGCGATAAGGTACATCTCGGCTGAACGCATTGTGGCACGAGGCATCTTGTTGTTCCTGCGCTTCTTGGCAACGATGCTTGCATAGCGTACATCACGGTCACCCTCATTGAAGAGGTCGAGGAAACGCTTGCTGAGTGGACGTCCCTTGAGAGTCTCGAATCGGGAGCTTGGACTCAAGTTGGAGTTGAAGAGAAGGCTACCCATGGCAATACGGTTACCTACCAATCCGTATGTGGCATCCTGCATCTTGCGGTACTCAGTGCTGTCGAGGAGTGGGTGACGTTCCACCACCTTCATGGCGTAGTCGTAGGCTTCCTGCCAATGGCCTGACCAGTGGTAGAGGCGTGCAAGATAGCCACACATCACGTCATCGTTGAATCGGTACATCTTGTCTGCAATATGGTAGGACATGGCTGTCTTCATGTCTGTCTCTGCCTGACGGAAGGTTGCATCCCATGTGCTACGGGATGGCGTAGCCTCAAGGTTGAACTCTGTTACGAGAGGTACACCGAGGGCGTTGTCCGCAGTCATGGCTGGTACGCAGAACTGCTTCAACAGCTGGTAGTAGCATACGCCTCGGAGTGCGTAGCAGGTACCGATGATGTCACTGTCCTGACGTTCGTAGGTTGCAGGCTTATAGCCATCGAGGGTGATGTTGGCAGTACGTATCACCTCATAGAGGTTCTGGTACACGGACTGTCGGTTTGAGAGTATGTCGCCCACATAGTTGGTGAGGTAGTCCGTTGTCTGGATGTTTGTCTCCATATTGTCGGCACACTCCTCCATCTCGGAAGCCGTGGATATGCTACCCATGACGTACTCTGTTCCCGTGTTGCCCTTGTCAATGCCTTCGAGCGTGTTGTCGATGAGAGCCTTGAACTCCTCTCGTGTCTTTGGCACGGTCTTGCCGTAAGGCTTGATGTCCAGGAAGTCGTTGCATGATGAAAGCAGCACTCCTGTAATTGCAAGTATGTATGTTATTCTTTTCATTTCGTTTTAAGTTAAAGCCCCCTCCCATCCTTTCGGGAATTAAAAATTAAAAGTTAAAAATTAAAAATGCTTAGCACGTATTTTTTTTAGAGCCCGCTCCCTGTCGGGAGCTAAATTACCAACTATTCTCACTGACTGAAAGGAAGTCATCTTGCCATTCTTTGAGTCTTAACTCGCAGCAAGCGAACGGAGTAACTACTCCCCGTCCTGAAAGGAAGGGGATGGGGGAAGGTCCGCTCCCCTCCCTATAGGGAGGGTTAGGGTGGGTCTTCTATAGCCCTACGTTTATTCCGAATGTGAAGCTACGTGAGATAGGATAAACAGCTCCCGGAGTCTCTGGATTAAGTCCTGTGTAATTGGTCAGATAGAACAGGTTGTTAGCCGTGAAACTGAAGCCTACGTTGGTGAATGGCGTATGGCGTACCAAGTCGTCTGGCATGGAGTAGGACAACGTGAGGCTGTTAAGCTTGAAGAAGCTGCACTTCTCATAATAGACGCATTCGGTGATGAAGCTACTTGTAACACTCTCCGTGGTAAGATTGAGAGCCTTACCGTAGGCATCAATAAGACGTGGGTACTGTGCATCCGTGTTGGTAGGAGTCCATCGATCTGCCATGTCTCGTACCACGTTGAGGTGTGCCGTGTAGAGGTCGTTCTTTGTGGTAGGGATGGTGTTGGTCATGGACTTTGACAACTGGCTGTAGTATGTCTGTGGAGAGATGCTGTTGCTGAGTATTGCCTTCAGCTGATAGCTACCGGCAATGCTGAGTGTGAAGTTTTTCCAACTTACGCTTGTGCTCATTCCACCTGTCCATGGGGCATTGCTCGTACCGACGTAGAACATGTAGTTGTCCATGTTGCGCTTGTCGGCAGCAGTCTCGATGACGGCATCGCTGCGCAACTGGAATGTGTAGAGACCTGTCTCTGGGTCGATGCCATTGCATATTCCCGTGAAGAGCTTGCCGAGTGGATAGTTCACATATATGTCGCCAAGCACGCTACCCGTAGGTGTCTGGTACTTGGTGAGCTTGTTATAGTTGTATGCTATGTTGGCATTCATGTTCCATCGCCACTCCTTGGTCCTGATGATGCCGGCACCTATGCCTATCTCTATACCTTGGTTCAACTGTTCGCTTGTGTTGAAGCTCTGGGTTGTGAATCCTGTGGTACTAACGATGCGCACTGGAGTGACGAGGTCTGTGCCCTTTCGGCGGTAGAGACTGACGTTGAGGTTGTAACGGTCATCCATGAATCCGAGGTCAATGCTTCCATTGAGGTCGTGAGTACGTTCCCATCTCAAGTGCTCATTAGGAGCATTATTGATGTATCCAAGTCGCATTGCCTCTGTGTCCGACTCGCGATAGGACGTGCTGTAGTTCATGATGAGTACAGGATAGACGCTCTTGTTCACACCTCCTGTGACACCTGTTGATATGCGGACTGTGGCACGTGAGAGGTATGGACGGAGGGACTTCATCCATGACTCCTCGTCGATGTTCCATGCCACACCAGTACTCCATGTGAGGTTGAACTGCTCGGCAGAACCGAAGTTGTTGCTACCGTCACTTCGTACCGTGGCATTAAACACGTATTTGTTATTGTAGATATAATCAGCCGCACCATAGAACGAGGCAAAGGCATTCTCTGACTTGTTCTGTCCAGCGCATGAATTAAGGATGCTCCTGTACGTCTCCATGTTTGCCTGTGTGTATTCGCTCTGAGTGGATGGGATGACAAGGAGTGGAGTATTGTGATTACCCGTGACAGGGTCGTATCCATATTGCTTCTGGAACACGGCATCTGCCATGCTACGGCGAACCTCCGTACCTGCTACGGCACTTACACGATGAAGGCCGTTGAATAGGTGGCTATAGTTAGCCTGTGCACGCAAGAGCCAGTTGCGGTTAGCAGTCTGGGCGTTGGTGTAGTTGCCATATATGCGCTTTGAGTTATAGACGTATGTGTCGAATGGACGGTCGAGCCAAGCTGCATAGGTGTCCTGTCCAACGATGTTCTCGCTGACGTCGGATGAGCTGGTGAATGATGCAAGACCGAAGAGACGGAAGTCGTCTGTCACGTTCCAGCTTACGTCGGCGCGTAGGCTTGTAGTGGCACTTGTGGCTGTGTTGCTTGTCTCATTGACTTCTCGCATGACGTTAAATCCGTTTGAAGGCATGAGCGACGAAACGCTTCCATTGGCCTGTGGCATGGAGAAGTATGTGTTGTCTGATGCGTATGTACCATCTTCATTGTACACCTTCTCGTATGGATTGGCGAAGTAGGCGTATTTGAATATGTCGAAGCCATAGCTGCTTCCTGTGCTTTTTAGGTAGTTGAAGTCTATGGAAAGATTGTATGACACACGACTGAGGGGCTGGCCGCTCAACTTCATCATGAAGTTGTAGCTGTCGCTTGAAGTGCGCTTTACGATACCATTGTTTGTGTTTATTCCTGCTCCTACATAATATTGTGTCTTGTCACCTCCACCACTAATGCTGATGTTGTGACCTGTGGAGAGGCTGTTGCGGAACAACTCATTGAACCAGTTTGTTGACTGGCTTGACAAGGAACTGAGGTAAGCCTCCTGTTCTTCTGTAGTCATACCTGCATACTGACCGTATCCGCTGAGAACCTGTCCTACGATACCGATGCGTGGGTAGTATGTTCCATTAGCATAGGCATCAGCACAGAACTCGTTCCAGATGCCACGCTCGTAAGCTATCTTCTCGGCACTGTTCATAAGGTTGTCGCTGCGGGTTGGCGAAGTCTGGACTGAAAGGCTCGCATTGTAGTCAATGCGCATTCTTCCCTCCTTACCTTTCTTTGTCGTGATGACAATGACGCCAGCCTGTGCCTGACTACCATATATGGCTGCGGCAGCAGCATCCTTGAGCACGGTGATGGATTCTATGTTCTGAGGGGCAATGCCAGCCACTCCATTTGCATATAGAGTGCTAAAGTCACCACTTCGTACGTATGTGCTACCCATGGCAGGAATCTCTTTCTGGATAGGTACACCATCTACGACCCAAAGAGGTTCGTTGTTACCCGTGATACTGCTTATGCCTCGTATGCGTATCTTTGCACTTGCGCCCGGACGACCATTTACTGAAGACACGTTGACACCAGAGAGCTTTCCTTGCATTAACTGGTCAACATTGGCAAGAGGCTGATCCTTGAGGTCTTCAGCCGAAAGGATACCTACACTACCTGTTGTCTTGCGTATGTCAGACTGTTGATAGCCATTGACTACCACCTGGCTCATCATCTTTGAGTCCTCACTCATGATGACACGTGTGGATTTCTTAACGGCACGAACGACCTCGTCCTTGAAGCCAAGGAACACGAATGTGACAGGTGAGCCTTGCTTTACCTTCACGCTGAACTTACCGTTGTTGTCAGTAACACCGATGGCTTTGCCGTCTGCATCCTTGATGGTAGCTCCGGGCAATGGACTTGAGTGGTCATCCACAACATGACCTGAGAAGTCAATAGTCTGGGCATTGACAAGGGTGACTGATGTAAGGCACATCAGGATAATTAGTAGAAGCTGTTTCATTTGTGATTGAGTATGTCAATGTGATTAAATTTGTGATTGGAAAGATGCTCCATCATGTAGTAGCGGATGCGGTTCATGTAGTACTTGTCTCCAAGTCCGTGGTCCTGTCCGGGAATGATGAGCATGTCGAATGTCTTGCCCTGCTTGATAAGGGCGTTTGCCATACGAATGGTGTTGGCTGGGTGAACATTGTTGTCCATGTCACCATGGATGAGCAATAGCCTTCCATTGAGGTTCTGTGCTATCTCGATGTTCGTTGGAATTCTTCCACGGCCGTGGAAGGTCTCGCCCCACCACTTAGTATAAATATTGTTGTCATGATTGCCGCTTGCTGCTACTCCCACCTTGTAGAAGTCTGGATGCTGGAGCATGGCAGCTACAGTCATGAATCCACCACCGCTATGTCCGTAGATTCCTACTCGTGTGGTGTCTGCCTGTGGTACGATGGCAGGCAACTGGCGTATGGCAGCCATGTCATCATCAATGGCATAGTCGCGAAGGTTCTGATAACCGTATGTGTAGAAGTCGCGTCCACGCCAAGGACAAGTGCCACGGTAACTAAAGCATATCACTACGAAACCGAGGTCGGCAAGTGTCTGGTTACCGTTGTCGTTTATCTCATAGCCCAATGGCACGAGGTCTGTGTGAGGACCCGGATAAGGATTGGTAATGACTGGAAGCTTATCGTCTGCCTTCATCCACCAAGGTGTATAGACAACTCCCCATATTGGAGTCTTACCGTCGGCGGACATCACCTTGACAGACTGAGGAAGGTTACGTCCAGATGCTTTCATCTTGCTGTCGTCAGCCTTGCCAATGACTGCAATTTCCTTGCCCTTGGTGTTGTAGATGGAATATACTGGTGCTTTGTCAATACTGCTACAGTTGTCAAAGACAAGGGTATAATCCTTGTTGAATGTTGCACTATGGTGACCTGCCTTTGGTGTGAGGCAGACAGTCTGCTTACCATTGAATGAACAACGGTAGTAGTATTTGTATGCAGGATTGCAATCGTGTTTTTCTCTTCCGTAGCCTTCAAGTATGAGTGAGCGACCGAGAGTGTCGATGCGCACAATTTGTCCTGCTATCATATTGTCTGGAGTGATGGCATTCTTGAGATTACCCTCGCCATCATATAGATAGTAGCGTCCACGACCAGTGCGTTCACTCCACCAGAGGATGTCGCGTCCTTTGTTAAGAGGATGGAAACTGAATAATTGTTCGCAGAGGTGTGGTGAGACTGTCTCACGAATGATAGGCTTTATCTCACAGTGTTCGCCATCAATGCGCCACAAGGTTATGGTGTCCTGATAACGACTCTTCTGAAGGGCATACACATAGTTGCCAGATTGTGCAAGAGGAGTGAAGCGTGGGATCTCTATCATGTCATCCTCACGTTCAGTAAGGTTTATCTCTTTCATCTCACGCTTGTCTGCATCAAGCAGGTAGCTGTGGAACACACCGACCTTGTCGTCGCCGGGCATTGGGAATGGATAAGTCACAGCTTTTGGACGTGGATTGGCAAGGTTGTTCACAATGGTCATCTTGCCTACATTGCTTTTATCCTCACGAATACAGATATAGCGATGAGTGTTGCCTATCCATGAGCCGAGGGCAGAACCGCGTTCTCCCGGCTTCACGTTGTCAGATGTACTGTTACCACCTGTTGCATATGAGCTAAGATATTTACCATTGTCAGTAAGGCGCACGCTGTCACCTTTCTGTGTGTCATACAGCCACATGTCATGACCTATGGCTGTGACGTAATAGAGACTGTCTGCACTATAGTTGCGACGGTAGTCACCTCTTGGACCGAACTGATGATGTTCTGCCTTGAGTGTGTCGGTGCTTTCCGCCATTAACTTTGTTGCCCAGTTGTACTGCATAGGCTTACCCTTGGCGCGGAAGGCAAAAGCCTTTCCATCACGTGTGATGTGCATGTCACTCAGATAACGATATTTTGGGTCGGAAAACAATCGTATCTCCTTGCCTTGCTTTGTGTCGATGAGGTAATGTGTGGGTGTTTCCTGTCCGTTATCCTCACGAGTGAAGTGAACGTATCTACCATCTGGAAGAAATGTTACGGACATTGATTTGTTGGTCATTAGATTATATATGCTATCGCTTGTCATCTTCTCAGCCTGATAGAAAATGCCATCACCATAGCGACTCATACTCCATGCTTTCTCAAATGCTGCGAGTGCATCCACTATGTTGTTGTTAGCCGTGGAAACAAGGATGTCACGTACTTCCTTGGCTGTAAGGTCTGGGAAATAGCTGCGGATGACCACTGCAAGACCTGATACGATAGGAGCACTAAGTGATGTGCCTCGCTGAGTGTCATACGTTCCACCAGGCTTACAGCTTGTTATTGCCATGCCAGGTGCCATGATGTCAACGGAGTTCTTACCATAGCAGCTTATGCCTGCAAGTTTACCGTCTATGTCACTTGCTGCCACAACAACCATGTTGTCCCAGCGTTCCTTCTCGCCTGTGCGGAAAGGAGTTGGGTAGATTGGGAACTTGTCATTGTCCCTGCCGTCGTTTCCTGCCGCATGGATGAGGAGCACGTCATGGTCGAGAGCGTATTGTATTGCCTCCTTCACCTTGTCAGCATGAGGCGAGTGCTTCTTGCCAAAGCTCATGTTCACAACCTTTGCGCCATTATCCACAGCCCATCGTATTGCAGCAACAACGTCCCTGTCGTACTCGTCACCGTCTGGTATGGCACGAACAGGAATCTGTACGCCATGAAGTGAAGCGTTTCGGAGCATAGTGGCAATAAGTCCGCTTACCATTGTTCCATGGTAGGCGTCACTTGTGATGTCGGCATTGCCGTAGTGAAGATTGCGGAAATCGTCGAAGTCATTACCCAGCTTGTGGTGTGGGTCGTCGTCCTTGTCAAGGCTTGCCACACGCTTATGGCTAAGTTCGTAGTCAGCCTTGATGACAGACACGATACTGTCCCACGATGTCTCAGGAGTGTAGCGAACACAATATGAGTATGTGGTTTCAATGTCGCCCATCAAACCAGTAGTGTCTGCCACGTCAATCGTCATGAAGTCGCTTAGGTGCGTCTTCTTGTTGCCGTAGCAAAGCTTCATGAGAGAATCGACGGTGTGAACCGCCTTGTATGTATATTCATGATTCCATGCCATCATCAGATAGCTCTGGATATGAATCTCGTTAGCCATCTGAAGGTAGTATTTGTATTCTGCGGTGTCAGTCACAGCCTTTGCATCCTTCACATTCTTATATTTAGGGTGAAGACGCTTGAACTGGCGATAGGCTTCAGTACCTGCACGGTCAAAGCTTTCCTTGGCGTTGCCGAGGAAGTTCCAACCAAGCGTATCACGAACGACATCCTTGATGTAAGGATGTGTCATGTCGAATCCGCCATCTATTACTGAATAAACGGGAATGGTAGCTGGTTTAAGATTCTTGCTACCAATAAACTCTTTCATACCCTTGACATTGATGCCAGCCACACTATCATTTCTCTGACCAAACCACCAATTGTCCTGAATTTTCTGTGCCATTGCACCTTGTCCCATAAGCAAACATACACCGATGAATGTGGAACTAAAGCGATAATTCATATTAACTATTATTTACCTATCTTTATCTGACCCTTTACAATAATCACTTTGGGCTATTTATACTCTTGTTATATGCAATTTTGCGCAAAATTAACACATAATATTGAATTATACTATCATTTTGCAATTATTTTAACCATTTTGCAATTAAATAATATAATATTGTATTATTTTGCTCTCTTTTGATATTCTATGTATGCTTTGACTGTTCATCCCTCCATTAGGAGTTAAGGGTATAAATCATCGGAGTTTTTGTTCATCATAACGCTTTGCAAACAGGCTATTGTACGTTGGCTTCCATACGACAATAGGAAGCAATAACTTTCGTTTGCTTCCTATCTGTTCCGTTTACATCACTTTTTATCTATTTATCCTTGAGAAGTATTGTATAGGCGTCATGCCTTCGTGTTTCTTGAAGATGGTCTGGAAGTAATTGCGCGAACTGAAGCCACATTGCTCGGCTATGGTCTCAATGGTGTAGTTTGGATGTTCGTTCATGAGTTTCTTGGCGTGGTTGACGCGTATGGACTGAATCCATTCTGGGTACGACTTGTAGCCGGTCTCGTGGAACCAGTTGCGGAGGGTTATTTGTGATATTCGCAGTTCTGATGCTACGGTTGACATGGTGACACCTGCTCGTAGGTGACCGCCTCTGTCTATCCATTCGCTTATGGCACGTTCCGTCCTTTGCTTCTCTTCCTCCGTGAGGATCTCCGGACAGAACTCTTCCTCGTCATCCATACCTGCGTTCTCGGCATTCTGTTGTGCCTCCATAACCTGAATGGCATGGCGACTTATGGCGTAATCCCTGAATGACATTACGAAATAGCACAGGCCTGCAATGGCAAAGAAGCCGTAGAGGAAAAGGAAACGGTTTGGACAGATGATGGCTATTGGCACGGTTACGGACATTATGACCATCCAAATTATGGATAGCGACATCCATCGCAGTTTGTCACTCGTGTCGTAGTCGTAGTAGTTGTCCAATGAGCGTTGTGTGCGACGTAGCTGGGTATATTGTATATAGGTGTAGTGGCAACGTGACAGGAAGAAGATGATGGCGCTTATCCTCTCTGCCATTCGCACGGCTGGGGTGTCGCAGAAGAACGGTTCGCCGTCATCGGTAGTGGCTATGACGAGCATGATGATGATGATAAGCCATACCACTCCTCCTTCGCACCATTCTATCGTCTTTAGTTTACCGCATTTCTGCAAGTAGAGTAGGGCAAGGCTCATGAACCATGCCGACGGAGAAATGAGGAGAAGGTTGAGCATGAGTGCCTGTACGTTGCCCATGTCACGCAAGTGAAGAGTATATTGCAACAGGAACTGAAGGAACAATGTTCCCGTTCCGAGTGCCAGCAACCATCGTGAACGGTTAAGTACGTTCTGCAATCGTACACGTCTGAAGAGGGTGAGCACAAGTGACATCGTCAACATAAACATGATGACGATTGCAGTAAACTGAAAGTTGCTGATGATTATCTTGTCCATTTATTCGTATGTGGTGAGAATTTTAGATGAAAGAATAGTGCAAGTCCACTAAGTTCTTTAGACATTTATATCCTTGTTTCATTTACAAAAAGAAAGATGTTTGTCGGGCTTTATTGTGAAAATGCTTGCAAAAATATAAAAATCCGTGCATTTAAATTTGTACTCAGAGTGCATTTTTATATAAAATCGCGATTTTATACACCAAACATCACGATTTTATACACCAATGCAATATTTTAAACAACTTATTTGGAGCAATGACTCTATCTTTGCGGCAAGTTTATGAGTTTTTGAAGTTAGTCGTCGCGGAATAGGATAATAGTTTTAGTTTCCGCAGAAACGTAAAAGCCGCAAGAACAGAAAACGTAAAGTGGCAGTAGCTTAAAAACTCACAAACTTAAAAACATAAAAACTAAAGATTACAAAATGGTCGATGTAGAGTTATATCAATCCGCTCTTCTCATAGCGGGAATATTTAATTTTGCCATGGCGTTTACGCTGTGTCATACTAACTACATCTACCGTAATTATGAAGTATATCAACGAGCATGTCTCTTCACGGCATTGTGCTTTATCATGTTTGGTACGGGATTCTTCCTTCACTATGCTTTGGTATGGCGCACGGTATGGCCAGCAGGGGCAACGGCATTGTCCGTCTCTTATTTTCATGCAGGCGGTACTATGATGTCATGGAGTCACACCTCGTTGCTCAATCCTTCCTACCTGACACGTGGAATCATGGTTCGCGACATTACGATTGTCGTCATTGGACTTGCTGCCTATTGGACTACGGCAGTCATGTGTTCGCTTTCCGTGTTTCACCTGTCATTAATAATATTCCTGCTGCACATTGTATGGCTTTCTTTCAAGTTCTACTACACCTACTTCACGGTGTCACGTCGCATGATAGAGAAGAAGCTGTACGAGCAGACGGATGGCAAGAAAAATTTTTCGTTGTTCACATATCATCGTTCATTCCTTCTAAGTTGTCATCTAATCATTGGGTTTGGTATAGGCAGTATCATCCTGACGGCATTCAACCCTAGTGCCGTATGGCCTTATACACTGTTACTTTCTATCGGAATCGGGGTGTTTGTCTATATCTTCTACTCGCTTTGCGAGTATGGCATAGTCATTGACTTTGCCACCAATGCACTAGATGAGATTACCCCCCAAGATGCTGGGGAGAAAAACTAATGCGTGAAAAACCGTATTTCTCAATATTTTTGTGTACTTTTGCACGGAAATATTATAAATACAAACATTATGGTAAAGCATATCATTCTCTGGACTCTCAATCCAGAACTGCCAGAGGCAGAAAAGAAGGCCGTAAAGGCTGGTATAAAGGAAGGACTCGAAGGACTTGTTGGTAAGGTTCCTGGTCTTAAGGAGGTAAAGGTTAACATCGACGGACGACTCGACTCGTCAAACTGTGATGTGATGCTTGACAGCACACTCGAAAGTCCTGAGGCTCTCAAGGCATACGCTGTTCATCCAGAACACGTGGCTGTGGCTAACACAAAGGTTCGCCCTTACACAGTTCAGAGAACTTGCTTGGACTACGAGTTTTAAGTTCATACGGAAAGGTTATCTCGCCAGAGGCGCGGACGAAGAAAAAACAGAGAAAAACAAATAAAAACATACAAAAACAGTTTTTCCGAAACACAGAGAACACAGAGTTTTTTTAAGAAATACAAGATTCTCTTTTCTTCTCAGAGCTCTCTGTACTCTCTGTGTTGAAAATAATTTTCGTTCTTTATTCCGCAATAACTTATAAACTTAAGAAATTACAAACTCATCTTATAACTTTTAACTTCCAAAGGGACGATGACTTACGAAGAAGCAAAAGAGATAGTGATGGCTATGCCTGAGGTTGTTGCTCAGGGACAGCAATATGTGGAGGAGTTTATTCAAGGATTTATGGAGGCCATGAATACGGACACTCCTAATCATGCCGATGCATAAGACAATCAAACTTACAAGTGATGCTGGTACTCTACCAGCCATGGATATTGCAGATGCCGTCAATCGACATCTGCAATCTTCGTCATGTCTTGTTGTTACCGCACCTCCGGGTGCTGGTAAATCAACACTCTTGCCTATTACCATCTTGCAGGGCATGGCAGATGATGGTAAAATCCTTATGCTTGAGCCAAGACGCCTTGCTGCAAGGCAGATTGCAGAGCGAATGGCACACCTCATTGGCGAGAAGTGTGGCGATACCATCGGTTATAGGGTTCGCTTTGAGAACAAGGTGTCGGACAACACACGCATAGAGGTTCTTACAGAGGGCATACTCACTCGCATGATTGTGGATGACCCTTTGTTGGAAGGCGTGTCGGTTGTCGTCTTTGATGAGTTCCACGAGAGAAGCATAAACAGCGACCTTGCACTTGCCCTTGTGCGTGAGACTCAGCAGATGATACGTCCCGACCTAAAGGTGGTGATAATGTCGGCAACGATTGATGCCACGGAGATATGTGCCAAACTGAATGCTCCACTCGTTGAGAGCGAGGGCAGAATGTTCCCTGTTGACATCATTCACAAGGACGATGCCCTTGACGCAACTGCTTATCCCACTTCCGACGACATAGCAAAGGCTGTGGCACTCAACATCATCGAGGCTCACAGGGACAATGAGGGGGACATTCTCGCTTTCCTTCCAGGACAAGGCGAGATTATGAAGTGTGCTGCCATCCTTGGCGATACGCTTGGAAAGACTGGTGTCTATCCTCTTTATGGTATGCAGTCGTTTGACGACCAACACAAGGCTATTGCTCCGAGTGGAAAGGGCGAAAGGAAGGTGGTGCTTGCCACTCCTGTGGCTGAGACATCCCTCACCATTGAGGGCGTGAGGATTGTTGTGGACTCAGGATTGTGCCGTAAGATGGAGTATGACCAACAAAGCGGAATGAGTCGCCTTAGGACGGTAAGAATAAGCATGGACATGGCAACTCAGCGAAGTGGACGTGCAGGACGAGTGTCTTCGGGTGTGTGCTACCGCCTTTGGAGCAAAGCCACGGAACACAGGATGGACGAGTGTCGTACTCCAGAGATACTTGAAGCCGACCTGTCGCCTATGATGCTGGATATATGTGCTTGGGGCGAAGGCAACGTGAACGAATTACCTTGGCTCACACCTCCGCCAACGGCAAAGGTGGCAATGGCACAAGACACATTGCAGAGCCTTGGGGCAATAACGGAAGAAGGAAAGATAACGGACATAGGCAGGCGCATGGCTAAGTTGCCTTGCAACCCTCGCATTGCACGTATGCTCACGTCGGCTGACTCAGACACCTTGAAGTCGCTTGCCACGGACATCGCCTCACTCCTTGAGGCAAAAGACCCAATGGCAGACTCAGTTATGACGGCAGACATCAATTATCGCCTTGACGCCTTGCGAAGCATGAGGGCAAGGAAGGCTGTGCAAAGGCAATGGGAACAGATTGCAAGGGAAGCAGCCCAGTATCGCCAACTCATAGGATGCAAGGAAGACAACGAGCCAGTTGACACCCACGCCGTGGGACGTCTCATAGCATGTGCTTTCCCTGAACGCATAGGCTCCGCCCACAAGGATGGCTGTGGCAGGTTCATGCTTGCAAGTGGAGACACGGCTTTGGTGGATAAGGATGACACACTTGCCGCCCATGAATGGATAGCCGTGGCAAGCGTGAATGCCCAGCGAGGCGGTGGACGCATATTCCTTGCCTCGCCACTTGACACAAAGGATATACGTAATATCGCCAAGGAGAGGGAACGCATCCAATGGGACAACAAGGAAGGTGTGCTTGTGGCACGAAAGGAACTGTGCATCGGAAAGCTTATTCTTGACTCACGTCCGCTACAGGACATGAATCGTGACCTTGCCATCAATATCGTTGCTGAGGCTTCACAGAAGTATGGTCTCAGCATGTATGACATAAATGATAGTGTGCAAAACATGCAGCAGAGGATAGCAACCGTACAAAAGTGGCACCCAGAGATGGAACTGCCAGACGTGAGTACGGACGCCTTGTTCCGAAGGGCTTCCGAATGGTTGCCGTTCTATGCAGGCAAGAACCTTAGTGCTACTGAGCTGAAGAAGATAGATATGTGTGCCGTCATCTGGTCCTTGCTCCCGTACGACCAGCAGCAGGAGGTGGAAAGGCTTGCTCCTACCCACATAGCCGTTCCTACGGGAAGTAGGATAAAGGTGGAATATCGTCAGGGAGCGGAAGAGCCTATCCTGAGGGTGAGACTGCAAGAATGCTTCGGGCTTGAGGACACGCCAAGGATAAACGACGGCAAGACTGCCATCCTGATGGAATTGCTCTCCCCGGGCTTCAAGCCTGTGCAATTGACCAAGGATCTCCGCAGTTTCTGGCAAGGCACATACTTCGATGTGAAGAAGGAACTCAAGCGTCGCTATCCAAAGCACTATTGGCCAGACAATCCACTTGAAGCAGAAGCGGTAAGGGGAGTGAGAAAAATGAATAATGCATAATGCAAAATGCAAAATTAGGGGTTGACGCAATTATGTGTGGAAAAGGTTATGCGTATAAGTTAATCAAATGAAGCGTATAGATTGATTCAATGAAACGTATAGATTAGTAAAACGATACGTATGGATGATTCCGACGAAACGTATAAATGATTTTGGCAATACGTATTGTTCACTCTGCCAATAAAAGATAATCGGTTCGCTATCTTAAGATAACGAACCGATTATTCTTTAGTGTCAACCCAAACAATATGGATTACTTCTTAGGTGCACGATTATAGATAGACTCAAGTGTGTATGTTGGGTCTGTGCTTGTAGTGGCCTTAATCATTGTCTTGATGAGGCTCTCGCTATCGTTCATCCATGAGCCATCCTTATGTGAGAAATAATTGTGATGCTCTGCTCCTGCACCAGGGCTGTGGTTGTCCCAGAGTGTAACGGCAAGTCCTGCATAGTGGGCAGCACGACAGAAGTATTCAAGGTAGTAGTCACGGCATTTATTGCCTAACTCTGTCTCATGAATTGAGCAACCAATCTCACCAAGGTAGCAAGGGATGTTCTTGTCAATAAACGTTTCCTTGAGTTTGTTGAGAAGGGTTGTTATGCTCTTCTCGTCGTTGGCGTTGCCTGCGCTGTGTCCCCATGTCTCAGCAAGGCTTTTGTTGAGTGTGAAATTGTATGGGTCGTAGCAATGTACTGCCACGATAAGTTTGTTTGCATCATCCGTAGGGATGGTGAAGCGAGAATCGAGAGCGTATGTTGGGCTTGCTTGATAACTTGGAACGGAAATCCAGCGTGTTGCGTTATTGCCACCAGTGGCACGAATGGTGTTTACCACAAGTTGATTCCACTCGTTCATAATCTTTAGCTCACCATTGGTAGGTACAGCCCAGTTGTTGTTCAACTCATTGAAGGCTTCGAGGATGAGGTAGTCACCCTCGTTCTTGAACTCCTCTGCTATCTGTTTCCATGTGGCAACGATACGTGCCTTTAATGCCTCGTTTGTCTCAGTATTGGTTGATGCAGAATAGGCATTCTGCCAGTATTCATCATGGTGGCTGTTAAGGATTACGTTGAGTCCAGCAGCCTTTGCCCAGAGTACGTTCTCCTTTATTGTTGCCATGAAAGAGTCCTCTATCTTATAGTCAGGAGCTTCGCCCTGCCAAGGTCCCCATGTGGCAGGGATACGGACGGTCTTTACACCAGCCTGTGCAAGATTCTGGTAGAGAGCCTCCGTGGTGTTTACATTATCCCACCAATTGCATTTGTTTCCATTGCTATGTGAGTCAAAGTGATTGCCAAGGTTCCAGCCGAAGCCGAGCATACGTGTCACAGCCATAGCCTCATTGTCAGGAAGAGAGTCCTCAAGGCTCTTCTTAGTAGAGAAGTGGAGCACAAACTCTGGTGCTGTCTGGTTGGCATCAGTGGTGGAAACCACAGAGCCTTCCGGGATGATAAGGGTATATTCCTTGCCTTCCTCAAGAGTTACCATGATATCCATGTCCATTGCTGTGGTTGTGCCCTTCTGTCCTACAACCTTCACTCCGTTAAGCGTGATGTTGGCATCAGCTGCCTGAGTTACGGTAGTGTTGTAGCTTATGGTAATCTTTGTGACAGTGGCGGCATCAACCTCTGCTCCCTCCTTGATACTGCTTGAGCGAGTCACGATTGTTGTCCTCTTACCTGTAGGCACGTCCTCTGTTGCATCGTCGCCACATGATGTAGCGATGAATAAGCTTGATATAAGAGCAAATATGCTCAAAAGGTTTCTGGTTAGTCTGTTCATATTGTAAGTTTTTAAGTTATTGAGTTTTTATGTTTTTTAGTTCTTGCGGAAAAGTTATCGCACCAGAGGCGCGGACGAAGAACAGAAAGAATCAGTTCTTCAGATACATTCCGTTTAAGTCATGAGAAAATAATGTCTTTGGCAGATTGTAGAATGTCACGAAGTCGGAAGCACTCTTCTGTCCCGGATAAGGAGCATAGTAGTGGTTCACTTTGTCGTGAGCATTACGCCAAACGTATGCGTATGCAATATTGTGCTTGTCGAGTACTGGCGCAAGGGTTGCAGTCCACCAGTTTGCTGTCTTTATTCCCTCAAAGCCTGTTTCCGTAAGTGCAACAACCTTATTGTGTTCCTGTCCAAGTTTACATACCACATCAAGATTCTTGTCAAGGTTCTCGGCAAATGCTGCTATAGAAAGTGTGTCGTCTGAACTTTCTGCCATGCAGTAGATGTCAAGTCCGAGGACATCTACATATTCGTCACCCGGGTATCTCTCCATATAGTGACTTGCCGAAGGCGTATCTTCTCCACCTGGTGAATATGCGTATAAGGCGTTAACCACATCGTTCTCCTTCAACTCGTCTATGGTCATAGTCCATAGTTCCTTGAACTGCTCTGGGCTGCATTCCGCCTCGCCCCACCAGAACCAAGAACCTGTGTTCTCGTGCCAAGGTCGGAAGATGACTGGCACTCGTACTCCGTAAGGTGTTTCAAGGGAGTTGAGGAAAGAGGACACGTTCTTCATCCATGCCACAAACTTATCATGCTTGTCTCCACCCTTGAGGATAGAAGCCACCGTGTTCTTTTCTGCCGATGTGGGTTTACTTGCATCCTTCACCCAAGCGTTACAGTTGGTGTTCGGATTGTTTGCATGCCAACTGATGGTAACAACACTTCCACGGTTGAACTGGTTGATAACCTCTTCGCGTATCTTGTCGAATGGCACACCGTCTATGTTCACGGAATCGCCATTCTCTATATTTGCTATGTCAAATCCTATCACGGCAGGATAGTCGTTACACACACTCTTGACGTCTGAGTTTGCGCTGTCGCCCACCCATCCTATGCCATATACTGTGTCGTCATGATGACCAAACATATAACCCGTATTTGACAAAGTTCTCATATTTGTCAAAAGGTTTTCCGTGCGTTCCGTCCTTCCGCTGTCAGCTATCGGGTCGGAAGCCTTTGTACTGTCATTGCAGGAGATGAGCGATGTCAACATACCTGACAATAATAGTGTTGATATACTTTTCAATGCTTTCATGATTGTGATTTTTTATTTGAATGGTGCAAATATACTATATTTATTTGCTTTTCCATCTTTATTTTTTTGCAAATGATGGTACTTTTTTGCAGTACCATCATTATTAGGCAATGAGATGAGGCTATGCCTAAAGGAGAACCATTACATATCCTCCATAGTCAGTAGCATTGTCTCAACTTTATACTTTGGCAATACATTCTGTTTCATATATTCCACTTTCTCCATGAACTTGTCATGGTCATACCTTTTGGCATCTTGTTTTACCTCGGCAATGGTTTATGTCTAAAAACAAAGGGGAGCGCAACAATGCACTCCCCTTATGTTTCATATTTGTTTAAAAAGATTCTTTACTCAATACCGACCTTTGTGAGGTTGAACCAAGCACCACAGATTACAAGTCCGCCGTTGGCAACCATCTCGTCAATCATCTCCTGTGTAAGAGTGAGACGATACTCCTTAGCATCATCTGCCATGGCAATGTTACCTTCACCATCAGCACCTTCCAACTGCTTAGTACCAGGAAGTGCAGTCCAGCTACCATTACCGAAGCGAATCTGGCAACCATATTCCTTGGCAGGGTCAACTGTGAAGTGAACAACAAGAGTCTTTCCTGCCTTGACTGTTGACCAGTCATATCCACCCCATGAGAGCGCTGTGAATCCATTTGCCCATCCACCTGCACTATGATTTCCTTCCCAGATTGTCTCTTCGAGTGAGATGTGCTCAATAACCTCAAGACGGCTAAGGACTACATTGTGACCTGTAAACAAGAGACCGCCCCAATTCTTGATGTTCTGGATATAAGCATCATCGAGCAATATCTCTATTGTCTGTTCACCATTTGGAAGATTAATCTGGTTCTTGCTTTCTTCTGCCCAGTTTGAACCTACGACAGCAAGACAAGCCCAGCCGTCAGACTTCTGGTCAACAACAACATTTGCCTTGAGCGTTGCACCCGGAGTAAGTCCACCCCAGTTGAAGGTGTCGTTACTAATGTTGATGCTTGATGACCAGTTGCTGAATTCTTCAAGTCCTGTCCATACGACAGTCTTAATCTCTGTGTTAGGAATGACATTGATGATGTATGATATTTCACCATTTGAAGAAACGAGCTTGAACTGCGCACCAGCCTTAGCATTATCAGGAATAGCAATGATGAGTCGGTCGCCCTGAAGGATGTGCTGAACCTTTGTGCCATTTACCTCTACATACTGGAATACGTCTGGATTAGCAACTGTGAGTGTGAGAGTCTGACCTGCGTGAATCTCTTCCTCCTCTGATGGGAGAGACTTAGCGTAACAGAACACAGCCTCAACGATATCAATAGAAGCTATCTCAACTGTAGTACCGTTCTTGAGGTTGAGTGTAACAGCACCTGTCTTAGCCTCCATAGGAACATTTACGTTAATAAGAGTTGCAGCAGCTTCTACTTCAACAGGCTCTGCACCTGTGAATGTAACGCTCTTAACGAGGTCAAAGTCTGTACCTGCGATAGAAAGTACACCACCTGCAGAAGCTTTTGCAGTTGAGTATGCCTTAAACTCAGGCTTAACGAGAGTGTAAGCAACTGTTACAGACTCACCATTAGCCATGTTAAGAGCGATGTCACCTTCTGTTGCTGTCTCAGGAACCTTGACAACAATCTTAGTTTCCTCAGCTGTTACCTCTACGGCATCAGCATTAGGGAATGTTACAGACTTAACAAGGTCAAGGTCCTTACCTGTGATAGTAAGTTCAGTACCATTCTTTACAGGAGTAGGATTAACCTTGAGTTCAGAAGGCTTGACTGTAGTAAGCTTACCAACAGGAATCTCAACTGTTGAACGACATACGAGAACGATGTCACCAGATGGAGCATTTTCTGGGAGTTTGAATGTGATAGCATTCTTGTCTTCTACAACTGTAAAGTCGTTAAACTCTACCGCGCTTTCACCTTCGCCAACCTTGATTGAAGCGATAAGGTTGAAGTGCTCACCATTGACAGTTATTTCCTCACCAGCCTTTGCAACGACAGTCTCGTTTGCCTCTGCCTTTGCTGTACGTGGAGAAGCAAGGCTTGTGATTGTAGGAGTACCTACGTTGAGAGCCTCTTCTGTCTTGATGATATTGTAAGACACATCAGCTGAAGCACTCTCGCTGTCCGAGATATCAAGGTCATAGAGACCGAGCTTGCCTGTCTTAGCTTCCTCTGGGACAACAACTGTGATGTGGTAGCGGTCATGTGACTTGAAAGCCTTCTCTGACACAAACACACCATCAGCAAACTCAATCATGTGAATGAGGTTGAGGTAGTCACCCTTGATAGTTATTTCCTCACCCGGCATTGCAGAAGCTGGGATGAACTCATCAATCTCGATTGGCTCGCTATAAGCAAGTGGAGTGAGAGTCTTTATCACTTGGTCAGTCTTAGTGACGAGTGTAACGATACCAGGTTCAGAACCATCCTTTGGCACGGTTACCCTAATCTCGCTTGGCACGCCACCTTTTACAACCTCAATATTAGTGATGGCAGGCACTCCAGGGATAAGCACTTGGCTAATCTGGTCGAGGTTACTACCAATGAAACGAAGTGTACCTCCACGCATTACTGGACTTGGACCGAATACATTCAACTGTACACCGCCTCCGTACTGACCAGTCTTGAGGTCATCGTCGTTGCAGGAAGTCAATGAAACACCGATAAGGGTGGCCATCAACACTGCGAATATATTGAAATACTTTTTCATGTTATTTTCTTATTTTTGTGTCTCGGAAGTTTTGTTTAAGCTTTACTTCTATGTAGTTATAGAGTAGTTATAGGGAAGTTAAAATGGAGTTAAAGAGACGATAGACTAATCGCGTATTTCAAGTTTATAATGTCAAATTTATACGTCTGGAGCGCATAGATGATAGATTTGAAATTTGACGTACAGACAATCGTCTTTTTAACTTCCTATATAACTCCTTTTTAACTCCACGAAGTTAACTCCTACTAAACTTCCGAAACTTAATTTATTTATTAGGTATCACACGGATATTGTCTATACGGATGATAGGATTACATGCCGTACCCTTCACACCACCACCAATCACAAACATTGTGAAGCTTGCGAAGTCCTCAGTCTTGAGGTTATAATCAAGACCAGAACCATCGAAGTTGAATGTGAATGATGAAGCGATAGGGATAGATACTGTTATCCACTTGCCACCTGTATCGTATGAACCAGTTTCTGTCCATGGGCGATAGAGTGCGCGAGGAATGTCTAAGCCTTTCTCAGCCTTAGTCTTGAAGAACGTATTGTTGGCTTTAGGGTATCCACCATTACCACTGATTGTAACAGCATTTGTTCCTGCAAAGATAAGCTGCATGGCTGCAGAGCACCAAGGGTTTTCCTTTGGAATCTGCATCTCGAACTTAAGTGTCATATTTGCTGCATTAGAGAAATCAACAAGGTTGTAGAGTGCAATACCATTGCCAGAAGTAAAGTTCTGAGGGTCATCCCATGAACCACACCAATATTCGAATGAGAATAGCTTATCATTCCAATCCCCGTTTTCATTTAGAAGTCCATCCTTTTCACTTCCGTCTCCAAGTTGGAGATAATGGTCGCCATCATTGAGTGAATACTCATCGGCAGTAATAATCATATCGTGCCAACCATGGTTGCCAAGACCTGTCTTACCATCAAACTCGAACATCATACCACGAGTATCGAGATAGTGGAATACAGTCTCTGATGCTCCATAGATTGAAGTCACTGTGATAGGTCCTTCTTCTGCTCCCTCTGGAATAACACAAGTGAGTGAAGTATAGTCGTCAGCAATAGACTTAATAACGGCAGGAATCTTTGAACCACCTGCACCAGTAAACTCAACTGTAAGAGGAACCCCTGGGTCGTCAATTATATACTGTCCCTTGAGCTCAATTTCATCGCCAATATGTGCATACTCGCATGACATGGAGTTAATGACAGGAGCTGAGATTTCAACAGAAAAGTCATAGGTTAAAGTATCGTTTCCTGTTGTAATCAGATAAATCTTATCAGTAACATAGTTAGGGACTTCACCCGGAACGTTTATAATAAGAGTGTTGTCTGTAACAAGGCTTGTGTTAATGGCTGCCTCCTTGTCGTTGAAAAAAATCTTCATAATGGAACGAAGATTGTCTCCGACAAAACAAATAGCATCGTTAGGAGCTGCACTTGTTACCAACTGACCATTTGTGTAAACAGTCTCGGCATTGTCCTGTTTTGTTTTTATCTCCGAACTAAGTCGTCTTATATAGTCAATTCGTGGCGTACCATCAGTTGACTCATACTTGTCTGGCTGGTCTGTACATCCAGTTATGCAGAATGCTGACAATGTAGTAGCGACCATCAAACAGTTTGATAATTTATTGAGAATTTTCATTTTTCAGTTTATTTAAGTGTTAGTAAGCATAGAGACTTCTCACGTCAACATCCTCTGCAGGAGCACTTGTAGCGAGTTTCTCGTTGAAAACAACATCTCCATTTGGAAGTGGAAGGAGGAAGAACTTCTTGTTTGTCTTAGGGTCTTCCTTCATAAGTAACTCTATCTGTGCCTTTGAAAGTGGAAGATGGTCTTTTGCGTACATTGTGACTGTTGTGTCAACACTCCATGTTCCTGTCTCATAGTATGTTTTTGCTACAACGTCAAATGACCACAACTGATTACGCTTCTGCTTTGTGAGCTTGTCGATTGTATAATCTGGGTTGTAGTATGAAACACGAACGAAGTCATACCAACGGTCTCCCTCAAATGCAAGTTCAAGGCGACGCTCCTTCCATACGTCTTCCCATGTGATGTGGTCAACAGCAGTAAGGCCTGCACGTGTATGAACATCGTTAAATGCATCAACGGCTTCCTTGTCTGTAGTAGAAGCAGACTGTGGGTCGTTAGGATTTGCGAGGATAAGCTTTGCCTCTGCAAGTACGAGCTTTACGTCAGCTACACGAAGAAGTTGAGTAGCAAGTGCGTAAGCCATACGACCTGAAGCATAACCTACTGCAGCAGCATGGTCTTTCTGGTTTCCAGAAAGATGCTTTACTACAGCTGCACCTGTTGGAATTGTGAATCCTTCCTTCTTTACAGAAGGGTTGTATTCCTTGTCATATACGAAGCGGAGGAAATCAAATCCACCCTTGTCCTGCCAGAACTGGTCATACTTAAAACCTGGAAGCATCATGGTAGCATGGAGACGTGTATCTATGCAGTTAATCCATGCGTCTGGTTGCTGCTCAAGAATCTTAATACCGAATTCCTCCTGAAGGTCAATGGACATACCTCTCCAAGAACCCCAGCAGTCGCCATTCTCAGAGAAGCCTTCCATCTGGTAGTCACTCTGCATAAAACTCTGGTCTGTCCACTGGTTGTTCTGAGCGTTCCAACGCCATGCAATAAGGCCTTCCTTGTTGACATTGTTCTTGATAAGGAAGTTGTCTTCATACTTCTCCAAAAGACCGTGATTAGAAGAAGACAAGCAATCTTCTGCATACTTTACAGCCTTGTTGAGGTCTTCTGTATCAATCTTGCCAGACACACCTGCCTTAGCAAGATATACCTTGGCAAGAAGTCCCTGTGCTGCTGCCTTGTCAATACGTCCAGCCTGCATTGGCTCGTCTGGAAGAAGCTCGATAGCCTTTTCCAATGTCATGATGATATACTCGTATGTACTCTGGCGTGTAGCCTTTGGAAGGTCGCTATATGAGTTTGAGCCTATGAGTTCATTGTTGTCGTGTACTATAGGTACTTCTCCAAAAGAACGGACAAGGAAGAAATATGACATTGCCTTCCATGTGAGACATTCTCCCATAGTCTGATTCTTTGCAGCCTGTGAAGGACCACTTGAACGTTGTATGTACCCATACACAGTGTTACAGTGAGAGATGACAGACCAAAGAGAGTTTGACATCTCTTGTATCTCAGGAGTTGAGCTGTTGACTGTGAAATCGAGGAAAGCGTTTTCGCTTCCAGGGTAGTGGTTTCCAGAAAGCACTTCTCCCACATTGATGAAATGGCGAGTGAAGTCACTCCAAGGAGAACTATATAAATAAGCCGTTCCGAGGAGACACTGCTCATCTGTCTTGTAGTAACCATCAGCAACATAGTTGTCTTCTGTTGGTCTGTCAAGGAAGTCTTCACATGAAGACATTCCAAAACCTGCAAGAGCGGCAAATGTGAATATCTTTATATATGATAGTTTCATGATTTACAAATAAGATTAGAATGATACATTGATACCAAATGAATAAGTTGTTGGTGAAGGATAACGTCCGTTATCAAGACCGAACACATACTGGTTCTGAGTGCTTGCACCGACCTCTGGGTCATAACCACTATAGCCTGTGATAGTGAAGAGGTTCTGGATGTTGGCATATACACGGATGTTATCTACCTGCATTCTGTTGCATAATGCCTTAGGAATAGTATAACCGAGTGAGATATTCTTCAAACGGACGTATGAACCATCTTCGATGTAGCGGTCTGACCAGCGTGAGTTGTCGTTAGGGTCTCCAACTGATACACGTGGGATGGATGTTCCCTCATTTGCGATTTTCACGTTAGTGATATCATCATACCAGTTATATACAAGTTCACCGTCTCCCATGCGAGGAACGCCATTGCTGTAGTCCTTGTTAGGATCAATTGGCTCTAATCTTGCGGCATCGCGAACATCTGTCAACTGGTTAGTCCACACATTGTTCATCTTTGAGAGTTTCCATTTTGTGAAGTTTCCGACCTTGTTACCTATAGAACCGATAATGAAGATGCTAAGGTCAAAGTTCTTGTAGCGGAAAGTGTTAGTCAAACCAAATGTTGACTTAGGGAATGGTGAGCCGAGGTCTGTACGGTCGTACTCATCAATTATGCCATCAGGCTTTCCTTCTGGACCGCTCAAGTCCTTGTACTTGATATCACCAACATATACAGTTGAATTCTTGATGTATGTTCCGTCCTTTGCTGCACGTGCAGGCTTTGGAGAATTCTCTATGTCTTCAAGACTTGTGTAGATACCGTCACATACATATCCGTAGAAGTTATAAAGTGAACCACCTACAAGTGTCTGTGACACTTGTGGGTCTTGGTCAGACCACTGTCCCCATCCCTGAAGTGATGGACCGTTATATTCTACGAGCTTGTTTTTGTTGAATGAAACTTGTCCGTCAATATCCCACTGGAAGCCGCCACGTATTGGATGTGCGCTAATGGAAATTTCAATACCAGTGTTGCGGATTGTACCAAAGTTACCCCAAGGAGCTTCAAGCCAAGATGATTGATTACCCTTTGTTCCCATGTATGATGGCAACTGAAGACGAGTAAGCATATCCTTTGACTCCTTGCGATACCAGTCGATTGTTGTGCTAATACGGTCGTCAAGGAAGCTGAGGTCAAGACCTATGTTAAACTGTTCCTGTGACTCCCATTTGATATTTGTATTTGCAATACCTGCAGGACGGCTACCTGAACCAAGGGCTGAAGTCTGTGTCTTCATTGCTACACCCCACTTGTAGCCACCAATATTAGCGTTACCAGTCTGTCCCCAGCCAAGACGGAGCTTACCGTTGCTGAGCCAAGACTTTGTATTTTCCATAAATGCCTCATTGCTGAAACGCCAGCTTGCTGCAAATGAATGGAATCCTGCCCAACGGTTTTCTGGACCGAAGTTAGATGATGCATCACGACGGAATGTATATGTTGCATTGTAACGGTCATCATAGCTGTATGTCCAACGTGTGAAGTAAGAAACCATTGCAGAGCTTCCGAAACCATAAGTCTCCTGTTTTACAGTTGATGCAAGTGCTGGGTTGTGAACGTCATCTGATGGGAGGTTTGCTTTATCCAAGCCAAGGAAATTGTATTTGCTTTCCCATACCTCATGACCAAACATACCTGTCACACGATGCTTGTCAAACTGATGTGACCATGTGAGGTAGTTCTTTATCTGGTAGTACTTGTTAGAGTTCTTCTGAATTGCGCTTCTGTTCTCCAACTGATGGTATGTGTTCAAATTGATAATAGGACGATATCTTTCTGCCTGACTTGAACCAATATCGAAACCAAGCTCTGTGTGCCATACAAGGTCTTTGTAGAACTTCACGTCGAAGTAGATGTTACCATTGAACTTCTGACGATTAAGTGTGTTAGAGTTCAACAATGCCATTGCAATTGGGTTAGGGTTGTTTGAACCCTGATATGAATGTGATGCATAGCTTCCGTCTATGTCATAGATAGGAAGGTTTGGTGTCGTTGTAAGTGAGTAGTTTACAATACCCTCATCACTATCTGCAAGCTTGAGGTCATCGTTGGAATTTGAGTAAGAGAGATTCAAGCCTACCTTCAACCAACTCTTGAGGTCAGCATCCAAATTAGTACGAAGGGAAAGACGGTCGAACTTAGAACCAATAATAGTACCTTCCTGATTCATGTAAGAACCAGAAATGTAGTATTTAACCTTCTCGTTACCACCTTGTGCTGAAATCTGGTGATTATGTTGGAATGCTGTCTGGAAGATTGCGTCCTGCCAGTTTGTACCAACTCCAAGCAAAGAAGTGTCGCTGAGGATGGCATCTGGGTCTGCCTCGCCAAGGTCAACATACTGCTGGTAGTAGTCGGCATATTCACGCAAGTTCAATACGTCGAGTCGCTTTGTCTGACGGCTATATGCAAATGAACCGGTGTAATTGAACTTTGCTTCTCCAGCTTTACCATGCTTTGTAGTGATAAGTACAACACCATTAGCACCTTGAGCACCATAGATTGCTGTAGCAGAAGCATCCTTGAGGATTTCCATGCTTACGATATCAGCTGGGTCAATAGTAGAAAGTGGAGAGATAGTGGAAACATCACCATTGCCAAGTGCGTCACCAAGTCCGTATGAACTACCAGACTGACCTTGGCTCTGAACGATAACACCATCAATAACGTAAAGTGGCTCAGCATTTGCATTGATTGTTGCTGTACCACGTACACGAATTGATGAAGAAGAACCTGGAGCACCTGATGTCTGAACAGCGGTAACACCAGCTGCCTGACCTTGAAGTGCCTGGTCAAGTGATGTGATGATAGATGTCTTGAGCTTGTCTTCGCCTACGGTAACAGATGCACCGGAGATGTCGCTCTTTTTCATAGTACCGTAACCTACGACTACGGTCTCACTAAGAAGTTTGCGGTCCTCTACTAATCGGATAGTGAGAGCCTTTCTACCTGCAACCTTGATTTCCTGCTGTGTGAAACCAATGCTGCTTACTTGAAGTACTGCATTCTGGTTGCTGACAGTAATGGTAAACTTACCATTGATGTCTGTTGCAACACCGTTGTTTGTACCTTTTTCTCGGATTGTCACGCCAATAGCACTTTCGCCTAAATCATCAAAGACAGTACCCGATACGGTGTGCTGTGCAAAGATATTTACGGAGAAAAGCGTAAATAGCGCAATCAAAACCATCTTAATTTGAAAAGTCTTTTTCGCCTTCATGGTTAATGATGTTTTGAATTGGTTAAGAATTAGTTAACTGGTTACCTATCTCGATGTCCATTGCTGGACGGTTTTTTCTGGTGTTAGACAACTGCTTGGGGGCAGGTATCTGTCCAATAGTGGCATTCCTTGTGTTATTCATTATCACGATACATATATAATATGTATTAGATGATTGAACATTCAGGCTTTGCTTTTGGCAGGTAAATAATTACCTTCTGGTTGCAAAAGTAGATATTTAATATAAATTAACTTATCGATTTTTTACCTATATATGATACTTTTTTGATATGAGTAATAAAATACGACAATAATTGATGTAGGATAACTCTTTTCATGGTATAAGTGTAATTTTGACAATTTTGTTTCTGATGGTATGTTTGAAAACGAAAAATTCTTTTGTTTTTTAAAAACACAGAGGGCACAGAGTACTCAGAGATTATTCTCTCTGTGTCCTTTGTGTCCTCTGTGTTTACTTTTTATCTGTCAATGGCCTCAAATGATTTCCTTCTTCTTGTGGAACTTGTCCTTCTTGGCGATTGAGGACTCATTGAGGACATGCTGTTTGAGTATGTTGTGATAGTTTTCGCGGAATGTACTTGGTGTACAGCCCTTCTTCTTCTTGAATATGCGGTTGAAGTTTGATACATTATTAAATCCGCTGTCATAGCAAATCTCGACAATGGACATCTTGCTGTCGGCAAGGTGGCGTGAAGCGTGACCGAGACGTATGTCTATGATGTAGTCGGAAAGGCTCTTGCCTGTGCGCACCTTGAAGAAGCGGCTGAATGAAGTAGGTGTCATGCCTGCAAGTGAGGCGAGGGTAGGGAGTGACACGTCATTCTTGTATTCACGTTCGATATACTCCTTCACCTTTCTTACGCGGCGGCTATCGCTGTCGTCTATGCGTGTGTGTGCAAATGAGTCGGAAGCAAGCACGTGCTGGTCTGTCTGAAGTGACAACTCGTACAGAATCTCGTACAACTTGAGTACGCGGTAGAAGCCAGCTTGCGTATTCATAATCTCAAGAATCTTTGCCTTCATGTTCTTGCATCCCTTCTGTCCGAATGACACTCCACGCTTGGCATTTTCCATGAGCTTGCGCAAGCTTGACATCTGGTTCTTTTGCAAGAGTGAGTTACTTAACAGGTTTGAAGGAAACTGAATCATGATTTCGTGCACCTCTTTCATCTTACAGTTGTACTGTTCCCAACCGTGTTCAAGGCCTGCACCAATAAGAACAAGGTCATATCTGTCGAGGTACTCTATTGAGTCTCCGACTATACGCTTTGCTCCAATTCCGTTTTCAATGAAATTCAACTCAAGGACTTCGTGCTTATGAAGGGGATAAGTAAAACTGTCTTTCACTCGTTCAGCTAAGTAGAAGCAGTCATTTTCCTGTAACGGAGTTATTTCTTGGATTATGTAATTGCTCTCCATTATTTATTATGTGATGTTTATTTTGCTGTTGCAAAGGTAAGAATATTTATTCAATTTGGTGCAAGAATAATGGAAAATGTTGTGAAATATTATATTTTTAACACAAATTATTAAAAATAGTAACTATTATGCAACGGTTGGTGTGAAATTGTCAGTTGTTCATTTCGGTTAGCCTTGCACACAATTAGGCGTAGTTCTCTACCCCTATTCCTTCGGCAATCCTTCGTGCTTCCTTCGTATCAGCTTCGTAAGCCTCCCACCAGAACAAAGTGTTTCATGCTTCCTTTTATTATGCATCTACTCCCTTTTGTCCCGTGTGGTTCTGCATCATTTTGTCTTGCTTTTCAGAATTGCGACGAAGATACTAATATATCGACAAAATAATATCACATTCATCTCTCATCTTCGCTCTTTAAGAAAATTTAACACGACATGCGAACATCGATACGAAGGAGTGTAATGTGGAGATTGCAATTGAGTTGGTCAATTAACTTGACAATTAACAATTAATAATTAACAATTAACAATTAACATGCAAGTGCGCGGAGGGCATATATAATTAACAATTAACATGCAGGTATGCGGAGGGCATATATAATTAACAATTAATGATTAATAATTAACATGCAAGTACGTGGAGGGCATATTAATAATTAACAACTAAGCGAAGCGGAATCACCTACATAGAAAACTATGTCTATGTGGGTGAAACCGCTTTGCTAATGTGTTTATCGTTGTTTTCTCTCTCTTTTGTATTTGGTTATTGTGTTTGCTCTTAATAGAGGGTGAGATATTCGTATGTGTTTCCTACGGTGGCAAGGTATCGCTCGAAGTCTGGGCGAGTGATGACTACCGTTCCCCTGCAATCGTTGGGGTGGAAACTGAGTGTCTCTGCCTCTTGTAGGTTGGCATCGAGAAAGAGGTGGACGTGGTGCTCCTCGTCGTTGATAAGTCCGAAGGGGGACACGCTACCCGGTTCGAGTCCGAGATACTTCATCATTCGCTCTGGTGAGGCGAAGGAGAGCTTTCCGCATGATGGCAGTCCCTGTGCTACGAGTGTAGCCTTCAAGCGTGCCTCAAGGTCGTGGATGTCGAGGTCGTGGTCACAATGGAAGCATACAAGGTAATGCTTGTTGCCCTTGTGGTTGCGCAGGAAGATGTTCTTGCAATGCACGCTTCCGTCATCCTTCCACCATCGCTTTGCTTCCTCTATGGTCTTGCCCTCTGGATGGTTGTAACAAGTGAATGGTATGTTATGCTCGTTGAGATAGTTCAATACGACTTCTTCTCGTGTCATGAGTCCTATAGTTTATAAGTTTGTGATTTTTTGAGTTTGTTAGTTATTTCTGTCTGTTTGTTATTGTCGTGTGAACACGACGCTGCAAATATAAATATTTTCGATGATTTAGCCATATATTTATCCACTTTAATCGTTTCGCTACAAATCAACCAAAGCTTTCGTTGGGTCAATCCAAAGCTTTGGTGAAGTCAAACGAAAGCTTTCATTGAATCAATCTAAAGCTTTGGTGGGGTCAAACGAAAGCTTTCATTGAATCAATCTAAAGCTTTGGTGGGGTCAAACGAAAGCTTTCATTGAATCAATCTAAACGTTTGGGCATATTGGCTACTTTGTTTGTTCTATGTCATCTAAAGAAAAAAGGCTTAGCCTGCATTAACAGACTAAGCCTTTAATATATTTATAATGTATGTGGGATTATTCCTCTACAGCCTTGTTCCAGAAGAATGCGCCACCAATCTGGGCATTGCCATTGTGTGTTGTCTTGTAACCAATGAGGGTGATAGTATCGCCTTCCTTGAGTCCAGATGCTTTAATGAAGCCTTTCTTAGCATCGCCTGTTGCTCCGTAGCCAGAGAGAAGACCGTAAACGTAGATAGTTCCTGTCTCGTCAACAAGGTCGAGGTTACCGTAGTTCTCGTTTGCAATCTTGCCAATCTTACCAGTTACCATGAAGTAAGCATTTGTATTGTCTTCCTTTGCAAGCATCTCGGCAACTGTAGCAACTGCAACTTCCTTAACATCCTCAACCGTTGAGTTTGTCATCTCGATTGTTTCCTTGTAGGCATCACGAGTACCAACAACTGTTACGATAGAACCTGCCTTGATGTTCTCTGGTATAGCAACAGCCTTAGCATTGTAAACATATACTGTGTCACCAGACCAGTCACGGATGTAGTAGCAATTAGCGTTCTTCTCGTGCATCTTGACTACAACACCTGAGAGACGGTAGTTTGTTCCCTTCTCAGCTGCGTTGAACTCCTTACAAGAGCCAGCAATGATTGAACCCTTTTGGTTGAACTTTGTTGGAGCACTGTACTGCTTGCCATTGTTATCTGTAGTGTTGAACTCAAGTGAAACGACACGGTCGCCACCTTCATTCTTTGCTACGTTGAATGTATAAACAGACTGAGTTCCCTTTGTTGAGATTGAGCGAATAGAGAGGATTGATTCGTTTTCAGCAGATGCTGTGTAGTCAACGCCATTTCCCTTGCAAGTAAGGAATACTGTAACCTTGCCACCTTCTGCTGGAACAACATCAGACTTCTCATCATTTACATAGACAGAATCAACCTTTACGAGTGACTTCTCAATAGAATTAACTGTTACATTAACAAGTTCCATTGTACCATTGTAGAGCTTTGCAGGACCTTCAACGTCGATGATGTCACCAACCTCGATACCAAGGCTTGCGAAGTTCTTCTCTGCACCAGAAGCGTCAAGTGTACCATAGATGTAAACCTCTCCTGTACCGTCGCTTATGTACCAGTTACCATAAGTAGTATTGGCAATGCTTGTACATATACCCTTGACACGTACAGTCTTTCCTGCACCATTAGCATTTACGTCTGCACAAGTAGAGATTGGAAGTTCAACCTTGCCGTATGACTGCATTACCTTAATAAGCTGTGAGTCACCAGCACACATGAGTTTAATGATAGCCTCACGTGTAGTAGCTGTTGCTTCTGCAGAGAACTTAACTTCTGACAATCCTGCTTCACCTGTTGTTTTAGAAAGCTTAAGCCAATCAGGAACGTTTTTGAATTCCCATGCAGAATTTGCATTTACAGTTATTGCTGTATCACCACCCTCAACAGGGAGAGAAACGATAGACTGTGAAACACGGACACTATCGAGATAAGTTGCTTCGTCGTCGTTACAACTTACGAGCATTGTGAGTCCAGCAACGAGTGCTGGGATTATATTTCTTAGTTTCATAATTTGTCTCTACGAAGTTGTTTAGTTAAACATGTACTTGATACCGATAGAAGCATACCAGCACTGGCCGATAGTGTGGCTTGGTACAAATGTCTTGATGTCTCCATTGATAGATGTTGGAGTAGAATATGTAGCGTAGCCGTCCTTATCCATGCCTTCATACTTGAGGATGCGTGCCTCTGTACCAATCTGTGGGTTGAGGTACTTCTGTACACCCCAGCTTGAGTTGAAGAAGTTGAGAACGTTCTTCATATCGAAGCTAAGCTGGAAAGTATGCTTAATCTTGCCAGTATTGAGGATGAAGTCATGCTTGTAACCAAGGTCGATGCGGTGTACCCATGGAGAGTAAACGCTGTAAGCCTCTGCATACTCACCCTGATGAGCTGAGAGATAGTCGTTGTTATGAACGTAGCTCATGAAACGATTCTGGTCATCCTCTGAAACAAAGCGGAACTGATTGTTTGCAACTTCCTCGTCAGTTGGGATGTAGAGAGCGTCATAGTTGTAACCGTCACCGTTCATGTCGTTAACCATCATATAAGAGTAGTTGTTGCCACCTCTCCATCCTTCGTAGATGAAGCTATAGTGGTTGTTGCTCTTGTCATGAAGAGTGAGAGAAGCAATAACACGGTCTGGAGTAGTGTTGATTGCATTGTGGAGGTGGATGTTGTTAGGACCTTCGTATGTAGGAACGTAAGTGAATGCTGACTCAGCATTTGAACCTGGCATACTTGTGATTTCCTTGTAAGCCTGATGAGTGTAAGCAGCCATGAATGACATCCACTCGAATGGACGACCTGTAACTGTAAAGTTTGTAGAATATCCGTAACCCTTGCCTGTGTTAGAGAGCACGAATGCGCTTGACTTGCTACCACGGAATCCTTCTGGATAGATAGGACGGTTGTCAGCACCGTTGAAGCGAGTGAAACCACCTACGTTAGGGATGCTGAGGTCAGAGATGCAAGCTGCATTTACAGTCTTGTTTACAATACCCTCTACAGTAACTGTGAGTGGGAATGAAACAGGAATGTTGTAGTCAACAGCGAGTGAAGTCTTCCATACCTGTGGCATCTTGAAGCTTGGGTCAACAGCGTTGATAGTTGATGGCTTTGAACCCTGCTCTGGAGTGATTGTGTTAGGGAACTTATTGTAAGTTCCGTCAGCATTCTTATCCTTGAGGTTGTATGTGTTGAGAATCTTCTCCTTGAGAGCCTCGATAGTAGCATGACCATTTGCGTCTGTAACGAGACCACCAGCAAACTGGCTCATGTCTGCGTTCTTGCTGTTGAGTGCAGCTGCGTACTGAATCATACCGCTGTTCTGTGGCATGTTAGTGAAGAATACGAGTGGAGAGTGACCTGCGAAGAGACCTGTACCTCCACGTACCTTGAGGCTGTGGTCACCGAATACATCCCAGTTGAAACCTACACGTGGTGATATTGTGACAGTGTTGCCTGGCCACTTACCTGTGTCGAGGTGCTGTCCGTTGTAGTCAAGTGCAAGGATAGCGTTGTTAGTCATGAGGTCGCAGTTGTTGAAGAAGAGACCATCAAAACGGAGACCGAGAGTGAGCTTGAGGTTGTCATTTACGTTCCAGTCATCCTGAGCGTAGATGCTACCCTTGTTGTAACGAACACGTGAAGCTGGGTCGCTCTCTCCATTGTAACCGTAAGTGAGGGCTACGATTTCAGGAGCAGCGCCATTGATGAAGTCATCAACACTTGCATAACGATAGTAACCTGTACCATTACGCATGTACTGGTTGTCTGCCATCTGGTATTCGTAACCGAGTCCTGCAGTAATCTTGTGAGCGTCGAGATAGTAAGTAACCTCATCCTTGATGTTTACAACGTCGTTGTTAACAGCATTATGATAAGTGAAAAGCTCGTATCCGAGAGAGATGTAGTTAGAAGTTGTTCCAGTTCCGTCAAGAATATCGATGAATGGGAATTCATCAGAATCTGTGTAGCGAACATCAGAAATCTTAGAATAAGTAGCGAGGAACTGGTTAGAGAGTTTGTCGTTTATACGGCTGTTGAGGTCGAAAGACCATGTATAAACCTTGTTATCCATAGCATACATAGAGTTGGCGTAAGACATCGCCATCAAGCCCATACGGTCATAGGCAGAACGTGTACCACCATCCATAGATGTGCGGTTAGGTGCATTCCAGTTGCGGTTCTTTGTGTAGTTGTAACGAACAGCGAGATGATGCATGTCGTTAATGTTCCAGTCGATGCGACCGAGGAGCTTCAAGTTGCTCTCGTCAGCAGGGAAAGAAGTGTATGAACCTGTGTTGTAATTATATGTATCTTTGCGAGCAACATAGTCTGAAACTGTCTGCAAGTCCTCAGCCTTTGCATGTGAGATATAGTTGTCTGCGTCTGCTACACCGTCCTCAGAAGCTCTCCAACGGTTAGCTATTGTAGGAATCTTAGAATAATCAACATTTACGAAGAAGAACAACTTGTCCTTGATGATAGGACCACCAAGCGTTGCAACAACCGTAGTCTTACGGTCTTTCTCGCGTGCGCCAGCGATAGCTTCGCCTTCAACAGCGTCTCCACGCATCTGCTCGTTCTTGTGATAAAGAGAGAGAGAACCCTTGAGAGTGTTTGTACCAGACTTAGTGATTGCGTTTACACCACCACCGATGAAGTTTGTCTGGCGAACGTCGAATGGAGAGATAACAACCTGAAGTTCCTCGATAGCGTCGATAGAGATAGGGCTACCGCCACCTGGGAGATTAGAGGAAAGACCGAAGTTGTTGTTGAAGCTTGCACCATCCACTGTGAAGTTAGCTGTACGTCCGTCAGTACCAGCGAATGTCATGCCGTTACCTCCATAAGGAGAGAGACGAGTGATGTCCGTGATGCTACGGTTCACAGTTGGTGTTGCGAGAATCTGAGCATTTGAAATGTTGGTAGATGCACCAGTCTTCTCGTAAGCAAACTTGCTGGCAGAACCAGTTACGATGACGTTGCTAAGCTCCTTAGTGTCTTCTGTCATAGAAGTCTTGAGACGGTAAGTCTCACCAAGCTGGAGAGTGATGCCGTTAACTACCTTAGTCTGGTAACCAATGTAGTTAATCTTGACCTCGTAAGGTCCGCCGACACGCATACCATTGATGGTAAACTGTCCCTTGGAGTTAGTCACTGCTTTGTAACGTGTGCCTGAAGGAGTGTGAGTCACTTCCACGATAGCACCAATTACATCATCTTTGCCATCGGTAACCTTACCGCTCATACCTGAGGTTGTCACCTGTGCCATTACTGTTGTTGCGCACAACAATAAGAAAGCAGCAAAAAGAGAAATTCTTTTCTGCATAATTTTTGATTGTAATAAAGGTTATATAAAAAATGTAGTTGTAAAAACTTCTTGTCCTATCTTCGGTTCAAATGTAACCAGAACTTACTGTCGATGCCTGTAATTCTAATTCGGGCACAAAGGTAATAAGAAGAAAGTTAATAATTGTTATCGAACACAGAAAAAATATTAAAAAATGTATAAATTTCTTGTTTTGCTTACCTTTTATACGCTATTCTATTTGACGAGAAATCAATAGTGTGTCATTTTGCCCCTTATTGCTATCATTTTATTTCTAAACACTGAAAAACAATAGCATTTTTCGCAAAATATGGTGCATTTAAGCCTAAATGATAAAAATTTTCTTAAAAGAGGACACTTTCTTCTTACATTCTTTGCACGTTATGTGGAAAAGGCTTACTTTTGCAATGTGTTTTTCATAGTATTAGATTTAAGGTTAACAAATTCGGGATACGGCGGTATCCCTTTTTTATTTTAAAGAGCTGCACATCCCAGATGGGCGGTAACAAAATGGCAACATAAAGTGATGTCCTTGAAGAACTAAAACCTCAAACATTAACTTAGAAAAAGATGCAATTAAGTATATTGATTCCCACACACGATTATAACGCTTATCCACTTGTTTACAGTCTTCATGAACAAGCGGAGGCTCTTGGCATTTCATACGAGATAATACTTGTGGAGGATGGCAGTCGCGACCCTGTTACGATGATTGCAAACCTCAAGACGAAAGACTTAAGCAATTGCAAATATATTCGTCAGGAAGGCATGGGGCAAGCTCATACTCGCAATAAGATGGCGGAAATGGCAGAGGGCGACTGGCTTCTGTTTATTGATTCGGATGCCAAGGCGTGTAGCAATGATTTCATTCGTAATTATATTGACAGTTTTGACAAAGCAGAGGTAATAATTGGTGGGCTTGTCACGCCAGATTTGCACCTCAATCCAGAAGTGTCGCTTCGTTACAGGTATGAGGCGGAGGCTGATAAGCACAGAAGTGCAGAAGAACGCAATAAAGCTCCTTATGGACAGTTTACGGCATTTAATATGCTGATGCGTAGGACGACATTCCTTTCCGTCATGTTCGACAAGGATTGTCACGAGTACGGCTATGAGGACGCTCTCTTTGGTGTGGAGCTAAATCGGCGTGGAATAAGTGTTCTTCACATTGACAATCCCCTTATTCATGCGGGGATTGATACAAACGATGTGTTCCTCCGTAAGACTGAAACAAGTCTTCGCACGCTCAAAGGTCTCAAGGGTAAGATGCTCGGCAATAGCAAGATTGAAAACTCATACGCACGTCTCCAATCCCTCCATCTCCTTTGGGCAATGCGCTTGTTCCACAAGTGTTTCGCTGGCACAATCAAACAGCACCTCCTTGGCAAGAGCCCATCCCTCTTCTGGTTCTCCGTCTATAAACTCGGATATTATTCTTGCTTGTAGCACCCCATCAAATAATTCACGCAGAATGGCCTCCTAACTGTTCCTCATGACTTCTCCTTGCTTTTCCCTTACTATCCTCTACTGTTCTCTGCGGATTTGTACAGAAACATAAGGGAATGCTATTGTTGTTTTCTTTGCTTGAAGGAACAACATTGTTTTTGGCTCATTTTGGTGTAAAAAGATTGAAATAAAAGAAATGGTTTTCTTTTTTCTTTGTTCTGTTGAAATTTTAATGAAAAAAGATTACTCGAATCAAAAATAAATAATTATCTTTGTGCCACAATAGCAGAATATGATATGGAAAAAGATAAAATAAAGAATAAGAATGGATGGGGTGGAAAGAGAGAAGGCTCGGGAAGACCACGAACAACAACTATTCAACGTGTATATTCAATCAGGGCTAATGACGACTTGGCAAGGTATATTGAGTCGCATGAGCATAAATCTGAGTTTATAAAGGGTTGCGTCATCAAGGAGATGAGGGGTGAGTATGCTACTGCTCCTGCGGTTGCTGATGCTCCTAATGTTGTTGATGCTGCACCTGCTGAAGCTGCTCCTGTAGCTCCTGAGGTTGTGAGTGCGACACAGGCAGCAGAACCTGCTAAGGCAGAGCATACGGAGTCGCCATACAACGACTTCGATTATTCTGTCCTTGGGGAGATGTGTGCCGATGCGGATGCCAAGACATTCAGTATGCCATACTATGATACTAAGGAGGATTCGTCAAGCTTCCCTAAGTTGGATAGTAATAAGGTGAAGTCACAAGACATGGATATCCTTGGTATGCTTTGTCCACATCCTGGTACTTCTGCCCTTATCAAGGTGAAGGGTGATTCCATGACTGATGCTGACATCTATGACGGTGACATCATCATTGTGGATAGGAGTAACCGTAATCCTACAGACCGTGAGCTTGCCGTGTGTGAGCTTAATGGCGAGTACACCATCAAGTATGTACGCGTGAGGGATAAACGAGGTATCTTGGTTCCTGCCAACCGTGACTTCCCAGAGTGGCGTATCACACCTGATGACAACTTCAATGTGTGGGGAACGGTGACTTTCGTTATCCATAAGCCACGTAATTTGTAAAAAAAAGGAAGAAAAGTTTTGATGGTATTGATTGAAGTGTTACCTTTGCACCCAGAAACATCACGGGGTGCTGAGATATCGGCTGAGATTATACCCATTGAACCTGATACAGATAATTCTGACGAAGGGAGATGATTATATATCAATAAAGGGAATACCCCTATTGCACGCGTTTCTATGTTGCAATAGGGGTATTTCTTTTTCTAAAGGCTTTCAGGCAAAGTATTTCCGTGATATTATTCGTGTAACCAAACTAACGGAAATAGAACATGAAAGTAAAGATTAACAACAAGGACACAGAGACAAGCGCAAGTACCGTAGGTGCTTTGGCTGATGAGTTGTCATTGCCTCAGAAAGGTATTGCCTTGGCTGTGAACAACAGGATGATTCCTCGCATGGAGTGGGCAAGCACGTCGCTTGCCGAGAATGATAGTGTGGTAATAATCAAGGCTGCGTGTGGAGGATGATACAGTTTATTTCACATCAGAATGACAGGTACTCCTATCTTGACGGTATTCGCCTTGTCCTCGAAGGAGGTTGCAAGTGGGTGCAGTTGAGGATGAAGGATGCCACGGACGATGAGGTTCGTCCCATTGCCATAGAGGCTCAGAGGCTATGTTGGGAGAATGGTGCAACATTCATCATTGATGACAGGGTGGCTCTTGTCAAGGAACTTCATGCCGATGGTGTTCACCTTGGCAAGGAAGATATGCCCATAGCCGAGGCACGTCAGATATTGGGCGATGACTATATCATAGGTGGAACTGCCAATACACTTGATGACGTAAAGCGTCATTATGCGTCGGGTGCCAACTATATCGGGTGCGGTCCTTTCCGCTTTACCACGACTAAGAAACGCCTTTCCCCTATACTCGGTCTTGACGGTTACAAGTCAATCGTTGAGGGAATGAAACGTGAGGGAATCGACCTGCCTATAGTAGCCATAGGTGGCATCACGGCAGACGATGTTCCTTCGATACTCGCAACTGGCGTTACGGGTATTGCACTTAGTGGCGCAATACTTAATGCAGATAATCCCGTGGATGAAGCCCGAAGATTTGTCGGAATGGTTCGGTAATAATATTAGTCACAACATAAGCAAAATAAAAACATTCATTTATGTCTAAATTAGTTATTGCGGGACGTGAATTTAACTCCCGCCTTTTTCTCGGAACAGGAAAGTTTAGCAACAACACCCTTATGTCAGAAGCAATCAAGGCAAGTGAGACGGAGATGGTGACAGTCGCAATGAAGCGTATAGAACTGGATGATAAGCAGGATGACCTCCTCGCACATATCACTCAGAATAGTGGCATACAGCTATTGCCTAATACGAGTGGTGTGCGTAATGCAGAGGAGGCTGTGTTTGCTGCCCAGATGGCACGTGAGGCATTTGGCACTAACTGGCTCAAGCTTGAGATTCACCCTGACCCTCGCTATCTTCTCCCAGACTCGGTAGAGACGCTCAAGGCTACGGAACAACTCGTGAAGCTTGGCTTCGTCGTCCTTCCTTACTGTCAGGCTGACCCTACACTATGCAAGCACCTTGAAGAGGCAGGTGCGGCTACCGTCATGCCACTTGCAGCACCTATAGGTACGAACAAGGGACTTAGGATGAAGGATTTCCTGCAGATTATCATTGAACAGGCAACCGTTCCTGTTGTGGTGGATGCCGGTATCGGTGCTCCAAGTCATGCTGCCGAGGCTATGGAGATGGGTGCCGACTGTTGCCTTGTCAATACAGCCATTGCCGTGGCTGGCGACCCTGTACAGATGGCTGTTGCATTCAAGGAAGCCGTTATTGCAGGTCGCAGGGCATACGAGGCAGGTCTTGGTGCCATAGCCGACTATGCAGAGGCAAGCTCTCCTTTGACTGCATTCTTGGGATAGCTTGTCGAAACATTATTGTTTTCCATGATTTTACTCTTTATTTATTAAATCCAAAATTAGAATTATGCCAAATGACAATAAAGCATACGCAAAGCGTGAAAAGGCTTATATGCGTGGTGTGCTTTTCCCAGATATAAAGGTAGGAATGACGAAGGTGAACCTTACTCCTACCGTAACCAAGGATGACAAGGGCGTTCCCCACACAGAGGAGAATGCACCGGTTTATATATATGATACGAGCGGTCCTTTCTCCGACCCTAATATTGAGGTTGACCTCAAGAAGGGATTGCCACGTATGCGTGAAGAGTGGATAGTGAAGCGCGACGACACGGAAGTGCTGAGTGAGGTGACAAGTGAGTACGGCCGTCAGAGACTGGCTGACCATTCACTTGACAGTCTTCGCTTTGAACATATACAGTTGCCACGTCGTGCCAAGGCTGGTAAGGCCATTACACAGATGGCATACGCCAAGGCTGGCATCATCACTCCTGAGATGGAATATGTGGCTATACGTGAGAACATGAACTGTGAGGCACTCGGTATCAAGAGCCATATCACGCCTGAGTTTGTGCGTGACGAGATTGCAAGGGGACGTGCCGTGTTGCCAGCCAATATCAATCATCCAGAGAGCGAGCCAATGATTATTGGTCGTAACTTCCTTGTGAAGATAAACACCAACATTGGTAATTCTGCCACAACGTCAAGCATAGACGAGGAGGTGGAGAAGGCTGTGTGGAGTTGCAAGTGGGGCGGCGACACCCTTATGGACTTATCCACGGGCGACAATATCCATGAGACGCGTGAATGGATTGTGCGCAACTGTCCCGTACCTGTTGGCACCGTACCTATATACCAAGCACTTGAGAAGGTGAACGGAAGGGTTGAGGACTTGACGTGGGAGGTGTATAAGGACACCCTCATAGAGCAATGTGAGCAAGGTGTCGATTACTTCACCATACACGCAGGTATTCGTCGTCACAACGTACACCTTGCCGACAGCCGTCTGTGTGGCATTGTGAGTCGTGGCGGAAGCATCATGAGCAAGTGGTGTCTTATCCACAACAGGGAGTCATTCCTCTATGAACACTTTGACGAGATATGCGACATCGTGGCACAGTATGATGTTGCCTTGTCTCTTGGCGACGGCCTCCGTCCTGGTTGTACGGCTGATGCCAACGATGCAGCACAGTTTGCAGAGCTTGACACTATGGGTGAGCTTGTCCTGCGTGCATGGGACAAGAACGTGCAGGCATTCATTGAGGGACCTGGCCACGTGCCTATGCACAAGATACGTGAGAACATGGAACGCCAGCTTGACCATTGCCATGAGGCACCTTTCTATACTCTCGGCCCTATCGTCACGGACATCGCTCCGGGATATGACCATATCACGAGTGCCATAGGTGGTGCACAGATTGCTTGGCTCGGAACAGCCATGCTTTGCTATGTGACGCCTAAGGAACATCTTGCCTTACCTAATCGTGAGGATGTGCGTGTGGGAGTCGTAACGTACAAGATTGCTGCCCATGCGGCTGACCTTGCCAAGGGACACCCGGGTGCACAGATACGTGACAATGCACTTAGCAAGGCACGTTTCGATTTCCGTTGGAGAGACCAGTTCCACCTCTCCCTTGACCCAGAACGTTCCTTGCAGTATTTTGAGGAAGCAGGACATACGGATGGCGAGTATTGCACCATGTGTGGTCCTAACTTCTGTGCGGCTAAGCTCACACATGACTTACGAAAACTGAAATGACAATGGAACTGAGCAAGGAACAAAGACGACGTTACAATCGTCACCTCATACTCGATGGCTTTGGCAAGGAAGGACAGGAACGCCTGTTACGCTCAAAGGTGCTTATCGTGGGCGTAGGCGGCTTGGGCTCTCCTGTTGCGCTATACCTTGCTGCTGCTGGTGTGGGTACAATAGGCATTGTGGATGGTGACGATGTGAATATCACTAATCTACAGAGGCAGATAATACATACAACGGCAGAGATAGGACATCAGAAGACGGAATCGGCAGAGCACAAGATACGTGCGCTCAATCCAGATGTACAGGTTGTGGTTCACGATGTGTTCCTGAGTGAAAGGAATGCGCTCGACCTAATATCCGGATATGACTTCATCATTGACGGTACGGACAACTTTGCCTCAAAGTATCTTATCAATGATGCTTGCATAATGCTTGGCAAGCCTTTCTGTATGGGTGGCATAAGTCGTTATAATGGACAGGTGATGACGCACGTGGATGGTTCTGCCTGTTATCGTTGCTTCTTCCCCGAGCCACCTGCATACGAAGAGGTTGAGACTTGTGCCACTGTTGGCGTACTGGGTAGCATAGCCGGTATGCTGGGCACTATTCAGGCAACCGAGTGTATCAAGTACCTATCGGGCGTTGGGCAGTTGCTTACGGACACGTTGCTCACCTTCGATGCCCTCACGATGCAATGGCAACGTGTTGACTTCTTGAAGGACGAGCATTGTGCCATGTGCGGCAATAACCCAACAATAAAGGAACTGAAGGAATATGCGTTTCAGCCTTGTAAGGCATAAATCAAAGATTGTCGATTTGAAATTATATATTAAAGTTTCGCAAGTCCAGCTGACGCTTTACTTGCAAGGAGTTAAGTAAAGGAGTTAAAAAGTAGTTAAAGTGGAGTAAAAGAGACGAATGTCCATCGCAAAGTGGTTTGGGGTAAACGAAAATTAAAAAAAATTAAAGAAAATTTCTCACCGAAGGTAAAATTTGTTTCATCTCATTTTCTCTTGTTTTCGTTCTCATTCTCATTTTTACGAAGAATGTTATAAGAAATTTTCTAAATTTTCGTTCTTCTAAAAAAATCCGCGAGCAATCAAACGTCTTTTTAACTTCCTATATAACTACATTTTAACTACAATTTAACTACAATCCAAACTTGAATTGTGTATATTATGTTTTCAGACGAATTAAGTAAAATATCGTGGGAGGAAACCACGGTGAAGATAGCCAGTAAGACCGATGCGGATGTGCGTCGTGCACTTGGCAAGCAACATTGTGATGTCGATGACTTCATGGCGTTGCTGTCGCCAGCGGCAGAGCCATATCTTGAGACTATGGCACGCCTTTCGCGAAAATATACGGAGGAGCGATTTGGCAGGACAATGTCAATGTTCATACCTTTATATATTACCAACTCATGCTCCAACTCGTGCGTGTATTGTGGTTTTCACCGTGAGAACCCGATGGCACGCACCATCCTCACCCCAGAGCAGATAGAGGACGAGTACAAGGCTATCAAGGCTCTTGCACCCTTTGAGAACATACTGCTTGTGACGGGTGAGAACCCAGCCAAGGCTGGTGTTCCGTACCTTGCCAAGGCAATTGACATTGCAAAGAAATACTTCTCAAACATTAAGATTGAAGTAATGCCCCTTGACACCGAGGAGTATAGGGAACTGACCACTCATGGGTTGAATGGCGTCATCTGTTTTCAGGAGACATACAACCGTGAGCATTACAACCTGTATCATCCAAGGGGAATGAAGTCTAAGTTTGAGTGGCGTTGCAATGGCTTTGACCGTATGGGACAGGCAGGTGTCCACTCCATCGGTATGGGCGTTCTCATCGGTTTGGAAAAGGAATGGCGCACTGATGTGGTTATGATGGCTTATCATCTCCGATATCTTCAGAAGCACTATTGGCGTACCAAGTATAGCGTGAACTTCCCTCGTATGCGTCCAGCACAGAACGAGGGCTTCCATCCTAATTGCTATATGACTGACCGAGAACTTGCGCAGGCAACATTTGCCATGCGAATATTTGACCATGACGTGGATATCTCTTACTCTACTCGTGAGCCTGACTATATCCGTGACAATATGTGTACGCTTGGCGTCACTACAATGTCAGCTGGTTCAAGGGTTAATCCCGGTGGCTACCATACCTATCCACAGGCTTTGGAACAGTTCACCGTGAGTGACGAACGTGCGCCAGAGGTTATCAATGAACGCTTGCGTATGCTTGGACGTGAACCAGTATGGAAGGATTGGGATGCAAGTTTCGATGTGGTACATTCCTCCCTTCTCAGGGAAGCTGTGGTATAATGTATTCTCACCTATTCTTGTAGCTATGGTAAAGGAAAATATCATGTCAGGACATCACGCTTTTGGTCGGGGAGTGTGTATCGTTATAACCCTACCTGTCTTTTTTGATGGTGAGGCTGACCGTATCGTACAGTTGTTAAAGAGTGGAAGGGTGGATTTGGTTCATATCCGTAAACCAGAAAGTACGGAGGAAGAGGTGTCAGCTCTTATTTCGTCCATTCCTGAGGACTTGCGTGGTCGGTTAGTGTTGCATGACCATCATTGCCTTGCATCACGCTATGGCGTGTTTGGTGTCCATCTCAATGGACGTAACCCTGTTCCTCCAAAGGGATGGCAGGGAAGCGTGAGCCGTAGTTGCCACACCCTTAATGAGGTGAGGGAGCGGAAGGAGAGCTGCGATTATGTCTCTCTCTCCCCCATCTATGACTCTGTGTCAAAGAAGGGGTATCTGTCGGCTTTCACTCGTGAGGAACTTATTGAGGCACATCGACAGGGTTTTATAGATGACAGGGTGTATGCGCTTGGAGGCGTAACATTCGACTCTATTTCCGATACCCTTGCCCTTGGCTTTGGTGGTGTAATGATATTAGGAGACGCATGGAAATGAAGATTGTATTAAGCATAGCTGGTTCCGACCCTTCGGCAGGAGCTGGCATACAGCAGGACTTGAAGACGATGACGGCACTTGACTGTTATGGTGCAACCGTGATTACTGCACTTACCTCGCAAAACACCTTGGGAGTGCAGGATGTGATGGCTGTGCCTCCGCAGACGGTACGCTCTCAACTTCGTTCCGTACTTGACGACTTGGAGGTGTCTGCCATAAAGATAGGGCAGATACCTAATCGTCAGGTGGCTGTTGTTATCTGTGAGGAACTATGTAACTACCTTTCCCACAGGCACGTACCTGTGGTTTATGACCCTGTTATGATTTCCACAAGTGGAAGACGGCTGATGGAGGAGGATTGCGTGTCTTTCCTCCTCGCCAACCTCTTTCCGTTGTGTACTCTCATCACGCCAAACATACCAGAGACGGAGACATTGACAGGTATGTCACTTCGTTCCTCGTCCGATTTTGATGCTGTCGGTCGCCTACTTGTAGAGCGTTATTCAGCTTCTTTCCTGTTGAAGGGAGGACATTCCGCATCCTCTTCAATGGTTGACCGCCTCTATTGCTCTGATGGCACTTCACATTCCTTTGCCACGGAGAAGGTTGACAGCAAGAACCTACACGGCACGGGATGTACGCTGTCTTCAGCCATAGCCTCAATGCTTGCACAGGGGCATGACCTCCAGTCATCGGTTCTCCTTGCCAAGGATTATGTAACCAAGGCTATCATTGGTGGAAAGAACCTTCATGTGGGTAATGGTAACGGCCCTTTGTGGATGCCTCTTTCCTCGTCCTTCTTTGACGGAAGTCATTCCTCAGAGTAAAAATCCACCATAATGTAATGCAATATTTATGAATATTGTTTACCTTTGTCACAAATCTTATAACTTAGCACGTTACGTGCGTAATACTAATAACAAACAATGGATATAAACAAACCTATTATCAAGAGTGTACTCTCCTTGTCACTCCTTGTTTTACCATTTTCTTCATTTGCCCAGACGGCTCGTGAGGAGATTCACGACAATATTCTTCGTTCTGGAAGTAATCACATGGCATACGTAGCTCCTGATGCACCACTAACTGCTACACCAAAGGGCTATGAACCTTTCTATATCAGCCACTACGGCCGTCATGGCTCTCGTTGGTTATTGAGCGATAATGACTACATGGGTCTTATCAAGAAACTGAAGAAGGCTGATGGATATGGCAAGCTTACGGAGCTTGGAAAGAAAACCTTGGCAGACTTGGAAGCTTTCTACCCTTGTACGGTTAAGCGTCTTGGTGACCTCACTTCTGTAGGTGAACGCCAGCATCATGGTATTGGTAAGCGTATGACTGAGCACTTCCCAGAGGTGTTCAAGGGTGACGCACAGGTGGATGCACGCAGTACAGTTGTCATCCGTTGCATCCTCTCCATGGTAGCAGAATGTGAAGAGATAACAGCATTCAACAGCAAGGTGAAGATGCACAATGACGTGAGCAATGCCTTCCAGTATTATCTCAATCAGGATTGGGACAAGAGACTGAAGGATGCTGCACGTGGTCGTGGTGAGATTGTGCATAAGTATCGTACTATGTACACTCATCCTGACCGCCTTATGGCTTCGCTCTTTAACGATAGCCAGTATGTTAAGGACAGTCTTAATGCTCACGCATTCATGGGCTCACTCTTCTGGGTGACTACAAATATGCAGAGCCACGATACAGACGTTGACCTCTACCCACTATTCACAGAGGAAGAGTGCTATGACCTTTGGAAGATTCAGAACATTGACTGGTATCTGGGTTATGGTGCTGCTCCACAGACAAAGGGTATCATGCCATTCAGCCAGCGCAATCTCTTGCGTAATATGATTAGCACGGCTGACACAATCGTTGACAACAGAAAGTTCAATGGTGCTACTCTCCGTTTCGGTCATGAGGTGTGTGTTATGCCACTCGCCTGTCTCCTTGAACTTGATTCGTGTGGACGTAAGGTTGAAGACCTTGACCACCTTGAGGATTACTGGGTTAACTACCGCATCTATCCTATGGCTTGTAACGTCCAGTTGGTGTTCTACCGCCCAAAGAAAGGTAATGGCGACATCCTCGTCAAGGCTCTCCTCAATGAGAAGGAGGCAACAATGCCAGTCAAGACGGACTCATATCCTTACTACAAGTGGAGTGACCTTCGCAAGTATTACTTGAACAAGCTCGACGAGTTTGAGGTTTCAAAGTGATGATGTGAAAAGTTTTGTAGTCAAGTTTTGACTACAAAATAATAACGAAATTATGATAAAAAAGGTGGTGTAAGGCACGATGCTTTGCACCGCTTTTTTTCGACCTGTACGGTTGAAACTGTATGTTGTTTTTTGCCGCAGTGCGGCCAGTTAAAAAAACATGGTAAAAACCAAATAAAATCAAAAAAACATGTTTTTTCTTGTTTTTGTTCTGTTTCTTTAAGGTTTTTCTAATTGGCACCTTTGTGCAAAACTACAACCATACAGTTCGCTTTTTTTT
>JAFZVY010000005.1 GCA_017617575.1 Bacteroidaceae bacterium | reverse complement strand
GGATGCTTTGGATGCTAACCTGAAGGTTGGTGACCACGTTAAGGGTAAGGTAGTTGTTATGGCTGACTACGGAGCATTCATCGAGATCGCTCCAGGTGTAGAAGGTCTTATCCACGTATCTGAAATGTCTTGGTCAGCTCACCTCCACTCAGCTCAGGACTTCATGAAGGTAGGCGACGAGGTAGAGGCAGTTATCCTCACACTCGACCGCGAGGAGCGCAAGATGTCTCTCGGTATCAAGCAGCTTAAGGCTGATCCATGGGAGAACATCGAGAGCAAGTACCCAGTTGGTTCTAAGCACACAGCTAAGGTTCGCAACTTCACTAACTTCGGTGTATTCGTTGAGGTTGAGGAAGGCGTTGATGGTCTTATCCACATCTCTGACCTCTCTTGGACAAAGAAGGTTAAGCACCCATCAGAGTTCACTCAGATTGGCGCAACTATCGATGTTCAGGTTCTTGACATCGACAAGGAGAACCGTCGTCTTTCACTCGGTCACAAGCAGCTCGAGGACAACCCATGGGACAACTTCGAGGCAGTATATACTCAGGACAGCGTTCACACAGGTAAGATCATCGAGGTACTCGACAAGGGTGCTGTTATCTCACTTGAGGGTGGCGTAGAAGGATTCGCAACTCCAAAGCACCTCGTTAAGGAGGATGGCTCACAGGCTCAGCTCGGCGAGACACTTGAGTTCAAGGTAATCGAGTTCAACAAGGATGCTAAGCGCATCATCCTCTCTCACTCACGCATCTTCGAGGATGTTGCACGTGCAGAGGCTAAGGCTACTAAGAAGGCAGAGACAGCAGCTAAGAAGGCAGCTCGTCCAGCTAAGGAGGCAGCTCCACAGATCAAGAACGTTGCAGCTTCTACAACTCTTGGTGACCTCGACGCTCTCGCAGCTCTCAAGGCTAAGATGGAGAAGTAATTTCCATTTACTAATTACCGCCCACAACCCACTATCCTACAGGAATAGCAGATGTGGAGGTAAAGTAAACAACACGTATTTTGGAAAAATTCGAAGTACATATATTAGGATGCGGAGCGGCTTTGCCGACTCCGCATCATTTTTGTTCCTCACAGATAGTCAACATCCGTGAGAAACTGTTCATGATAGATTGTGCCGAGGGAGTACAGATGCAGCTCCGCAAGAGTCACATCAAGTTCTCGCACATCAACAACATATTCCTGTCGCACCTTCATGGCGACCATTGCTTCGGACTACTTGGACTCATATCCACGTTTGCCCTACTCGGACGCCACTCCACCCTGCACATCTGGGGACCGCAGCCGCTGAAGGAGCTATACCAGCCACAGATAGATTTCTTCTGTCAGGGAATAGAATACGACATCGTGCTTCACGAAATTGACACAAAGTCAAGAAGCGTGATTTACGAAGACCATTCCGTGACAGTGGAAACCATCCCACTGAAGCACAAGATAAGATGTTGCGGATTCCTCTTCAGGGAGAAGCAACTGCCACGTCACATACGTCGCGACGTGATAGATGCGTACAACATACCAGTGTGCTACATCAACAACATCAAGGCAGGACAGGACTACGAGATGCCAGACGGAGAGATAATCCCGAACAGCATACTCACCACCCCAGCCGACCCGGTAAGGAGCTACGCCTACTGCTCAGACACGATGTTCAAGCCAGACAATGCAGAGCAACTCAACGGCGTTGACCTACTCTACCACGAGGCAACATTCAAGAAAGAGCATGAGCTACTCAGCAAGAAGACATTCCACTCCACCACGCATCAGGCAGCAGAGATGGCAAGGCTATCCAACGCCAAGAAACTCATCGTGGGACACCTCTCTGCAAGATACGAGAACGAACAGGAGATAGTGGACGAGTGCAAGGAGATATTCCCGAACACCATACTTGCAAATGAGAATATGTGCATAAAACTCTGAGAGGAAAACCAAAATTTTGTTAAAAAAGCGTCAACAACGAGAAAAAACAAAAAATATTTCCCCCGAAATTTGTTTATTTAAATAAAACCCAATATTTTTGCACACAATAATCAATACCAAAAATATTTATGAACAAGCAAATACGATATATTCTTGGCATCACAATGATGGCTTTGCTTCCAGCAACGGCAATGTTCGCGGCAGAAGCAGAGGCAGAAGTCGTGGACATAGCCATGGAGCAGGACATCCAACCTGTAACAATATCAGTAAGCGGAAAGACACTCACAATAAAGAACGCAGAGAATACCACCCTTTCTGTTTACAGCATCACAGGCGAAGAAGTATATACAATACGCATAGACAGTCCAAGCAAGATTGTCGAGTTGAATCACTTGAAGTCAGGCTGCTACATCATCAAGGCTGGCAAGACTGCAAGGAAGGTTTACTTGAAATAATTCGCAACACAACATTGCGTTACTATAATAAGTGTGGTCACCCCAAGAATGTACCACACTTTTTTTTTACGATAAACTATGTTTGACGAACGCGACCTAATCAACAGACTACAGGACGAAACAACCAGAAGGAAAGCCTTCGAGGAATTGGTGAGCCGGTATAGCAGCAAGCTATATTGGCAGATTCGTCATCTGGTCGTGGATCATGACGATGCCGACGACATTCTGCAGAACGTGTTCCTCAAGACATGGAATAGCATCGGAACATTCAAGGGCGACTCCCAACTCTACACTTGGCTATACCGCATAGCATACAACGAGAGCATAACGTTCCTGAGCAAGAAGAAGACGAACCTCTCCATCGACGACTTGGACGACGGAATAGCCAACCGCCTCGAGAGTGACGAATACTACGACGGCAACGAGGCACAGGTGCTCCTGCAGCAAGCCATAGCAACGCTTCCAGAAAAGCAGAGGGCAGTATTCACAATGAAATACTACGAAGAGATGAAGTACGAGGACATGGCACAGATTACGGGAACAAGCGTAGGTGCGCTCAAAGCCTCATTCTTCCACGCCGTCCAGAAGATTACGGCATACGTGAAGGCGAAGGAACTGTGAGGACAATGAGGAATCGTGTTTAACGAGGAATTAGGAATTAGGAATGAGAAATTAGGAATTGATAGTCCTCTCGCTCAGTTCTATGTTCAGCTAACTTGCATGTTAATTATTAATTGTTAATTGAAAAGGTTAATTGGAAAGTTAATTGACTGCTTCGCTCCGTGAGAACTCAAAAACTCACAATAACTCAAAAAAAGTGTAATTGTCATTAAACCATTGAATAAAACAAAAGTCTTATAAAGAAAAAGGAATGATTATGGTTATCAACAACGACATCAACAAGCTTAATGACAAGGATGCGTTCAAAGTACCAGCAGGTTACTTTGACAGCCTTCCCCAGAGGGTAATGGAGCGCATCGACAGTGAGGAAGCTGGTCGTGCGGAGACTGGCATTCATACAGCTAAGACAGTTAGTTTGTGGACACGCAAGCCACTCTGGATTAGCCTCACAAGCACTGTGGCCGCATGTGTGGCAATAGTGCTCACATTCAATGTTATCACATCCCGACAGGCAAACGAAGGCAGTAATGCACTTGCCAACGCCGAGACAGAATCTGTTTCCACTCTCGAAGAGGAGGAACTACTCTCTTACGCACTCTATGACGGAGAAGATGTTTACGCCTACCTTTCAGGCGAGACATACTAATCCCACACAATGTATCTCACACTTCCAATCACTACTATTATGAAAACTTTATTAATCTACATACTTTTATTCTGCACCACCACAATGACATATGCTCATTGGAATCCACAGAACAACGATGGTAATCAGCAGAACAAAAAGGACTTTTCCATCGAGGCATACAAGAAAGGGCTTGAGGAGCACGTGAAGCGAGGAGCCGAGCTCACGCCACAGGAATGCGAGAAGCTCTTCCCACTCATGCACGAGATGATGGAGAAGAAGAAAGAGCTTAGCGACCAGCAGAGAGGACTCTACAAGAACCTTTTCAACAAGGACGTGTCAGACTCAGAATATGAAGACATCATCAACAAGAGCCTTGACTACGACATCCAAATCAACAAGCTCGAAAAGGCATACTACAAGAAGTTCCACTCAATAATATGCTGGAAGAAAGTATTCAAGGTTCGCCATCACATCTACACCTTCCAGATGGGAGCGATGCACAGATTCAACAGGCGACCACCACAGCAGCAGATGAACAATAAGAAATAACATACCAAAAACAGTTCGGGGCAAGTCTTGATTGACTTGCCCCGAACTGTTTTTTTGTAATCTCAAATTTCAAATCTATGATTTATGCACCGCGCACCCTACTCTTTCTTCCTTCCAGAGAGTTTGCGCATGATGTCAGAGTTAAGCTTACCGATGCGCTGCGTCATGATGATGTTACGCTGCAACAGTTCCTCGGAACGGAGGTACATATCATTGAAGTGCTCAGCAATGAAGTTCTGGATATTCTCGGCAGGAGCAACCATACCCTCCTTTGACGAAGCAACACAAAGGATGGACTGAGGAACAATCTCCACGTCCACGTCCTTGCCCGTCTCTATCGGGTCGCCGTCATAGTGAATCGCTCCCCTATCCTGACGATGGATGTGCAGCTTCTTGCATCGGAACGTCTTGATACGGCTGTTCTTGTCTATCGTGCCATTGAAGAGCTGGAATGATATGGCAGGAGCATCAATAGGACCAAACGGTTCAATAATCGTCACGTCAAGCAGACCGTCGCGCACCGAAGCCTGAGGAGCAATATATGCATTGTTGCCATACTGGCAGGCATTGGCACAAGATATGAGGAACGCCTTGTACGACGTCTTGTTCGTGGCATCCTCGTCGCCCTCCACCTCCACGTCGTAGGTCTCAGGATTATACTGGAGACCCGTCTTCAGAATGTTCTCCGCGTATGTGAGAGGACCGCGCTTGCCTGCTTGTGCAAAGCGCATGGAGATGAAGGCATCGAAGCCCACGCCACACGTGCAGAAGAAAGGATGCTCGTTCACGAGTCCGTAGTCCATAGGGAGAACCGTACCCTCGTTGAGAACCTTGATGGCACCCACGGGGTCAACAGGAATATGCAGGTGTCTTGCCAGTCCGTTGCCCGAGCCACAAGGAATGATGGCAAGAGCCGTGTCCGTATGCACCAGTGCACGAGCCGTCTCATTGACAGTGCCGTCGCCGCCTATGGCACACACGATGTCCACCCCTTGGTTAGCAGCCGCCCTTGCAATCTCAGTAGCATGACCTTGGTACTTGGTCGTAACAATATCATAGCTGTACTTCTCTTTGTCAAGACGGCTCTCAATAAGCTGGAGAATCCTCTTCTTACCTGTTGTTCCCGAAATCGGATTGACTATAAATATTATTCTTTTTGTCTCTGTCATAAAAAATCTTATTCATGTCTCGCAAGTATCCCAATTACTCTCTCGTAGCATAAAGGAGGCATAAGGAGTAAAAGCAACCGAGAAAGTGAAAACACCGTATCACTTCCCTGCCACTCAGTCACGGTGGCAGGCACAAGGAAACCATTACGCTCAAATTGCAATGCAAAAGTACGATTTTCTACTCCAATTATTGCAAAGAGACAATACTTTTTACTCACAAACGATTTTTTTTCCTGCCAAGTGCTCTACAAAGGGGATTTTTTTGTAAATTTGCAGCCTAAATGATATAATTTCTAAACAGAAAACAAAAAAAATCAAAAATACGCACGCCATTCATTGTTATCTCAGCCCTAAAAAGCAAGGAGATAAGCATATCGGTGTGTTATAAAATTGACTATGGGTTTATTACAAGAAAGAGCAAGTAAGTACAGAGAGCCACAGAAATACATGGAAGCTGGCATCTACCCTTACTTCAGAGAAATTGACAGCCACCAGGATACTGAGGTGACTATGAGCGGCAAGAAAGTCCTTATGTTTGGTTCGAACTCTTACATGGGTCTCACATACGACAAGCGTATATGTGATGCTGCTATCAAAGCAATCCAGAAATACGGTACAGGATGTGCCGGTTCTCGATTCCTCAATGGTACACTCGACCTCCACGTGCAGTTGGAGCACGAGTTGGCAGAGTTCATCGGAAAGGACGAAGCACTTGTTTATTCAACAGGTTTCACAGTAAATTCAGGAGTTGTCTCATGTTTGACAGGTCGTAACGACTACATCATCGGTGATGACCGCGACCACGCATCCATCGTTGACGGACGTCGTCTTTCATTCTCACAGTTCTTCCACTACAAGCACAACGACATGGAAGACCTTGAGCGTCAGTTGATGCGTTGCCAGCCAGAGGCAGTCAAGCTCATCGTGACAGACGGTCTTTTCTCAATGGAAGGAGACCTTGCAAAGCTCCCACAGATTATCGAGCTCAAGAAGAAGTACAACGCTTCAGTAATGGTTGACGAGGCACACGGTCTCGGTGTCTTCGGCCGTCAGGGTCGTGGTACATGTGACCATTTCGGTTTGACAGATGATGTTGATCTTATCATGGGTACATTCTCTAAGTCACTTGCATCTATCGGTGGATTTATCGCATCAGACAAGGAGACAATCAACTTGATCCGTCATACATCAAGAACATACATCTTCTCAGCCTCTAACACACCAGCAGCCACAGCTGCTGCACTTGAGGCACTCCACATCCTCCAGACAGAGCCAGAGCGTCAGGAGAACCTTTGGAAGATTACGAACTATGCACTTGAGCAGTTCAAGGAGGCAGGTTTCGAGCTTGGCGACAGCGAAAGCCCAATCATCCCACTCTATGTACGCGATGCAATCAAGACATTCGAGGTTACAAAGCTTGCATTCGAGAAGGGTGTATTCATCAACCCAGTAGTTCCACCAGCATGTGCTCCACAGGACACTCTCGTTCGTGTAGCCCTCATGGCAACCCACACTAAGGAGCAGGTTGACCGCTGTGTATCTATCCTCGTTGATAGCTTCAAGGAACTCGGTATTCCACTCAAGAAGTAAGAATAACTTACAGCATAACATCAGAGCGACAATTGCCAACGGCAGTTGCCGCTCTTTTTTTTGACCCATTACGGCAATCATTTATTTCGACACACAGAGGACATGAAGGACACAGATATTATATATATAAGGTAGTGCATTATTAGTGAAAAATGGAGGAAGTATGGTGGTGCGGATGCTCTATAACTATTAAAAACTGTTAAAATGGGACGGATAACGTAAAAAACAGAAACGGATAAAGTGCATATTTCGGACAAAGGTTGTTTCTTTGTCGTCGTAAAACAAAACAACACATGAAACGCAGAGACAATACATTGACAAGGGTTGAGTTTGAGGTGATGAACATACTATGGGACATCAATCACTCGGCATGCGTGTGGGACATACTTGAGCATTACGAAGAGCCAAAGCCTGCCTACACCACAATATCCACATACCTAAAGGTGCTATACGAAAAGGGCTTCATCGACTACTTCAAGAACAAGGGCGAGGGAAAGACGTACAAGTACCTGCCTAAACTGACCAAGGCGGAATATATGCGCCTCACCATGAAGGACGTGAAGAAACGCTTCTTCGGTGACAGTGTTCGTTCCATGTTCTCCTACTTCGTGGAGGAGGAGAACCTCTCGGAGGATGACATACAGGAGTTGCTTGACATGATTAGACAAGGAGGGGAAGAGTAAAATGGCTAATTGTTAATAGCTAATTGTTAATGGCTAATTGTTAATGGCTAATTGCTAATGGCTAATTGCTAATGTCAAATCAATCGCAAATGGTTAATTTATGCCTCCGGAACTTTATATATATTAAGAACGAAAATTAAAAGTAATTTCTTTTAAGTTCATGCGAAGAAATCGCGCCAGAGGTGCGGACGAAGTAAAAACAGAGAAAAGCAAATAAAAACAGAGAAAAAGTATCTTAACTGAAACCGTCGCAAAGAGTGACTAAATTACCAACCTTCACATGAATTTAAGCCATAAATCACCATTAATTTGCCACGAACCTTTAGCTCGGCGTAGCCAATATTCACAAATATTTAATGACAAGCTTCGGCGAGAAAAGGTCTAAATTTTCGTTCCCCATCTCTCCACGAGAACTTAAAAAGCCAATAAACTCAAGAACCTAAAAACTTAAGATATGTTTTCATCACTAATGATATATGCCGTTAAGTCGGCGTTCGTGCTTTGCCTCTTGTACATACCTTATGTACTCATGCTGCGCAAGGAAAGCTTCTTTGGTTTCAACCGACGAGTGCTGGTCACGATAATGTACCTCTCACTGGTGCTGCCACTCTGCAACCTGTCCTTCCTATCGGTGGATGAACACCCAGTGGTTCACGACGTACAGTTGCATATGATAGACTTCGGCATACCTATTGAGCAGGGAACGCCAAGAGAGGTTGCCGTGAGCGAGGCGAGTCCTGCAGCCATGGCGACCACTGCGGATACGGACGACGACGAAGGCATCACCGTCACATGGTTCATGCTTGTGTGCATCATCTATGTCACGGGAATGGCAGCCGTGCTGCTCGTACGCGTGTGGCAGTTCGTGAGGATGGGCATTGCCCTTAGGAACGGATGCCTGTGGGTGGACAAGAGAGACGGATATAAGATATACTGCCACTCGGACGACATAGCTCCATGCAGCTGGATGAACAGTATCGCCATAAGCCAGCACGACTACCAAGACGGAGGACAGGGAATAATCATGCACGAGATAGGACACATACGTCACCACCATTCCCTCGACATACTGATGCTTACGTTCCTGCAAATGATACAGTGGTGGAATCCCGTCGTGTATGCCCTGGGACTCAGTTGCCGTGACGTACACGAGTACGAGGCAGACCAGTACGCACTGTCCGCAGGCGTACGCGTCAAGGAATATCAGATGTTACTAATCAGGAAGGTTGCAGGCAATAGCTCCTATGTCTTTGCCAACAACTTCAATCATAGTCTAATTAAAAACCGAATAAAAATGATGATGAAAAGTAAATCAAATCCGTGGATGCGAGGCAAGGCACTCTACTTCCTGCCTATGTCATTTGTAGCCTTGTGTGCATTTGCCACACCTGAGTTTGTCAATCCTATCGAGGAAGCTGTGACCGAGCTTGCTAGCTCCGACACCCCAATACTGGAGAACCGTTCTCCTCGCCTACCCGACATCAATGTAATGGACAACAGCAATGCAGCTGCCCCACAGTCCGTCGAGAGCACAGCCAAGGAATACACCGACTCCGTCATGTGGTTCATCAATGGCAAGATGGTAACAACCGAGCAGCTTGACGAGGCAAAGAAGGCACACAAGCTCAATGGCTTCACGATGTACGTCGACGGTCTCTCAACCTCATACTCCACGGAGATATGGGTTGACACAATGGTGCTTGGTGACCGCTTCGGCGCTTCCGAAGAAGAAAATAAAGTAATAATGGAGCAGTTCCGCAAGAAGTACAAAGCCAAGAACCTGAAGTGCGTGGTCGAGTACACCACACCAATAGACTTTGGCGACAGAACAGTATTTGAACTCCTTGCCAAGTCCGACACCACAGCCGCCCAGCCTCTTATTGACAAGTACCTCAGCAGCAAGGTGTCAAAGGAGATGAAGGCTAAGTATCTCGTGGAGTGCATCAATGCAATAGATAAGACATATCGTAATAACGCATACATCGAGAAACTGTGTAGCCAAGCCCTGTCATTCAATCCTAATGAAGCCGAGGCGTACATTGAACTTGCAGTACATATCTTTAGGACAGCACCACGATCAGGAGGTCCAGGTACTACAAGAGACCAACTATTCTGGAACTTAGGTCTCCACTGCTGCCTTGCACTTGACAAATTGGACATGGCAGTCAAGGTCAATCCAAAGTATGCACAGTCAGGAAAGCTTATGATGCGCCGCCAGATGCTTTCCCTAAACATCTTCCCACGCTCAGAGACTCAACGCGAAGGTGCACCGTACTACGGCATGAAGGAGGGACAGGAGTTCGAGGTCCGTGGAGAGAAGACGAAACTGAGACTTAAATAGCCGGTTATAAATTAACAATTAACATGCCGTTCGGAACGCTTAGTCCCGAACGGCTTTTTTTGAGCCAATGATAAGTATAGACTAAACAAACGATACGTTTAGATTAAACGATTAATACGTATAGATTGACTAAACGATACGTATAGATTAATCAAACGATACGTATAGATTGATGAAACGATACGTATAAATTAATCGAGCTATGCGTATCGTTGTTTTTAACAGAGTACATGAAGTGCTATTGACGATGCGAATAAATTGCTCCGACAGTCTAAGATAATCGGTCTGGTGGTCTAAGAAAACGTACTCGTTATTTTAAGACACCCACCCAAACTATAAGCGAAGCCATAGCGTTTTATCCTTATTGTCACCATCATTTTATTTGTTTGACCCGACCCTGCTGAAGATAATAACTGGTTACGATAAAAGGACACAGAGGGCACGGGGAATAATAATCTCCGTGCCCTCTGTGTCCCTTATATTAAAATGCGCTACGTTACCTAATCTTCAGCTTTGCGCCTTTTGATTCGTTGCCGAGGCGGTCGAGGGCTGTGACGACGTAG
>JAFZVY010000107.1 GCA_017617575.1 Bacteroidaceae bacterium | reverse complement strand
TTAATGTTTTGAGATTAAGTGACTTTAAAGATTCTTCTGATGTCTTTTCCTGAATCTTGTTTCTAAGTTTATCAATATCTATATTCCATTGCTCATATAGATATGATCTTATTATATCAAGTTTCTGCTGAATGATTTTTGGTGCATTCTTGTCTTGCTGCTTTGCCGTATTAAGAATCTGATTCCATGTGGCATCAGATGAAGTTACATATACAGAATATGTTTCTGCAAAGTCTTCATTATATTCTTTAGTGGCATAGCCTGTTACAAATCCTTCTGCAGCAGCAGTTTGATCTGATACGTCACCCCAACCTGGACCATGATATTTTCCTGCTGAAATGAGCTTGAAATCTGGAGAATATTCTTTCTGCTGTGTAAGAATATGGCAGAATTCATGGTGCATAGTGTGGAAGTACCAATAGTTCATGTCAAGTGGTAATGTTCCTTTTGCACGATAAAAGTTATCGTTGTTCACGTAGATATTGTCAATATCGAACTCATTGACGCGGAAGAGTGTAACTTTGATACCACCTTCTGCTTGTCCAAGCTTGATATTGCCTTGACTCGTATATTCTCCCGAACCGATATAGCAGAAATGACGGAAACAATTCTTCTTGAGGAATTCTTCTCCTGCCACTTCTGTATATGCGTCAATCCACACATGCTTCATGAGTTTTGTAAGCGCGATAGACTGTGATACATTTGCAGGAATCACATTTTCGTCAATATCAGTCTCTGTGTCTTTGTAATAGTAGTCGAGGACGATGTTGTAAGGAACTGTAAGATTGTCATAAATCCACTTGTCAAACTCGTTCTGCTTCTTTTCTTCATTCTTGAAGATGCTTTCTGAGCTTAATTCGTCCTTGTTGCAAGAGTATGTTGTGAACAATACTCCTGCAAGTAGTATGTAATTAAAAATATTTTTCATCTTATTCTTGTTTGAAAAGTCATTAACGAGGGTTTCTCTCAAGTCCTGCATCAATTACGTCATCTGGCAATTGAATTGCACCACGAAGATCGTTTGCCTTGAATACGGCAGCAGGTTCTCCATCGATAGGGTGAATGAACTCAATACCCCAACGCTTGATGTCTTGGAATCGCATACCTTTCCACATTGTTTCTATACGGCGCATCTGAAGAACTGTATAGAGCAGAGCTGTCTGTTCCTCGGTAAGCTTTAGGTTTGTATTTAAGAGTTTCTTTGGAGACATATTCTTTATGACAATTGGACTTTTTGGGTTGCTCTCGTCTCGTGGTCCAAAGCTGTATGGTTCAACACCTTTCCAGTATTCAACAAGGTCTTCTGTAGAAAGAGTAGGACGCTTTTTCTTACCATATGATGGAGCACAATGAACCTGAACAAAGTTGTTCATGTCAACCAATGCATCAGTCAGATTATTAAGCAGAATGTTGGCTTCTGCTCTTACGAGTGCTGTCTCGTCACCCGTAAATGCAGCTTCAACAATATGTGTATAGCCTGTACGGTTTACCTGGTCTGTTGTCTCAAAGAATTCATATACAAATGGGACGAAATCTGTGTAATCATCTCCATATACCATATGTGACTCATAGAGAGTATTGTTATTATAGTTATTACCGTCATTCCAAGGCATCTCTGCATAATAAGTCTCGTATGTACATAATTTATGATTATGTGCATATCGTAGATAGTCATCAGCAGCTTGCACTCTACCCATAATTGAAATTTTTGGGATGAGGAGGAAGTTGGCAGGTTCACTTGCGTCAACGTATGCATTTTTGAATGCATCTATTGTTGCAAAAGAGCCATAAGTAGAAAGGCTTGTACGCATTAATATTGTTGGATTGCTTCCAAGTGCTTCTGTTGCATATTTTCTTGCCTTGTCCCACTTCTGATAGTAGAGGTTGAAACGTGCTGCAAAAGCGTAGGCTGCATGACGATTGAAGTGATATGCAGGAACTTTGAGATAGCTGTCATTGATAAGAGGAAGTGCCTCCTCAATATCTGCGTTGATGTTTGCGTATGTCTCAGCCAATGTTCCGCGTGAATCAACACTTACTCCAGACTCCTTAGGGTATGGCATTCCTAAATAATTGTCTGCTGTAGCATCATTGTAAGCCATACAGAAACAGTTTGTCAAAGAGAAGATTGCGTATGCACGACAGAGAAGAGCTTCTGCCTTAAGAGGAAGAGTCTGCTCGTTTTCTCCAATGTTCTTGATACCATCGAGTGCGGCATTTGCAGTTGCAACTGCTAAATAATGAGCCTGCCAGACAGCTTTTGGGTCATCATTAGATTGTTCTGGATCATCTTCAAAACGATATATTTTGTGCTGGCTGTCGTATGCACTGAACGATTTTCCATTATCCATTACATTGTCTGAACTATACTCTGTAAGGAAGGAAATAGTCTTGTTAGGATATGCAGACACGAGAAGCTTCTGAACCTTCTCAACAGTGTTTATTTCAGTTCTGTCGTCTGGATTCTTGTCAAGAAAATCATTACATGACGCGAGTGTCAATGAAAGCGTCACGAATGATAATACTTTTATTTTTGAAAATATATTATTCATATCTTATTCTTTTTTGATTTCTGATTTCCATCATTAGATACCGAGCTTCAATGTCATTGTGAACTGGCGAGGCATTGGTATGGCAACACCACCAGTGTTGAAGAACTCTGGATCCTGACCATTAAGCTTCTTATCAGCATAGATAAGGAAGAGGTTTGTAGCCTGAAGCTTGAGACTCATCTTGCTCAAACCAAGCGGAGAAACCATATTCTGTGGAAAATCATAGCTGAGTGAAATCTCCTTCATACGGATGAAATCTCCCTTTGCTGTACGAGCAGAACTGAAGTTATAGGCATTGAATGCCTTGTTGAGCATTGTCTCGTTCTGAATCTGGCGAAGGTCAGCGATAGCTGGGATATCTGTATATGCTTCGTCACCTGAAACAGTCCAACGGTTCTTGAATTCCTTTGGAGTTGCGTCCATATCATCGTAAGAGCTATGGAAAGAAGGGTCAAGACGAACCTTGTTTCCGAATGAGTATGTAGCGAACACGTTGAGACGGAATCCCTTGTATGAGAATGTGTTTCCAAGAGAACCTGTGATTGTTGGGTCTGTTGGACCTTCATATATGAGATAATCCTTTGTACGTGATTGGAGATTAATGTCAGATATAGTTAATTCTCCCTTTTCGTTGATGAATGTAGGCATACCGCTCTCGTTCAAGCCTCTGAAGTCGATAGAGAAGAGAGAACGGCTTGGATATCCTTCCATAGTGAATCCTGTTCCTGAAACAAGATCAATAATACGAGTGTTAGTCTTAAGTTTTGTTACTTCTGTCTTTACGTGAGTGAAGATGAAGTCTGTGTTCCACTTGAAGTCAGATGTTATAATGTTCTTTGTAGAGATTGATAACTCCTGACCATTTGATTTCATCTCAGCTACGTTCATGCTTGGGGTAACAACACCTGTCGTACCATTTGTGTTGATTTCTCCGATAAGGTCGTAGTTACTACGTGTGAAGAAGTCAGCCTGTACATTGATGCGGTTGTTCAAGAAACCAAGGTCAAGACCTACGTTGAACTCATGCTTCTTCTCGTATGTGAGATTTGGATTTCCAATCTCCTTAATCTCAATATCTGTTTCGATAACCTTTGAGTCTGGTCTCCAAGGCTTGTCAGACATGAATACAGGGAGTGAGTTTGTAATAGGTGGTCTATCACCTGTGAGCGAATAAGAAAGTTTAATTGTACCGTGTGTAAGGTGGTTCTTAAAGATATCCTCAAACCAGGACTCCTCATGAGCATTCCATGCACCAGAAATGTTCCATGTAGGCAACCAACGAGCGGTGCGAGAGTGACCGAGTCGGTTGTTACCCTCGTAGCGAGTTGTTCCGTTGATTGTGTAACGTGCCTTATAAGAATATGTTGCAGTTGCAAAGAATGCTGCTGTACGTTCGTAAGCGTTTTCTACTGAGTAATATGCACTACCTTCTTCTTTTGCTTGCTTGAAGAATAAGTAAGAATAGTTATCGATATATCCCATATTGTATAAGAATCCTACGCCATTGAAGTATTCCTTGCATCGGTTTGCATCAGTTACTTCTGTTCCAGCAAATACATTTACGATATGATCCTCATTGAATACGTCATTATATGCAGCAGTTGCACGTACACTATAGTTCTTGATGCCATAGTTATACTTGCGATAGAATCCTCCTTCTGGAAGTGTTGATACTGCATAGTCGTTTGGCTTTTCTGGGTCTTCGTAAAGCCATGGGTTTGCATCACGCATTGTTGCATCGTCCATTGCACGGAATGATGCTGCCATATTAGAGTTTTCAGTGATGTTGTTTACCTGACCTGTGTTAGAGTATCTGTAAGCACCAAGAACTGAGAGCTCAACCTTTGAAATTGGCTTGTATTTCAATTCTGCCTGTAACTTGAGGTCGAGAATGTTGAAGTCCATATAGTTGTTAGCCAATTCATGATGAATGTTGAATGGCGCAAAGTTACGTGAATAGAACACGTTTGGATCTGCAGCACGTGATGTGTTGATTGCGTAAGAGTATGGGTTAATGTCAAAAGAACGAGAAACCTCACCAGTTACGGCATCAACGTGCTGTGAATTTGTACCAGGAGCGCGCTGCTCTCGATGTGAACCATTAACAATGAAGTTTAATGATAACTTCTTGTTGATATTGTAAAGTGCGTTAAAGTTTGCTGTGTAACGACGTACCTTACTTTGCTCTGACCATCCTGGATCATCCATAAGGCTCAAAGATGCATAATACTGTGCCTTGTCTGTACCAGTAGAGAAACTAACAGAATGGTTGTGCTGGATGCTGTTTGAGAAGAGTTCGTCAAACCAATCAGTGTTACGCATTTCTGCTTCGCGGAGGTATTCATTTATAGCCTCAGGAGTGTTTGCAAGCTTGAAACTCTGAGTAATTGGGTCGTATGTGTTTATGAGTTGGTACATCTTGCCATACACACCACTTGTTGCAGCACGATAGGTCTTAGCAAGTGAGATGTGACCTGCAGCCTCAAGTTCCTTGTAGAAGGCCATCTGCTCTTGTGAGTTCATGATGTTGAACTGATTGTAGCTTGGCTTGAGACGCATAGTGAATTCACCTGTATAGTTGATAGAACTTGAACCAGACTTACCTTTCTTGGTTGTGATGACAATCACACCTGACATGGCACGTGCACCATAGATAGAAGTTGCACTACCATCCTTAAGAATCTGGAATGATTCGATATCGTCTGCGTTGAGTCCTGCGATGGCAGAAGAGATAAGTGTCTCTGCATCACCAGATGAAAGGTCGTCTGCACTTACCTCTGTGATGTCTTCCTGAATAACACCATCTACAACCCAAAGTGGCTTTGAACTACCATAGATAGATGTTGCACCACGCACACGAATCTTAGGAGCAGTACCGAAAGTACCACTTACGTTCTGTACGCTTACACCAGCAACACGTCCTTCGAGTGAACGTGATACATCGCTCACACCACCAAGTATAACGTCTTCGGCATTTACTTTTGTTGCAGCACCGGTAAAGAGACGCTTGTCCATCTTAGTCATACCTGTTACGACAACTCCGTCAAGAATCTTGTCGTCTTCCATGCGTACAAGCATACCGTTCTTTGGGGTAACTACTACAGGCTTCAAGCCTACGAAACTGATGTGAAGTTTCTTGCCAGCAGGTACATTGATGGTAAACTTACCGTCAATGTCTGTTGCAGTACCTTCCTTAGTGCCCTGAACCATGACGTGGGCACCAACCACAGGCTCGTTATCACCAGTATAGATGACAGTACCTGTGATCTTGTTTTGTGCCAATGCTGTAACTGCTGTCAGAAGCAAAGACACAGTAAACAATAAAAGTCTTTCTTTCATCTTTTTAAAATAGTTAATTATGATTATAATTATTTTGTCTTTATTTTGTGAAACAAGAAAATTTAATAATCAAAGTCGTTTTTATTCTTTTTACTCTTTTTTATCTTATTGAGTTTTGGTAGAATCTAAGAACAGAAATATCGCTTATTTCGTGTTAGAATCCACCTTCAAGAAAATTTTGGTTGCAAATGTACATAAATAATGTTTCACTTGATACTAATTTTTCAATTATTTGACGAATAATGTTAAAAATAATCAAAAAGTGTAACAAATTTTTACACTTTTCGGGGCAAACGCTTAAAAATAGTAAAAAATGAGGGTAAAACCAACTTGGCTTTACCCTCATTACCTTTATGGAATATTATGTCGAAAAATATGTTTTTCGGCTTATCTCTTTACCTTGTCAACAATCATCTGCTTTACCTTTTCAGAGTAATCTACGTATGAGATATCTGGTTCTGCTGTGACTGGTGGAAGGTATTCCACTGTGACCTTCTTGGCAAGTGGGAACTTGCGTCCCTTTGGCATTGCCTCGTATGCACCTGTTATGGCAACTGGTACGATTGGAACGTCGAGTTCCTTACTGAGGATGGCAAATGTCTTCTTAAACTGACCTGTCTGTCCGTTGCGTGTACGTGTTCCCTCTGGGAATATCACAAGGTTCTTGCCAGACTTGAGTACCTCACCCATCTTGAGGATGGAGTTCATGAGGTTCATGCGCTCCATGAGGATGATGTTATGGTGACTTGCAAGGAACTTTAGGAATCCTCCCTTCACATGGTCTTCCTTTACATAGAAGTATGTGTTGTTGAGGATAGGATTTGGAATGTCTGTCACGACAAGGAGTCCGTCCATGTAGCTCACGTGGTTAGGTGCAAGGATGAAAGAACGATTCTTTGGAAGGTTCTCAAGTCCCTTGACTTCCATACGGAGGTATGTGTGGGCAAAGACCTTGCAGCACCATGTGAAGATATTGCCTGTGAACCAGAAGTTAGGCAACTTCAGGTTTGTCTTGTGCTCTGTGAATAGCTTGTGCCATTCTACCTGCTCCACTTCCTGACGAGTCTTGACCTTGGCTACCTGCTCTGCTATCTCTGTCACGTTTTTGAATGAAGCCATGACATCTGCCTTGAGCTCCGTACCGAAAGTCTGCTCAATGAAGCTCTGGAGTCCTACACGGTCGAGAGAGTCGAAAGCGAGGTCTGTCTCGATATGGTCAGTAGGGCGTACGGTTATCTTCTTCTCTGACTCGATGTATTGCTTGATAATCTTGTATTCCTCGAATGTTGGCTCTACCACATCGTTCTTTATCTCTTTGCGTACGCCTGACTCTATGATACCCTTGAGCTTGAAGCGCTGTATCTTGTCAAGCTTGGTACGTGGGAGGTCACCACGATAGAGGAACACGCTCATTACCTTCTTGTACTGGGCAACTGTCTCGTTGTAAGGTGCAAGTACCTCACGCTTGAGTGCTTCCTCTGCTTCCTCATCTGACTTCTGACCGAGCCACTCGTTCTGAGGAACGATGATGGCACGGAGCATATCGCCATCCTGTACTATGGCTGCCTCCTTGACGATGGTGTCAAACTTTTCTATCTTGTATTCTATCTCGCTTGGATTGACGTTCTTACCGTTGGAAAGAACGATAATCTCCTTTGTACGTCCTGTGATGTAGAGGCGTCCCTTCTCGTCGAAGCGTGCAAGGTCGCCTGTGTGAATCCAACCGTCATTGTCTATGATGGCAGCTGTCTCCTCAGGGCGGTTATAGTAACCCTTCATCACGTTTGGTCCTTTGGCACAAAGCTCACCAGTCTCAAGTATCTTTGTCTGGACAGATGGCATAGGCTTACCACATGAACCGGGAACGATGTCATCTGGGCGTGTGAAGGCGATGATAGGTGCAGTCTCTGTCATACCGTAGCCTTCGAGTACGTCAAGACCGAGTGTCTTGAGTCCTACGCCTATCTCGCGGTCAAGTGCAGCACCACCACAAACGAGGTAGTCGATATGTCCACCCATCTTTGTGCGTACAGACTTGAATATTGTGCGTGAAAGTGAGCGGCTGCCCACCTTGCTACACATCCAGAAGAGGAAGCGAGTGACGAAGTTGGAGTCAATCTTCTTCTTCATGGCTCCAAAGAGGGTCTGGTAGAGACGTGGCACACCGATGATGATGCTTATCTTGCCTTCCTTGAGCGTGTTCATGATGTCAGGACCTGTCATCGAAGGACATATTGCCACACCGCCACCTCGTGTGATAGGTGCGATGACAGAACCCTGAAGTGGGAGCACGTGATGGAGAGGGAGGAGTATGAGCGCACGGCGTTCCTCATTGAAGATAGGCACTTCGTCTGCTACGGAGTGTATGTTTGCCATGAGGTTGCCGAAGGTAAGCATTACGCCCTTTGGACTGCCTGTAGTACCCGAAGTGTAGATGATGACAGCCACGTCATCATCAGAGTGCTCTATGACAGCCTTTTCCTTGTTGACTTCAATTGATTCGTAGTCATCAATCACGAGAATCTTTGCATCCGTTCCTGCTTCCTTCATGGCTTCGCGTACGGTATCAAGCTTCTGTACTGAAGTCCAGATGCATTCAGGCTTACAGTCGTTGAGAATGTAAGCGACGTCGTGAACAGTAGATGTGGCATCCACAGGAATGGCTATTCCCTTGTTTGCCCATATTCCGAAGAAGGCGTAAATCCATCCCTCTCGGTTTTCACTAAATATGATTGTCTTTGAACCTGCATCCTTTGGACTTTGCTCTGCAAAGAGAGTGATGCGCTGGAGCATCTCGCTGTACATTATCTTTTTCTGTCCAGCTATGATGGCTACTTTGTTGAAGTCTTTTATCATAAATTATTTCTTTAGTTCTTCGAGTTGTTTTAGCTCCCTTCCCATATTCAGCTTGAAATATGAGTTCTTCAGTCCCTCGTACCAGAGGGTACGGTTGTTAGGAGCATATTTGCGTGCAGCCTCGTAGGCATCCTTTGCCTTTACATAGACTGCCTTTAGCTTAGACTTGAAATCCCTGTATCCAGGGTTTGTTACTGAGAGTGTATTCTTGTTATACATCTCAAGTGCCTTGTTTGTGTATATCGAGCCGATGTAAGAATATGCCTCGGCATCGTCATTCTTCAATTCTATAGCCTTCTGGTAAGAGGCAATAGCATCTTCACCCATTCCGAGGATTTCCTCTTCCTTTGCCTTGATGAACCAATAGTTCCTGTTGGTTGGGAACTTCTTGACCATTATGTTTGACAGTTCGAGGCATCTGTTGTGCTTAGCGTTGTCTATGTTGTACTTCAGGAGTGACATGAAGAAGAACTCCTGTTCTGGATTCTCCTCAAATCCCATCGTACAATGTTCTATGTATTTGTCTGTCTCGCCAAGTGCAAGGTATGCTTTGCATCCAAGTTCGAGAACCTTGTAGCGCATGGCCTTGTCCTTCATTGCCTCGTGGAGGTAAGATACCACTCCCTCGTTATTTTGTGAGCCAAAGGCAGAAACGACTGCCATGACTGATATTTCCACGTTATCGTTCTCCTCAGGCAAGAGTTCTTCACCCTTCTTTCCTGTAAAGATGGAAGCCGACTTAGACTTGTAATAAAGGTCGGAATACTTGAAAGCATTCTTGTAGTCCTTCTTGCGATAGAAGTATCGGCATGACATCTTGAGGTTCTTCCTGTACTTCAAGAGTGTTTCCGCATTTGCGTAGCGGTAACGGAAGATAACCTTGCCGTCAAGAGTAGGAATCTGTTCCAGAGAGTCGCAGATAAGAGCCTGCTCGTACATCTGGTACATGTAGCCGAAGTATTTTGTTGTATCTGGCTTTGTGTCGAGATACATCTTTCTGTTTTCTGTAAGCACCATCTGTTCGAGTGCCTTAACCTGATAACTGTGGAGTTCGGCATCCCCGTCAGCTTCAGAATATTTATTGAACGCCTTATTTGTCTCGTCCACCACGGCAGAGAAGTTTCCTGCCTTCATTGAAGCCTTTACAGACTTAACGACGGCAGATTTCTTGTAAGGCTGTTCTACGGACTTGCCTTTCGACGCGTCCTGTCCGTAAACAATCTGTGATAAACCTAATAGAATTACAAATAAATACTTATTCATGATGTCATTCTTCTATGACTGAAAGGATGTTAAGCTTTTGCTTTACTTCAGAACTTTAGCTTGTAGTTAAAGAGAAGTTAAAAAGAAGTTATATAGGAAGTTAAAAAGACGAATGTCTATCGCCTCGTGATTTCAAAAGCAATCAGCAAAAGAGTATCGTCTTTTTAACTCCTTTTTAACTCCACTATAACTACTCTATAACTCCTTACAAGTAAAGCGTAAGCGATACTTGCTAAAGTTGAGTTTACTTCTATTTATTACGTTAGTTTACATTATAGTACTTCTTGTACTTGTCACGCAACTGAAGCTGACCATTGTTGTTGTAGAGGATGTAGAGAGGCTCTCCCCAGTAGTCTGGATTGTCTGGATACTTAGTCTCAAGTTCCTTGAAGAGCTTGATCGCCTTCTCGCGGTCTGCCTTTGTAGCACTTGCCTGAGCCTTCATCCAAGCACACTTAGCTGGCATGGTGATGGCGCGCTCCTCTTCTGGGAACTTAGCTACAGCCTCAGCAAATACCTTCTCTGCCTCGTCATACTTCTTGTCCTCGAAGTAAATCTGTCCCTTCATGAGGTATGCGCTTACAGCGTTGTCGTTGTCTGCATACTTTCCAACGAATTTGTCAATCTGTGCGATACAGTCAGCCTTCTTGCCTTCTGTATAGAGAGTCTGGATGTACATGAATGCAAACTGTGGAGCGTTCTCGCCTGTAGCGTGCTCTGCTGCATAAGAAAGAATCTTCATGTATCTATCCTTGTTTGTATCACGATAGCGGTTGATAAGTGCACTATATGCTACAGACTCGTACTGAGTTCCGTAGAGCTGCTTGTATGCTTCCTCTACATTGTCGTCGTTTGAACCTTTGATACCTGCCAAGCTCTGTGCGTAGAATGCCTTACCATATACAATCCAGTCTGGCTTTGACTCATGTGTGAATGTTGAGAAAAGGTGGCTCTTCTCAAGACCGTTTACGATGAGTGCTGCATACTTCTTAGCGAGTGCAAGTTCCTCCTGTGACTCAGAGTTAGAGAACTTCTGAGCAACCTGAAGACAACAGATAAGTGGGTTGATAGCCTTTGTACGGTACTGCTCGTTGATGAACTTCTTCTCAACGTCCTTCTTCTTAGGGTCGATGTTGATAAGAGAGTCATACTTGATTGCATAAGTACAGAGGCGGTAACCATACTCAGATGCTGTGTTCTTAGCGTTGTCATCCTCTCTTCCGAGAACGTCATACTTCTTATAGTACTCGTCCATGATGTCAGATGCAACCTTCCATGTCTCTGGATTGTCCTGTACATATTTATTTGTAACAGCCTGCTCGATGAGAGCCTTTGCTCCGTCAAGCTTCTCGAAGTTTGTCTCCTTACGTCCATACTGAGGGTTAGGGATAGACATCTCATATTCCTGGCGAGCTTTCTTTACAGTCTTCTCTGCCTCCTTGATAGCCTGCTTCTCTAACTTAAGGGCTTCCTTGTCCTGTGCATTCATTGTTGTGCTGAGAGCCATGAGGCCTGCGCACAATAAAACTACTTTCTTCATAATTAGATTGTTTTTTTAATAATTAGTATATTTTGGTTTCCTCAGAATCTAAAGAAGTTTGGAAGTAGGGAGTTAAGACTGATGTCCTTAGCTCCTTAGCTTCACACTTCTGTATTCTTCTTTATTCCTGAGTCTCCTCTGCTGGAGGAGTAACTATAGGATTACCATTCTCGTCGAGTTCCACCTCTGGTTCCTCTGGCTCTTCAACGTGCTCAACCACGCAGACGCTTGATATTACGTCATTACGCTTAGCGATGTCGATGAGCTTGACACCCTGAGTGAGACGACCGCTCTTCTTGATATCATCCACGGCAAGACGGATTGTCACACCGCTCTTGTTGATAATCATGATGTCGTTCTCAAGTGTAACCTTCTTGAATGCAACGAGCTTACCAGTCTTGTCGGTAATGTTGATAGTCTTGACACCCTTACCGTTACGGTTTGTGATACGGTAAGTATCGACTGCGCTGCGCTTACCAACTCCCTTCTCTGAGAGTACAAGGATTGTTGGTACTGTTCTGTCTTCTGCGCTGTTGTCTGTCTCTTCGTTCTCGACCTCTACTTCGTTCTCGTTCACATCCTCTGCTTCCTCGGCTGCTGCATTTGCACCCTCAGCCTTTGTGAGGCTAATCATGCCGACAACCTCGTCCTCGCCGTCCTCGTCAAGGCGCATAGCCTTAACACCTGTGGCTGTACGTCCCATAGTGCGGACTGTTGACTCGTTGAAGCGGATGGCACGACCGTTACGGTTGGCGATGAGGATTTCATCCTCGCCACTTGTAAGGAGTACGTCGATTACCTCGTCGCCCTCGTTGAGGTTGATTGCGATAAGACCGTTTGAACGTGGGTGAGAGTAGTTCTCGAATGCAGTCTTCTTGATTACAGCCTGCTTAGTACAGAACACGAGGTTGTGACTGTTCACGAACTCCTCGTTGTTGATGTCCTCGATACAGATGAATGCTGTACACTTGTCATCAGAGTCAATGTTGAGGAGGTTCTGGATGGCACGTCCCTTGAATGTCTTGTCACCCTCTGGAATGTCGTAAACCTTCATCCAGAAGCAGCGACCCTTCTGCGTGAAGAACATCATCGTGTTGTGAGTCATAGCTGGGTAGATATGCTCGATGAAGTCTGACTGACGTGCGCTTCCGCCCTTGCTTCCAACGCCGCCACGTGCCTGAGTGCGGAACTCGCTGAGTGATGTACGCTTGATGTATCCAAGGTGAGATACGGTAACCACTACAGGCTCGTTTGGATAGAAGTCCTCTGGGTTGAAGTTCTCTGATGCTGTATAGTCGATAGTTGAACGACGCTCGTCGCCAAACTTCTCCTTTACCTCGATAAGTTCATCCTTCATCACCTTCTTGCAAAGCTCTGGGTCGTCAAGGATGTTCTGCAAGTACTGGATGAGAGCCTGAAGCTCGTCAAACTCCTTGCGGAGAGCCTCCTGCTGGAGACCTGTGAGCTGGCGGAGACGCATCTCTACTACGAACTTAGCCTGTGGCTCGTCGAAGCCGAAACGCTCCATCAAGCGAGTGATTGCCTGTGAAGGCTCCTTTGATGAACGGATGATGTGTACCACCTCGTCGATGTTGTCGCTTGCCACGATAAGTGCGTTGAGGAGGTGAGCACGTTCCTCTGCCTTACGCTTGTCGAACTTAGTACGACGGATAACCACGTCGTGACGATGGTTCACAAAGTGACGGATACAGTCAGCAAGTGTGAGCTGCTTTGGACGCTGGTCAACGATAGCGATACAGTTCACTGAGAAGCTTGACTGAAGCTCAGTCATCTTGTAGAGCTTGTTGAGGATGACGTTAGCGTTAGCATCACGCTTTACGTCGATGACGATACGCATACCCTCACGGTCAGACTCATCGTTTACGTTGCTGATACCGTCGATGCGCTTCTCGTTCACGAGGTCTGCAATCTTCTTGATAAGCTCAGACTTGTTTACGTTATAAGGAATCTCGTTAACGACAATCTTCTCGTGAGTACCGTCGCTCTCGATTTCTGTCTTTGAACGAACAACAACACGTCCGCGACCAGTCTCGTAAGCCTCCTTCACTCCGTCCACACCGCAGATGATACCGCCGGTAGGGAAGTCTGGAGCCTTGATGTAGCGCATAAGCTCAAGGCTTGTAAGCTCTGGGTTGTCGATGAATGCCACGCATCCGTCGATTACCTCGCCAAGGTTGTGGGTAGGCACGTTTGTTGCCATACCTACGGCAATACCTGTGGCACCATTCACGAGGAAGTTAGGGATACGAGTAGGGAGGACTGTAGGCTCAAGCTGTGAGTCGTCGAAGTTGTTCATCATGTCAACTGTCTCCTTGTCGATATCCATAAGCATAGCCTCGCCAAGCTTGCTGAGGCGTGCCTCCGTGTAACGCATGGCTGCTGCACCATCACCGTCCACCGAACCGAAGTTACCCTGTCCGTCGATGAGAGTGTAACGCATAGCCCAAGGCTGTGCAAGACGTACCAATGCGCCATAAACTGAAGAGTCACCATGTGGGTGGAGGTGTCCGAGTACATCACCCACGATACGAGCACACTTACGTGTCGGTTTGTCTGATGTAATGCCGTTTTCGTCCATACTGAAGAGTATGCGTCGATGGACTGGCTTGAATCCATCGCGAACATCAGGGAGAGCACGAGCCACGATTACTGACATAGAGTAGTCAATATATGACTTCTTCATGGTCTCATTGATGTCGACTTTAATAATTCTGTCTAAATCTTCTGCCATTTATTTATATCCTTAATTCGTTTTTATTTTTGGCAAAGATAGGAATAATTATCTTTATACAACCTTAAAAAATGCTAAAAAACGCTTAAAACGCCATTTCTGCCCCGAATTTGACGTGTTTTTCATATTTCGCCCCTCCGTTTGGGGGTGTCGATTTTGTAACTCGAACGCCAAATCGGGGCATTTATGGGCTAAATTCGGGTGTGTGGTGTTAAAAGTTTGAAAAGATTGGTAAGTTTTGTTATGTCCTATTTTGAAGATTTCATGCTATATGAAAAAAGAGG
>JAFZVY010000106.1 GCA_017617575.1 Bacteroidaceae bacterium | reverse complement strand
ACTTCCAATACGTCCATAATAAAGCATTGGAAGTTCATCCTTTGGCTTAAAATCTCTATTATATTCATACGAAACATTATATGACTTCTGTTTGTAGCCTTTCAACGTCCTTAAATAATCCACAAGCATGGATTTTAATTCTACTATATCGTCTGGGGTTGCATAGCACTCCAGCACATCACCATCCATACGTGCCTTGTAGGTTGCTGATAAACAAAACACGAAAGGAGATTTTTCTTCGGTTTTATTGAAATCAAGAGTAAAATATTCTCGAAAAGTTCTTTGCACATCAGATAGCGCGAAATACGTTGACCTCGGTGTAATACCTAATGCTACACGAATAGTGTCAAGACCTGTTCCATCCTTTTGCCGCACGAACACACCATATGACTTAGGAACATTCTTATAATATACATCGTAAATCCGATTAAACTCATTTAACGCATATGTAATATTCTCTTGGTCTTTCAACGCATGGTTTTCATCTTCCTTTCTACCATATATATTGCCATTCTTAAACATTGCCAAATCTGCAGAATACTTTTCCACCCTACCATTTATCCAATATTCTCCTTCGCCCGTTTTCTTTGCAACATCCTTAAACGTCTTTACAATGGCATTTCGTAACTCTTGGCGAATTGAGTCTTCGCTTTTCTGTGCTGATGCCATAACTGGGAGCATCATCAGCAATACATATATAATTCGTTTCATAATAATCTTTGTTTTTTGAGTTAATAACCTTTTGTTTCAGCCATCTCGAAGTCTTCCTTCAGCGATTCAAAGAACTCGTCGCCCGATGCCCTTATCGCCTTTACGACCTCTTCAAAGCTTTCTTTTTCCATCTCTGCAAGAAGGATGGATTGGTAGTTGCGCTCGTACATCTCCCTTACGGCTTCTGAGTAGTCGTCGTACTCCTCGTCATCCTCTTCTGCCTTATGTGTCACGGCTGGAACAACTGCCACGGTGTCATGCGTCAAGGTTGTCACCTTTTCCTTCCGTACTTCCGTCTGCGCCATCTCATGACGTGGCAAATCATAAATGATACGTTCCACATCCCTTACCACATTCGATGTCGTATCGGTTTCTTCCGCCACCATATCATGTTCGTCCAAGCCTCCTCCAAGGAAGCCCATTGTGTAAAGGCTGAACACGAGAACAACGGAAGAGGCAACTCCAGCCATGCTCCACCACATTGGTCGTATCTTTGGTTTGAGGGGAACACTCACCCCACCATCACAAGTGTCACTATCTACAGGTACGGCTGGTAGAAGTTCCACACCATTTGCCTTGCAGAACCTATCCAGTTCTTCCTGCGTTGGAACGTCCGGTTCCTGACCGATAACCTCAAACATTGAGCGATAGACCTCCAAGTCCTCAGGTATGTCTTTCGTCTCACGGAAGTAACGTTCTATCTCCTTCTGCTCCTCCTGACTGCTCTCGCCTTCCATATATCGGTCGAGAAGAATATGTATATCGTTTGTATTCATATTTCAAATCTATTATTTCAAATTTATGCCTCCGGTGCTTTAGTTCGGGACGCATAAATTATAAATTTGACATTTGAGATTAGTTTCCTCTCTTTTTAAGTGCAAGAAGTAGGTTCTTTCTCGCCTTGCAAAGGGTTGTTCGTACCGTTGTCTCACTTATTCCCAGCATCTCGGCTATGTCTGCATTCTCAAGTCCGTCTTGCTGACTCATCCTCAGTATCGTCATTTGCGAGGCGGGCAGTCCGTTGACGGTATCTGCAAGCCATCCTCTGTCTTCGTCCTCCTCCATCATCATCTGTGCATCCCGATTCGAGACATGTTGCAGTTCTTCGTCAAGTTCCACGGTCAGAAACGACCTCTTGCGCAACTTCGACACACATAAATTCTTGCAAATAGCGATGGCAAGAGCATCCACAGACCTATACTGCGAAAGTCGTTCCCTTATCACCCATAGCTTCAAGAGCGTGTCCTGCGTATTGTCCTCTGCCTCGTCCTCATCCTTGAGGAAGCGAAAACTCTGGGCATAGATATCACGCCGAAGCCTATGAGCCAGTATGTTAAACGTTTCTTTATCCATCGTATTTACCATTTATTTTATGTGTATCCATGACCAAAAGTCTTTCATTTTTCGAGGTCATTCACCCTAAAGACGCAAAACGCAGGTTATTGTTCCCTCCCAAACCAAGTTTTTTTTCAAAAAAATGCTTTTTCATGCAAAATGCCCTATATAATAAAGGTATAAAGTGCATAAATCATGGCATAAACCCTAAGCTATGAGCCTAAGAACTCAAGAATCAAAGCCGCAAAGGGGTATAGAAACCTACGCTTCCAAGAACCCAAGGCCTCAATAACTTAAAAACTTAAGAACTCAAAAACTCACAAACTTAAAATCTCAAATAACAAAAAAGAGCCTTGAACGATGTTCAAGACTCTCTTAGTTGGGCTACCCGGATTCGAACCAGGACAAACAGGACCAGAATCTGTTGTACTACCCTTATACTATAGCCCAATGAGCATAACAAAATCGAAAGGAAAACCACCGCTTAAGGTGGTTGGGCTACCCGGATTCGAACCAGGACAAACAGGACCAGAATCTGTTGTACTACCCTTATACTATAGCCCAATGTTATGTCATTTGCAGTGGTTGAGACACCGTCTCTCCCGAAATGCGGTGCAAAGGTAGGTGTTTTTCCAATACCTGCAAAGCATTTTTCGATTTTTTTTTGTCATAGTGTGCATTTTTTGTAACTTTGCGAGCAAAATAATGGAAAAAATATGACAAAGCTAAGAAAACTGATACTCATTTCCAACGATGACGGCTATCAGGCAAGGGGGCTGCACTCGCTCATCGGCATGGTCAGGAAGTATGGCGACATAGTGGTCGTGGCACCTGACAGCGGTAGAAGCGGAGCGTCGATGAGCATAAGCAGTAGCACTCCAGTGAGGAATAAACTCATCAAGGAGGAGGCTGGCTCGGATGCGGAGGGCAGCCTCACGATATGGTCGTGCAGCGGTACTCCTGACGATTGCGTCAAGATGGCTTTCGAGAACCTGTGTCCACGTACACCAGACCTCGTGCTTGGCGGTATCAACCACGGTGACAACTGTGCCGTGAACGCTCATTACTCAGGTACGGTAAGCATAGCGTTTGAGGCTTGCATCAAGCAAGTGCCTGCCATAGCCTTCTCAAGTGGCTACACGAGTGCGGATGCTGACTTCAGCGGCATGACTCCTTGGGTGGAGAAGCTTGTGGAACACGCTCTCACCAAGGGACTCCCAAAGGGTACTTGCCTCAACGTGAACTGTGGAGCATACGAGGAGTTCAAGGGCATCAAGATATGTCGCATGGGCATGGGCGACTGGAAGGAGGAATGGCAGAAGTCCATTCATCCTCACGGCTGGGAATACTACTGGATTGCCGGCTACTACGCTCCTTCGGATGGCGACGACGAGCAGACGGACACATGGGCTTACAAGAACCAGTACGTGGCTGTCACACCTCTACAGCTCGACCTCACGGCTTACGATGCGATGAAGGAACTGGAGGATGACCTTCCCCCAACCCCTTCCTTTCAGGACGGGGAGTAGATACTCAATCGCTAATTTAGAATCATGAATTAACAATATCTATAACCGACCTTGTTTCCCCCATGGTAATCACTCCCCGTCCTGAAAGGAAGGGGTTGGGGGAAGGTCCAACACTTAAAAACTGAATTTTATATGAACATTTCTGAACTTAACCCTCAGGCTGTGTGGAGAAACTTCTACGCCCTGACACAGATACCACGTCCAAGCGGACACGTGGAAAAGGTGGCTCAGTTCCTCGTGGACTTTGCCAAGAAGAATGGTGCTGAAGCCGAGATTGACGAGGCTGGCAACGTAATCATGCGCAAGGGAGCTACTCCTGGATATGAGAACAAGGCTATGGTTGTGCTTCAGGCACACATGGACATGGTGCCTCAGAAGACAAAGGAGAGCAACCATAACTTTGAGACTGACCCTCTCGACGTGTATATCGACGGAGAATGGGTGAAGGCTCACGGTACTACACTCGGTGCCGACGACGGTATGGGCGTGGCTGCTGCCATGGCTGTAATCGAGGACAAGAACGTGGAGCACGGACCTATCGAGGTACTTATCACAAAGGATGAGGAGACTGGCATGTACGGTGCTTTCGGCCTCAAGGCTGGCGAACTCAAGGCTAAGTACCTCCTCAACCTCGACTCTGAGACTGAGGGCGAGATTCTCACTGGTTGCGCAGGCGGTATGGACGTGGTATGCTCTATGGAGTATCAGGAGATAGACGTTGACTCAAGCGACATGGTGGCTTACAAGATTGCCATCAAGGGACTCCTCGGCGGTCACTCAGGTCTTGAGATTAACGAGGGACGTGCCAACGCCAACAAGCTCATGGCTCGCATCCTCTTTGCTGCCGTAAACACTAACATTGCATGGCTCTGCTCATGGCACGGAGGAAACATGCGCAACGCCATCCCACGTGACGGCGAGGCTGTGGTACTCGTTCCTAAGACTCACGAGAGCGAATTCCTCGCACTCATCGACAAGAGCCGCAACATCTTCACTGCAGAGTACGGCGAGATAGAGAAGGACGGCATACTCCTCACAGCCGAGCCTTGCGACATGCCAACAAAGGCTATGCCAGAGGACATTCAGGAGAACATCATAAATGCAGTAATGGCTGCACACGACGGAGTGCTTCGCTTCATCCCAAGCATCCCTAACCTCGTGGAGACATCAAGCAACCTCGCCATCATCAACATCGAGGGCGGCAAGGCTGACATCGCCATCCTCGCACGTTCATCACAGGACAGCATGAAGCTCTGGCTCTGCAACAGCCTTGTGAGCTGCTTCTCAATGGCAGGCATGCAGGTAAAGCTTGAGGGTGGTTACAGCGGTTGGCAGCCTAACCCAAAGAGCAAGCTCGTGGCAATGATGAGTGACGTATATGAGAAGATGTACGGCAAGAAGCCTGTCGTAACGGCTTGTCACGCTGGTCTTGAGTGCGGAATAATCGGTGTCAACTATCCAGACATGGATATGGCGAGCATGGGGCCTACCCTCCTCAGCCCTCACACTCCAAGTGAGCGTTGCCACATCCCAAGCGTGGAGAAGTTCTACAACTTCGTGCTTGAGATTCTCAAGAATATTCCAGAAGAATAATGTTTTATAACGAAAATTTAGAAAATTCTTGAAAATTATATATATGTTGTTTGGTTCACACACCATTAAACTTAAGAAAATAATTTTCTTTAATTTTCTAAATTTTCGTTCTTTACCCTCCACTTCTGACTTTTAATTTCTAACATTTAATTCTTAAAGCGATGGCATATAATAAAGACAAGGACCTCAGAATGTTTTACAACATCAAGCAGGTAGCCGAGATGTTCGGCGTAACCGAGACACTCCTCCGCTACTGGGAGAAGGAGTTTCCGAACATACACCCCGCAAAGGGAGGTCGTGGAATACGTCAATACTCCAAGGAGGACGTGGAGCAGGTGCGTCTCGTTTACCACTTGGTAAAGGAACGTGGCTTGACACTCCAAGGTGCGCGCGACGCCATCCGCAGTAAGAAAGGTGTGTCCAACTCCCAGTTGGAAGTGGTGGAGAAACTGAAGAAACTACGCGAAGACCTTCAGAGCCTCAACCGCGAACTCAACGGATTGGTGTGACGCATAATTAATGTTAAACGAGTATTTAATACTTGTTAAACGGTTGTTAATGCTTATCGCACCAGAGGTGCGGACGAAGAAAAAAACAGGAAAAAACAGATAAAAACAGGTTTTACTGAACCCGTCGCCATATTTTAACCATAAATTATCACGAACCTTTAGCTCGGCGTAGCCAATTAGCCACGAATTATCATAAATAATTAATGATAATTCGTGGCTAAATTAATGTCCCATACAAAACTACTTTTCCACCTTCTCCTTCATAGCCTCAAAGCTGCGGTCGAAGTCATACATGCTGACGCTGATGTCATCGCTCACCACACGTCCGTCGGGAGTTATAATCTCCTTGTGAGGAATGGCACTGAAACGGAAGAGTTCCATCATGTTGTTGAACATCTTGTCTGTAACACAAACAGCCTCTTCGCCATCCAGCCATTCCTTGACGTACTTACGATACCCCTCGCTTCCTTCTTCCGTACTCTCACCTGCAATGAAGATAAGTTTCACATCGTCACGCTTGGCTATCTCTGCACGTTTGTCCTTGTATTGCTGTATCTCGCCACGGCACGGACCGCAGCCCATTCCCCAGAAGTCAATGTACAAGTAGCGTCCAGGGTAGCGTGCGGCTATGGAACGAATCACGTCGGCAGCCGCATTGTCCTTTGGCAACGTCCAAGTCAAGTCCTTTGCCGCCATCTTATCAGCATAAAACTGCTCCACCTTGGCATGAATGTAAGGATGGGTAATTGAGGAAAGGTACAAAGGATGTGCAACGCTGAGACGGTTGGTCAAAACATAGTTGGTCTTTATTTCTACTGATGACGACTTGATGAAATTCTCGTTGCCTTGCCAAGACTTGAAGTTGCGTTTGTAGCTATCAAACGCACATATCTGTGCTGTCAAGGTGTTTTCTTCTCCACTTCCGAGCAATTCGCGTAAGGCGGCGTAGCTTGTCTCCAGTCGTTTCCTTGCATCGTTATATATTTCACTATCCATCTTGCTCATGACATAACTGCAAAAACATAAACGATTGATAAGGAAATAGTATGTCGAGCCTGTACTCAAAAGCAATGGATTGTTGAAATCCACGAGTTTAAGCAATGAGTATGATTTAGCATCTGACAATGTTGCGTACTCCGCACTATCGGTAATGCTTGTGTAATATTCACCGTCACGCTTTTCCTGATACTGCAAATCATACCTATGCATCATGGCATAGTCCATAACAGCACCAGCAAGGTTGGTTTGTACAATAGCCAGCGCCAACTGGGTTTCAAGTGGAGTGTAATTGTTCTGAATGATATTCTTATTCAAGTAGTAAAGCACACTATTCAGCTTACGCTCTACATAAGGAGTGAATTCTGCAAACTTGCCTCTGAAGCTTGAAGCATAACGTACCCCTTCATAATTCTTGTACGATTTCAGCAATCGGCTTACCTCCTTGCTACTACCATTATTATACACACACTCATATCCACCACCATTATTCTTACGGACAGTTATATCAATCGTTTCGCCCGGGCGAGCAAAGAAAGGAATCTCATCGAAGCCATTATATGATTGAGGAGCATGAAAAGCCGTAAAGATTGGAGAACCATAACAGAATTTCTTCTCAAATGTTCCATCTGCTTTGATATCCATAACCATGACGACATCCTTTTCTTGCATGACATCATAATTATATAACTTCATCGAATTGAAGCCAAACGCCTTCTCGTCATACCCCTCGATGCGTCCCTTCACGGTAATGGTGTCCGTCTTGAGCCAATCTACTGGCAATGTGTAAGGATAAGCGTCCGTCAGTTCCTTCATCGTAGGAACGTGCAGTTTCATCTTGCTGTCATGGATACCCAAGAGCTTAAACATATTGCTGCCATCACCCTCGATGAAGTCGAACATCTTCACGTGTTTAGGCATAGGCGCAAAGTGGAGGGTGAAATCTGTATTCTCCGATTCGGGTGACGTTATCCATTCGCCCAGCTTCAATCCCTCTGACGAACGGACAGGATAGCGGTTGCCATCCTCGTCCACTAAGCATGCCCATGGCTGAATACTGAACAATTCTCCCTTCCGATACTCCATGGTGAACTTCACGGTTGTTGCCGTGTCGGTCATAATTACTTCGTTGGCTTTCAACTCACCAAGATGCACGTCGAGGCACAGCAATGCCTCTGGCGACTTGATACGCTTGATAACTTTTGCTTGTGCCGTCAGTGTGAGACAAGCAATCATGGTAAAAATCAGTTTTTTCATAATTTAGAAAACGATAGTAAAGTTTGGATTATATCTATATATACGCACAACAAAGCGCATTTATTGCATCACGACATCATTTTTTTTACAACTCGTCGTCGTAATATTCTATTTTGTCGTTGATGAATGACTTAATCTTTAGGAAATCGCATGGGAGATAGTTCTCACCCTTGAATACGTTTATAAAAATGTAAAAGCTATTCTTAATCACCTCTGTCGTAATCTCCACGCAGTCTGTGGCAAATTTGGAATATTGTGATGTCTCGTTATAATGGTCATAGCCACCAAATACAGTGGTGTGTGAGGGCGAGAATACGTCCTCGGAACAAATGGAATATGTTTCGTTCGGATTCTCGGCAATGTGCCTACGAGCGCAATCCGTTATCTGACGGAGAACTTCCCTTGCTTTCCTTTCGCTTGTAAACTTTAATATAGTGTAGTTGCTTTCTCCACCAGGGGCACCATCGATAGTGCTGGTACTAAGGAACCGTCGCTCAGCTGGAACTGTGGCTAAATATGTCCTGAGGTTAAAATCCGGGTCGTGCTTACAGAACATAGTGCGCTTCTTGATGGTCTTGTCTTTTAGTATTGGCGAAATATCCTTCATGAACTTCTTTACGTTGAAGTCCTTTGTTCCTAAGAGCGTGGAATCAACAATTCCGTTATATGTAAAGTTACCATAGCCGATTGGTATTTGCCTGTTGGTTGAGGCAACTTTTGGTGAAGTGTTCTTATAATTGAAAGAAACAAATTCTGGTGCAAAGAACACCACATTCATGTTGTTTCCTTGATTCTTGTATTTGCGTATGGAACTGTCGCTGTTTGCCCTGTTCTTTAGAGCAATGGTTGTGATAATAGTGTCCGCTCCGTTCTGATGATATTCGTAGCTGTAGTATTCTGCCGCATCATCTGCCAGTTCGGCAAGCGTTTTGCGAATGAGGTTATAAGCGTATCTTTCGTTTGCCCACTTTGCACGTATCATGCTGTCTGATTTTGCGTTGAAAGTTTTGCCTTGGTACATTATAGGAGAAGGATTGTCATCGTATAATTGAAGGAAGATGTTAAATTCCTTTCTAAGTCCACCTTTCTCGTTGTTGCGCAAAATGTATGTTTTCGCTATTCCCTTTGCCTTTAGGTTTGCATAGAGACTATCAATCTTTGGATTGGTCTGGGCAAGGCAAGTAAGTTGCGCTGCCAATAATATAATGTAAAGAAATAATCGTTTCATATTGTCTTAATATTTGTTGTTTGCATACATACTCGCCATTCTTTCGCCACGAATGCGGATTTGACGAATCTCCTCTTCTATGTCAATTTCCTCCATCTTTGGAGTTTCTTCCATGAGACTTGCGAGTAGAAGCTCTATCCTTGTTTCCTCGCTCATCTCCACAGGCTCTTCGTCTGGCTCTGCCTCCTCAATAATAGGTTGTGGTTCTTGTATGTGAGATGATGCTTTATGTTGTTTGGGTTTCTCTGTTACGACCCTCTCCGTCGTAGGTTCGGGAGTGGTGGTTACTGGCTCGCTTGCCGTTGAAGGTTCTTGCGCAGGTTCAACCTTTGCCACGAGTACATTGTCGCCAGTCGTTTGTTCGTCACTCACTCTTGGAGGTGTGAAGAACAACGCAATGACACCTACGGCACAAGCGGCTGCCACCCATCCCCACAGCTTCCGTCTTGGTGCTGGCGCAGGAGTAAACATTGCGTCTATCTCCTCTTGCGTGAAGTCGAACGCACCTGAGTCGAAGCCACAGAATAGTTCCTTATATGGCAACCACTCGTCGGGAACACTCTCGCTATGCGTGAAGTATTCCTTCATAACATCCTCCTCCGCCTCGGTGGTCTGTCCCTCGTCGAAGCGGAGAATAAGTTGTTGTATATAGTCGTATGAATATTTCATTTTCTTGCTCCTTTCATTTGGTTTATTATTGCGCTCTTAGCCTTGCAAATCATTGCCCTCACCGATGATTCCGAAGTGCCGAGCATCTTTGCAATCTCCGTGTATGACAGGTTCTCTACGTTTCGCATACGTATCAATGCACGTTGCTTGTCGGTTAGTGTTTGTATCGCCCGTTGCAACTGCTGTTGCCGTTCGTGTTCCTCCATCCGTTGCTGTGCATCAGGATGTGGGGATATGGCTATGCAATTATCTATGCTGTCGGTGTTCCTTCTGTCGCGAATCATGTTGAGTGAAATGTTTCTCACCACCACACTTGCGAGGTTGCGCATCTTGGTGAAGTCGTCGATGTCCTTTCGTTTGAGCCATAACTTAATGAATGCCTCCTGCACCACGTCGTCAGAATCGTCGGAACTATCAAGATAGTGCATTGCCTGCTGATGCATTTGCATCCGCAGTCGTTGCGCATTTTCTGTAAACTCTTGTAATTCCATTTCTGTTGAACGTTTTGTTTTCAGGCTCCGAGTGATGACGAATCATCACCAAAAGGCATGGTTTGTTAATTGATTTTGCCTTAATAACACGGAAGTTTTGTTTTCGCTACCAAAAATACGGAAAAAGTTTGAAATAAGTAGGTAATAAGTGTGAAAATCAATATATCTCTTTGCAGATTATTGACTAATGGGTAGTTTTATTTGCTATACAATTCGAGATATATAGTAGGACTTTTTGGCTGTTGCCTTCCTTTTTGCTATATTTGCAAATGTAATTAACTATCTAAGCTCTAATATGTATGAGTAACAATCCATCAATGTATAAGACGATGCCGAAGCACTACACGGTATGCTTTCAGACGGAGTGTCCGTTGGCAACGAAATGCCTGCGTCGCATCGTGGCACAGGAGGGTGTGCTTGAGGACAGCGTGGTCTTTGCCGTCAATCCAGCACGCCATCATGGAGAGAAGTGCAAATATTTCCGTGAGAATAAAACGGTACGCATGGCTTACGGCATGGTCAATTCGTACGACGACGTGAAGGCACGTCATATTGTAAGGCTCAGACGTGCAATTATAAACTATTTTGGTCGTGGTTCATATTATCTGAGACGAAACGGCAAGCATGCCATTACTCCCAAAGAACAACAGTATATAACCTCCGTATTTAGCAAATATGGGTACGAGGTGCAGTTTGACTCTTTCAAGGAAGAAGTGCAGTGGGACGACATTCAGTAAATTCAAAACTCATTAATTGATAACAAAGCGAAGCGGTCAATGAGACCGCTTCGCTTTGTTATAATTACTAACTGTTGATTCAAGCCACTTTTGCCCTAAAAATGGGGGCTGCGGAGTACAGAAACTATCAACACGCTTTGTACTCCGAGTACATAGGCGACAAACTATGAGTACTAAACCGATGTACTAAGAGTACATCGCCGACATACTATGTGTTTTTTGCCGATGTACTCTCAGTTGTTGTAGAATGACATCTAAAATATAGCGCAACAGCCATTCAAATGATGCGTATAGATTGGTTTCGCATAGCAGAAAAAGCATGACAACAACATTGGCTCGCTAATTTCGTCAAAGGCATTTGAACGAGAATCAAACAGTGCTTGAACGCTGTTCAAACGCTGCTCAAATGTTGTCACGAGCTTTTAACCCCCGTTAAATGGGTATTTAACGGCTTTTAAACGACGATGTATTTGGTGGTTCAGTCATTTATCACTACATTTGTAATACCTAACGAAATCTAATGTATGGCAATTAAAAACGAAAAGGAAAAAGCGGCAAAGGAATTTGCTAAGAGATGGGAAGGTCGTGGCTATGAACGTGGAGAATGTCAGAGCTTCTGGATTGACCTTCTCATGAATGTGTTGGGTGTGGAACAGCCAACACAGATTATTCAGTTTGAAGTACCTGTTAAGCTATCCCATACCTCATTCATCGATGCGTATATCAATTCGACAAAGGTTCTGATTGAACAGAAATCAATCGACAAAGACTTGCGTGCTCCCATCAAACAGAGTGACGGAACACTGCTAAACCCTTCACAGCAGGCTAAGCGATATGGCACAGAACTGCCTTACAGCATGCGCCCACGCTGGGTAGTTGCCTGTAACTTCAAATCATTTCTCATATACGACATGGAGCATCCTCACGATGAGCCAATCGAAGTATTGCTTGCAGACTTGGCACAAGACTATCATCGCCTGTCGTTTCTCGTGGATGAAGGAAACATACACTTGAAGAAAGAGATGGAGGTGTCTATCAAGGCTGGACAGCTCGTAGGAAAGATATATGAGGCACTTCTCGCAGGATATATAGAACCCGAATCGCCAGAACTGCTCCGCAACCTCAACATCCTGTGTGTGCGACTTGTGTTCTGTCTCTATGCTGAGGATGCAAACCTTTTCCCTGGTGGCCATTCTGCTTTCTACGACTATATGCGTCAGTATGAACCAAGGCAGATGCGCAAGGCTTTGATAAATTTGTTTGAAGTCTTGAACACTCCTGTGGAGGAGCGTGACCCATACCTGAAGGACGACGACCCTCTGCTTGCAGCATTTCCTTATTGTGCAGGTGGACTGTTCCGTGCACAGAACGTGCAGATACCGTCCTTCACGGATGAAATTGCCAATCTCCTGCTTGAGGAAGCATCAAGTGGATTCGACTGGAGCGATATATCGCCTACCATCTTTGGCGCAGTGTTTGAATCTACACTTAATCCAGAAACACGTCGTTCGGGCGGTATGCACTACACGAGTGTGGAGAACATACACAAGGTCATCGACCCTCTGTTCATGAACGACCTCAATGCAGAGTTTCAAGACATAAAGGCTGAAGCACAGGGAAAGGTGCGTGACAGACACTTGCGTACATTCCAAGACAAGATAGCCTCACTCCGCTTCCTCGACCCTGCGTGTGGTAGCGGTAACTTCCTTACGGAGACATACCTGTCACTCCGCCGTCTTGAGAACAAGGTCATTGCCGAACTGACACGTGGTCAGAGTCTTCTCGGTTTTGAGGAGATAAATCCGATAAAAGTAAACATCAACCAGTTCTATGGCATAGAGATAAACGACTTTGCCGTAACTGTTGCCGCCACAGCACTTTGGATTGCAGAGGCGCAGACAATGGCAGAGACGGAGAAAATCATTAACCTTCCACTCGAATATTTCCCACTGAAATATTACGACCATATCCACGAGGCAAATGCGCTCCGCTTGGACTGGAACGAGGTCTGCCCTGCAAGCGAACTCAATTATATCATTGGCAATCCTCCGTTTGTAGGCAACAACAATATGAATCCAATCCAAAGGGAAGACATCTTGCCATTCTTTCCTCACAACAAAACAATGGACTACGTGTGCGCTTGGTATGTAAAAGCCGCTCGTCTGATTCAAAATACAAACATTAAATGTGCATTGGTTTCTACCAACAGCATTTGTCAAGGAGAACTTGTCCCTTTACTTTGGAAACCGTTGTTTGAAGAATACGATATACATATTGATTTTGCTTATCGTACATTTCGTTGGAATAGCGAGAGTACACAGAAAGCCAGCGTCCATTGTGTTATTGTTGCGTTTAGCCAATCAAAGGAGACACGAAAGAAAATAATCTTTTCGACTTTAGGAGTAAAAGAAGAAGTAAAAAACATTAATGCATACCTTCTTGGTGGAACGAATGTTTTTGTCGAAAGTAGAAACAAACCAATGTGTGACGTTCCTCCGATTAGAAAAGGCAACCAGCCAACAGATGGAGGAAATCTGATAATAGAAGGAAACCAATTAGAGGAATTTCTGGAAAAAGAACCTTTGGCAAAACCATATATCAAGAAACTTGTTGGTGCAAAAGAATACATCAACAACATTCCAAGATATTGTTTGTGGCTAAAAGGTACATCTCCCAATATATTACGTCAGATGCCTTTAGTTCTTGAAAGAATAAAGCGTGTTCGAGAAATGCGTTTGGCAAGTCCAGATGCTGCAACTCGTAAATTGGCAGACACACCATCGGTGTTCCGAGAAACAAACAACCCAGATACATTTATTATAGTTCCATCTGTATCTTCAGAGAATAGGCGTTATATTCCATTGGGATTTTTGAATGGTGATACAATTCCGACTAATTTGGTTCTTATCATTCCCAATGCTACAATATATCATTTTGGAGTATTGACTTCCAATGTACACATGGCATGGATGCGTGCTGTATGTGGAAGGTTAGAGATGCGTTATCGCTATTCAAAAGAAATTGTTTACAATTGTTTCCCATGGCCGTCACCTACGGATGCCCAGCGTAAGAAGATAGAGACAACTGCACAAGCCATACTCGATGCACGTGCGCTATATCCTGAGAGTTCGCTTGCCGACCTATATGACGAAGTAACAATGCCACCAGAACTGCGCAAGGCACACCAGATGAACGACAAGGCTGTGATGGAAGCATACGGATTCAAGGTCGGAAAGGATTTCACCGAAAGCGATTGCGTAGCACGATTGATGGAAATGTATAGTGCGAAAGTTATGGGCAATTAATTTGGTCAATTAAGTATGAAAAAGCCGTTCGGAACGTTTTTGTCCGAACGGCTTAATTATGAATTATGAATTTTGAATTCTGAATTATATTCTTGCTACTTCTTCCACGCTTGCAATCTTCTTGAGCGACTGCATTATCTCCTTCAACTCCTTGGTGCCTGTGACATACAACTTAATCTTGCTCTCAAAGAGACCGTCGTTGCACTCAATCTCAAGCTTGTGGATGTTCACGTTATGTACACGAGAGATGACATCCGTCATCTGGTTAAGCACTCCCGGCTTGTCAATACCACGGAGAGAGATGGAAGCCTCGAACGGAGTGGAAGCACCCACTTCCCATCGAGCACCAACGATACGGTTGCCATAGTTAGCCTTCAGACGCTGGGCTGTAGGACACTGGAGCTTATGGATGGTCACGCGGTTCGACTCATCGACATAACCCATGACGGCATCGCCAGGGATAGGACGGCAACAGTCGCACAACACGTACCCATGGTTCAGGTTCTCATCCGAGATGGCAAGTATCTTCTTCTTGTCTATCACACTGCCAACAGCCTCCGTTGCATTGCCTGCCTCCTCCTTCTGCTTCTTCTTGGCAAAGGCAAAGAGACGACGCCAACCAGCAGACTCCTTGCCCTGAAGCTTCACGAGGTCGTCATGACCCAGAGTCACGCTGCCATTGGCAATAGCCATGAAGAGTTGGTCTGCCTTGGTCACGTCATGCAGCTTGCACAACTTGTCGAGCACCGTCTGGTTCTTCTCCATGCCAGCCTCCTGAAGGAAGGTATCTAACTTCTCCTCACCTACTCGGCGAGCCTCACGCTCCTCCTTGCGAAGGGCAGCAAGAATCTTGGTAGTAGCCTTACCCGTGGTAGCTATGTCAAGCCACTCACGCGTGAGATGCTGTGTCTTGGATGTGAGTACCTCAATCTGGTCACCACTCTGCAACTTGTAAGTGATAGGCTCAAGCTTGTGATTCACCTTTGCTCCGATGCAGTGGCTGCCCACGAAGGTGTGGACGGAGAAGGCGAAGTCGAGAACCGTGGAGCCTGCAGGCATGGTACGAATGTCGCCCTTAGGCGTGAAGACGAATATCTCGGACGCATAGAGGTTGAGCTTGATGGTATCGAGGAAGTCCATGGCATCAGGCTGAGGGTCGTCAAGAATCTCCTTGATAGTGGTGAGCCACTTGTCAAGCTCGTTCTCGGCATCGGTCTCATCCTTGTCGCCATCCTTATACTTCCAGTGAGCGGCAAAGCCCTTCTCGGCTATCTCGTCCATTCGGCGCGAACGAATCTGCACCTCAATCCACTCACCCTTGTTGGACATGAGCGTGACATGGAGAGCCTGATAGCCATTGGCCTTAGGTCGTGACACCCAGTCGCGCAAGCGGTCAGGGTGTGACTTGTATATCTTCGAGATGCCCACGTAGATGTTGAAGCACTCGTTAAGTTCGGCAGCCTTGTCATTAGGCTCGAAGATGATGCGCACGGCAAGGATGTCGTATATCTCCTCGAAGGTGACATGCTTGTTCTGCATCTTGTTCCAGATGGAGTAAGGCGACTTGATGCGCTGTTTTATCTCGTACTTCAAGCCGAGAGAGTCAAGCTGGCGGCGGATAGGAGCGGTGAACTCGTCGAACACGGTATCACGCTCGGCACGCGTAGCCTCCAGTTTCTTCTCTATCATGGCATACTCCTCAGGATGCTCGTAGCGGAAGCTGAGGTCTTCGAGTTCAGTCTTGATACTGTTGAGTCCAAGACGATGGGACAGAGGCGCATAGATGTAGAGCGTCTCCCCGGCAATCTTGTACTGCTTGTTGACAGGCTGAGAACCGAGGGTGCGCATATTGTGAAGACGGTCGGCTATCTTGATAAGTATGACGCGGATATCATCGCTCATGGTCAAGAGGAGCTTCTTGAAGTTCTCCGCCTGTGCAGATGCCTGGTCGCCGAAGATACCACCCGAAATCTTGGTGAGTCCATCGACGATTTGCGCTATCTTAGGGTCGAACATATTCTCGATGTCCTCAACCGTGTAGTCGGTATCCTCAACCACGTCGTGAAGCAAGGCGGCACAGATGGAAGTGGAACCGAGACCTATCTCGGAACACACAATCTGAGCCACAGCCAATGGATGCATGATGTATGGTTCGCCCGACAGGCGACGCACCCCGTTATGGGCATGCTTGGCAAAGTTGAAAGCCTTGGTAATCTTCTCCACCCTCTTACGATGCTTCGTAGCAAGGTAACTCTCGATAAGGTGGTCGAAAGCCTCTTGAATCATTCTCTCTTCATCCATAACCGACAATCATTCTTTTTACCGTTCGTTAATACTTCGTTACTTCCCAATAAAAAAATTGGTAATTAGGAATGAGGAATTAGGAATTGTTTGTCCATCGCAGAGTGGATGGCACGGAATGAGTAACCATTCCTAATTCATAATTCCTAATTCCTCATTATATATATATTACTTGACACGAATACTACGTCCTGCACGTATGCCTGTTTTCTTACCCAAGCCATTCAAGGCCTGAAGCTTCCTTACAGTCGTTCCATATTTGGTTGCAATACCACCAAGTGTATCGCCATCCCTTACCATATGATATTTAGCTCCAGTTGTATTCCTATTTCTGCCTTTCTTGTTGTTCCTTGCCGTAGCCTGACGCCAGTCCTCTGGGTCTTCCACAACAGGACGGCGAATATTGCCATCAGTAGGAGTGGATGTAGCAATCTCAAGCTCATGCGTGATGTAAGCCTCCACACTTGACGAAGGAAGGCGAAGCGAATAGCCCATAGGCACGATGTCACGACGATACTGAGGATTGAGCGCACGAAGCTCCTCAACGGACAATCCGCATACGGCAGCAATCTGCGAGAGCTTGAGTTCTGCCTTCACCCTCACGGTGTCGCTCTCAGCAGGAAGCTGAGCCTCGTAAGGCGTGATGCCGTGGTCGCAGTAGTAGTTCATAATATAGTTGGCAGCAATAAACGCTGGCATGTAACCTCTTGTCTCACGTGGCAGACGACCATATACCGTCCAGAAATCAGCATGCTCTGTATTGCCCGAACGAAGGATAGCCTTCTGCACGTTACCCTCGCCGCAGTTGTAGGCAGAGATAGCCAAGCCCCAATCGCCAAACATATCGTACAAATCCTTGAGATAGCGAGCGGCAGCATCCGATGACTTGACTGGGTCACGACGCTCATCGACGAGAGTGTTAATCTCCAATCCGTAACGCTTACCAGTATGAATCATGAACTGCCAGAGACCTGCCGCACCCACGCGTGAAGTGGCAGAAGGGCGAAGACCTGACTCGATGACAGGAAGATACTTCAGCTCAAGCGGAAGACCGTAACGCTCCAACGCTTCCTCAAATATCGGCATATAGAAGTTGGCACTTCCGAGCATGATGGCAACGGAACGCTTACGCTTGTTGGAATATTGCTCGATAAACTTGCGAGTGACATTATTGAGCGGCATCTCGATAGTAGTAGGGATGCGGAGCAGACGGCTCACGAGAAGTGAATCGTCGTAAGACAAATCCCTGATGCTCGGATTGGCTATCAGGTGAAGGTTCTCCTTGTTCACATAATCCTCCATCAACTCGTCGTCGGAAACAAGCATTCCCTCTGGCAAGTCGATGTCCTCAACCTTGTCGTCGTCGTTCGTAGTCACCACATTCTGCGCAAACATGCAGGATGAAAGTAACATGAACGAAGAAAGCATTATATATTTTTTCATATCATTCATCTTGTCCTAAAAGTTCAAACTACAGTTTATCCCATACGAAGAGCCACCAAGTGAGGGAGCAGTTCGGGCATTTGCCCTGTCATTGATGATGGCCGGAGAGAACTTGAGCGACAAATCCTCGCTGATGTCGAAGCTCGACATCTCCGCATCAACATAAGCGTCGATGATGGAAACCAAGTAAACGCCAATCATACAGAATAAGCTCATGTCACGATAACGACGGTAGAAATTCTTCTTACGCTTGAACAACTCCTGAAGTCGGGACATGTTCTGCTGCACATTATACCCGGCAGGAATGAAGTTCATGAAGCTCTTCGTATTCTCATCGCTATCCATAATGTCGATGTAAGCCTGCGAATAGTCGCGGTACATCGTGTTGTTCCAATTCAAGGCATAGAAGCACCCCATAAAGCCACCATATATAATAGGTAGCTTCCAGTACTTCCTATTGTAAATCTGACCGCCACCAGGAAAGGCGATGGCAAGCCACATAGATTTCTTTGGGTCGGGAATCCATCGTTTCTTTTCCAAGGCACGGCCATCGGCAAAGCCAACCGTATCAACAGGCATGGCTGTCATCATGTGAACAGCAGAATCGACTGCCAAGGTATCCACCCCAGTTGCCTGTGAATAGAAGCCTTCATGTTCGTCTGCCACACGCACATTCTTCACAGAATCTGTCACGATGGAATCTGCCACGACGCTATCGCCAATGACGACAGAAGTCTGCTCCGCACACGCATAACCATGTGAAAGCAGCACTACCGACGAAAAGAAAATCCTATGTATATACTGTTTTATTAGCACCTTATTGCAAGTTAATACTCGCCTATCGTTAGTTTTTTGCTTGTTCGCTAAAATCTTTGTCCTAACAAACAATTCCTAACTCCTAATTTCTCATTCCTAATTGTTCCCGACTTCTCATTCATGACTTAGCATCGCCACGATACGACGCAAGTCATCCGCATTCTTGAAAGAGAAAGTAACCTTTCCTGCACCATTCTTGGCACATGAAACACTCACGTTAGAGCCAATCTTGGAAGACAACTCCTGACGAAGGCCGTCGAACTCTGGCGTAAGAGAAGGCTTCTTAGCCTTGGCATCAGCCGAAGCATTACCGCCCTCGTTCATCTGCTTGATTATCTCCTCAACCTTACGAACAGAATAACCCTTCTGAAGAATCTCCTTGAAGAGCTTGACCTGAGCCTTAGGGTCGTCGAGTGCAAGGAGTGCACGAGCATGACCAGTGTCGATGTCATGATTCTGCAAAGCAACCTGAACAGGTGCTGGCAACTTGAGAAGGCGAAGGAAGTTGGCAACAGTTGCCCTCTTCTTTCCTACCCTATCAGCAAGTTTCTCCTGAGTGAGACCATACTGGTCAATCAAGTGCTGGTAAGTAAGCGCAATCTCTATTGAGTTAAGGTCCTGACGCTGGATGTTCTCGATAAGAGCCATCTCCATCACGTTCTCGTCAGAAGCCTTGCGGATATATGCAGGAATAGAACGGAGACCAGCCTTCTGCGAAGCACGGAATCGACGTTCACCCGCAATAATCATATATTTGCCATCCTCCTGCTCACGAAGAGTGATAGGCTGGATAATACCTATTTCCGAAATAGAATCAGCCAACTCCTGAAGTGCCTCCTCATCAAACTCACGACGAGGCTGGTTAGGATTGGCATAAATGAGGTCGAGCGCAATCTCATTTATAGTGGAAGAACCCTCAGGCTGGACCTCTTCCGTAGATATGAGGGCATCAAGTCCACGACCCAATGCTGTGAATTTCTTTTTTACTGCCATCTTGATAGCGATTATTTAACGGTTAATAGCATCTGCCCACACCTTCACATACATCATATATACTATACATAAAGCGTATGTTTACGAAGCAAAAACACCATATTTACATTCCACAAACATAATACTTATGCAAAGTGAGCAATGGAGATGCAAACAGAAAAAGACTTAGCCACGAGCAATCAACTCACGAGCCAAGGAAACATAGTTCTTTGAGCCCTTTGACTCTGCATCGTACAAGATACAAGGAATACCATGTGATGGTGCTTCACCCAACTTGACGTTACGCTCGATAACAGACTTGAACACGAGTTCCTGGAAGTGGCGCTTAACCTCATCGTAAATCTGATTTGCGAGGCGTAAGCGTGAATCGAACATAGTAAGGAGGAAACCTTCAATCTCAAGGTTACGATTGAGCTTTGACTTGATAATCTTGATTGTATTGAGGAGCTTGCTGATTCCCTCAAGTGCGAAGTATTCACACTGAACAGGAATAATGACAGAATCAGCTGCCGTCAAAGAGTTTACTGTAATAAGACCTAATGAAGGAGAGCAGTCAATGAGTATGTAGTCATACTCTGCTCGCATAGGGTCAAGGATACGCTTGAGAACAGTCTCACGCTTCTCGACATTAAGCATTTCTATCTCTGCACCTACAAGGTCAATGTGGCTTGGGATGATATCCAAACCGTCTATATCTGTTGTATATATTGATTCGTGTGGATCAGCATTATTTACGATACAGTCGTATATTGACGACTCAACCTGCTGGATATCGACACCAAGACCAGACGAAGCATTTGCCTGAGGGTCGGCATCAACAACAAGTACCTTCTTTTCGAGAGTTGCAAGCGATGCTGCAAGGTTAATAGCAGTCGTTGTTTTACCAACTCCACCCTTCTGATTTGCCAAAGCAATGATTTTTCCCATACTTAATTCCTTTTTCATTCAAGCAAGAAACACAATTGGCGTGTTTCTCTCTCTTACGTTCATTTTGCTTGCAAAGATAAGAAAAATCCGTGGAACAATAACAAGAAACGTGAAACAAATTAGTGTTAAAGAAAACAAAAAGAAAAGGTACGCTACGACATCACAAAACAAAAAAGAGAGGCAAAACCTCTCTTTCTCAAAACCACTAATCCGCTATTTAGTGGGCGTTGACGGATTCGAACCGCCGACCCTCTGCTTGTAAGGCAGATGCTCTGAACCAGCTGAGCTAAACGCCCTTTTGAGTTGCTGTCTGGTATCAACCAAACTTGCTTTGTTTTCTAAGACTTGGTGTCTTGTTCTCAAAAGCGAGTGCAAAGGTAGGGACTTTTTCTGAACTGGCAAGCATTTCCATATCTTTTTTTGAACAAAATTGCATTTTTCTCACTTTTTAAGATATTTTAGACACATTAATCGACAAAACGAAAACAAAAAGCAGCATTTCAAAGTGTTTTAAATCAACTATGACACCCTACCACTCCCCTACCTACTAATGCAGAAAAAGCAATAAAAACATCATTTTTTCGAATGTCATGCCAAAATTGGAAACAAAAAAAGTTTTTAAATACCATAATGTATTTTTAAAAATGCATCAACACACTTCTCGTTCCTATTCTATTTTCGATAACAGATAAAGCAGCCATTTATCACACCAATAATGCGTACTAAGGAAAAAGAGGAAAAACAAATAAAAAAAAGGAAACACATAATATAATATATGGAAATGATAAAATAAGAATATACAAGTACCTATTATTATTCTACAATGAACATTTCGCACATTTTTCCATCAAGAAGGCATGATTTATAAGTATTTTTGCACCGAACGTAGAATAATTGTAAGCAAAATGATAGCAAAATAATATTTTTTTGTACTTTTGCATTGGAACAAGAAAAAATAATACAAAGTTCCAATCGTAACCAAACAAAGTAAAATTCTTGACAGAATGAATCTAAGCGCATCATATAACCAAAGATATTGGCTTCGCATCTGTTTCGCTTTCTTACTATCCACAGGAGCAACAAGTGGAATGGCGCAAAAGCCAAATGCAAATATTAATCATCGCAACACAGTTGCAAAGAAAGGCAATACATTCAGGGTAACATTGCACATCGACGACGACACGAATCAGCCTCTGATTCTCGGTCGTTGCGAGTTGCAACCACTTGGTGTATTTGCTGCCACCAACATGAATGGTGATGCCGTGTTTACAGATGTGCCTGCTGGCGAATGGACGCTGAAGGTAACATACGTAGGCATGGAGCCTCTGGTGAAGAAGATAAACGTAAATGGAGACATTGTCCAGAAATTCGTCATGGCACAGTCATCACTTGCCATCAATGAGGTTATCGTGACTGCCCAGCAGAAAGAGTCTGGTGCTTCTTCCAATACATTTATCGGTCGTCAGGCTATCGACCACCTTCAGGCAACAAGTCTTGCAGACGTGATGCAGCTCATTCCTGGTCAGGTAATGGGTAATACTGATTTAACATCCAAAACAAATCTTCAGTTGCGTACACTTGTCAACAACAACACAAGTGCCTTTGGTTCAAGTGTAGTTGTTGATGGCATCCCTATGTCAAATAATGGAAATGTGTCACAGGGTGCATTCTCAAGTACGGCATTCACAGGCACAGACCTCCGTCAGATTGGTGCAGACAACATAGACAATGTGGAGATTATCCGAGGAATCCCTTCCGCAGAGTATGGCGACCTTACCAGCGGTCTTGTTGTCGTTCATTCCAAGGCTGGTGTCACTCCTTGGCAGGCAAAGGCTAAGATTACGCCTGAGTTGCAGAACTATTCTCTCGGCAAGGGATTGAGGATGAAAGACTATGGTGTACTCAACTTTAACGTGGATTATGCCAAGGCATGGGGCGACCCAAGACAGAAGACTCGTTCGTTCAACCGATATAACGTGAGCGTTGGCTATGATTATGACTTAACAAAGAAATGGCATACAGACACCAAGGTTAAGTTTATGAAGGCTGTTGACTGGACAGGTAATGACCCTGATGCCATAGACGACGGTACATACAGTCGTAACAGCACCACAAGCTGGAGCTTCAGCCACAGGGGACGCATATCTGCCAATAAGCGTTTTATGCAGACGCTTTCATATACAGCTGGTCTCTCGCTTACTTATACAGACAACGTGAACAGTTCATACGTAAGCAATACAACAGGTTTGTTGCCTATAATTACAGCTATGGAGACAGGATATTATTCTGTTCCATGGATGACTACATCATACCTTGCCACAGGTATAACAGAGTGCCGTCCAGGCAATCTGTTCCTAAAGGTAAATGACGCTTTCAGTATTTATAAGAACAAGACAAGACAGAATTTCAAGGTCGGTCTTGAATATCACTATGACTGGAATAATGGTCGTGGCTACTATAATGAGAATGAAAGTCTTCCTTACAAGCCTAATAGCGATGGTCGTCCACGTGCTTTCTCTGATATTCCTGGACTTCATCAGATAAACGCCTATGCAGAGGACAATTTCTGCTGGGAAATAAACAAGACAAATGAGTTGAAGATAAACCTCGGTTTCCGATACACATCCATGCAACCTTGGTCTGAGGTTTCCACTTCATCGCTCAGTCCTCGACTCAACGCATCTTTCTCTTTGACAAAATGGCTCACCTTACGTTCAGGCATAGGAGTCAATAGCAAGACTCCGGGACTGGACTACATCTATCCTGACAAGAAATACTCTGACAGGGTGGCAGTCAATTATATGCCACAGGATGATGCGGCAGCACAGTTGCTCGTATATCACACACAGGTGTACGATGTCAAGATGTCAAAGGACCTGAAGAACGCAACTACCACAAAGATAGAGGGCGGACTTGACGCTAAGCTTCCTTGGGGAGGTAATGTGAGCCTTCTCTTCTATCAGGACAAGACACCTAACGGCTTTGGCAACGCCACGGAATATACTACATACTATAGTAATGTGTACGATGAAAGTGCACTTAACATCGTAGCTGGTCAGCCAACCACCGTTAACTATGACAATCCTTCCCGTCGTGACCTTGTGGTCATGACTACAGGTAAGATTGGCAATACGAACTCAACCGTGAACAGAGGTATTGAGATGGACATCAACTTTGGTGAGATAAAGCCTATTTATACCACTTTCTTCTTGAGTGGAGCATATCAATACACAAAGACATGGAGCACAGACCTTAATACTTCATCTGTTCGTAGTGCTTTGCTTCCAGCAAGTTATTCAAGCTATAAGATAACTCCGTTCAAGGTTATTTATCCTTCAGGATTGGACTACAATATGTACAAGCGTTTCCTAAACACTCTTCGTATTGTGACACACATTCCACGCCTCAAGATGGTGGCATCATTTACGACACAGGCTATCTGGTATAACTGGAATCATAACTACGTAGCCGACAAGAACCCAATAGGATGGATTGATGCTAATCTTGTGTCACATGACATAACGAGCGACATGATGAATGGCTATATAGGTATGGACGGTATATATTATGCCAACAAACCAGAGGGTCAGTATAGTGTACTTGTGAGCGATCTTACAAATAAGTACACGGATAACATTCCAACAAAGAACCCTGTGACATGGAACATGTCCATGCGCCTTACAAAGGAACTTGGCAAGCTTGGTGGTTTGTCTGTATATGTAAATAATTGCCTATACTACGAGCCATATCTTACAAATAATATCACAACAACCTTGACACAGCGTAATGTTGGCACATTCAGCTTTGGTGCCGAGTTGTTCCTAAATCTTTAAGCATGACAATGAATAAGAAGATATTTCATACCATCCTTACATGCCAAATGGCATTTACACTTACAGGATGCTGTAACTTTGATGATGCCACACATGAGGTTAGCGTCATCGTTCAGTTGCAGCAACCTGAGGATTGCGTTTCCGATGTAAGTCTTGAGGGCAAGACTGTCAGCATTATCAACGGAGGTCAGGTGACATCCGTTGTGACAGATGCTTCCGGCAAGGCTTTATTCCATAATATTATTCCAGATATGTATGACATAAGCACTTCATGGAGCATATCTGCAGATGAGTATCATAGTGCAACCAACAATCAGGATGCGGTAAGTGGTGCTATGATAGCTGGTTCTGTCAACTCTTGCCTTATTAGCGGAGAAGGCACTATTCAGTTGAAAACTAACTTGTCTGCAAACAGAGATATTGTCATCGGAAAGGTCTATTATGCTGGTTCACGTGACAAGAACAATCGTAACTACCTTGCAGGCAAGTATATTGAGTTGTACAACCAAAGTGATGACACCATAGACGTGAGCGGTATGTATATCGGCTTGACTGAGGCTGAGAGTACTATAGCATATACGCTTGACAATATACACACAGCCTTTGCCGATTCCGTTGTATTGCTCAAGCAAATATATCGTATTCCTGCCGGCTCGCCTTACATGGTTGCTCCGGGCGGTACGGTGGTAATATGCAATAGTGCAATTGACCATACTACAAATGACGACTACGAAAATGACCTTACGGATGCAGACTTTGAAGTAAAGGATGTGACAGGTAAGTACCAAAACAATCCTTCAACTCCTGCCATGGAAATGATATACCAGATTTATAATGGTACATCTGTTATGAATCTTGTGCAGAGTGGCCCTATGGGTGTGGTCATTTTCCGTACAGATGATGATGTGGCATCTTGGCAAAAGGTGTATCCTTATGGCAAGACCGCAGGTAACCAATGGGTATTGTGCCCTGTACGCCATATCCTTGATGGTATGGAAGCACTTAGAAACTCTTCGTCAGGTATTGACGTTAAGACAAAACGTTTGAATGACAAGATAGATGCAGGTTACACATATATAAATGCCACTTCAGGCTGGAATGGTGAGACCGTATATCGCAAGACCATGAAGAGAGCTGCTGATGGTCATAAGATACTTGTCGACACAAACAATAGTAGTAATGACTTTAATGTTTCACAATCAATTAAGCCACGCGAATATGATGAATAAGTATTTTATATCAGCAATGTTCATGTGCATGACGTCTCAGTCTGTATTCTCACAAGACAAAGCCCCTCTCATGGATGAGGGCGAATACATGTATGATGATGTGATGCAGTTGTGGCTCAATACCAATAATGCTTCGTGCATAAGTATTGATAGCGTTGACACTCACGGCATGGCTCAGTTTGGCTATAATGCTGGTGAGGGTAGCTATCATCGTGTTCAGGAAGGTAAATCACATAATGAACTGTCATTCTTCACAGAGCGATACCAGAAAATAGGCAAGTCCCTCTATGGCTATGGTAGTTTCAATTTCAACAACGGAAGTACCAAAGGCAGGGCATGGAGTGATGTCATGCGTACATACAACAGCAATCCGTTTATCTCTGGTTCATCTGTACCCGGTAGATATGACAATCAGGATTTCACCCTTACAGCAAGGGTTGGTACTGTTGACATGAATGGCTTGCGACTTGGTATGGGTATGGATTATACTGTAGCAGACCTAAGCCGTCTTCGTGACCCACGAAGCCGTAACCGCCTCCTTGACTATAAGGTCATGCCATCTTTGTCATATACAACAGGAGGCAACACCTTCGGATTATCTGGCTATTATCAGCGTCGCAAGGAAAAGATGCCGTCACTTACAACTGTACAGAACAATCCTAACCTCTACTATTACCAAATGTCAGGCCTTGATGCCATAACTGGTACTATTGGTGGATATAGCGGATTTGCACGTGAGTATGTCAATCATGCCTTCTGTGGTGAACTCAGCTATGGCTATCGTTCTAATCACGTAAGAACCGTTAATGCTGTTAGCATAGCAAGGGAGACGGAGTCTATCCTCGAACAGTATAAGCGTGAGCCAGGAAAATATGTAGCATACAAATATGGCGTTTCATCCCAGAACCGCATTATCGGTAACAAGGTAATCCATCAGTTTGACTTGTCTGCTTCATTTGAACAGGCTTATGCTGACGAGTATCGTCCACAACTTGTAATCACGATTGACTCAGTAAGCGGATATAGCTCATACAGATATGACAACCTCATGACTTACAAGAAGCGTTATCAGATGGAGATGCTTGACTGCAAGTTACTTTATAGGGCTCATTTCACAAGGAATGGCAAGATATCCAGATATGCAGGAGCAGAGGTTAAGTTACATGATGTCAATCAGAAGCATCTTTTGCCTTCGTCAGAGTTTGCGTATCGTACGATGACTATTAATGCACACTATGGACAGGCATTATTCAATAATCATCTGTGGCTAAATGCAGAAGTGGGTTATCTTTTCTCCCTAAATGCTAATTTGAGCCTCTCTAACGCAGATACTGATTATGCGCGTGAGGTACTCTTGGGCGATATGAACTATTATGATGCGGATGCGTTCCGTGGCAAACTTAGCATCATGTACCAAATGCCTGTGAACATAAAGGGTAACAGAAATATGTGGTTCATCAAGGCATACGGCGAGACGATAAGAGCTAAGCACTCGCTTAATGGCTCTGCGTATGGACTTTCAATGGGTTTATTCATTTAAAACACAATAATTATGAAAAAAAACACTACAAAGATTTGTGCAGCATTGCTCGGAATGTGCATGCTTGCCACTAATGCTGATGCACAGATGGTTATCAGTAAGGTATTTTATGCTGGTACTACAAAGGCTGGTGCCACTACCAACTACACAGGTGGAGAGGAATACATTGAGCTTCATAACAACTCTGCCAGCGAATGTAATATCTCTGGTTTGATGATTGGACTCGTCGAGAGCGAATCAACCACTGGTGCATATTATGCAAAGGATCGTGAATCTGGTTACGAGATAAAGCTCAAGCAGTTGTACCAGATTCCAGAGGATAAGGATTACATCGTTCAGCCTTGGGGAAATGTTGTTATTGCTGCATGTGCCATGGATCATAGCACTTTGACTAACGGCGGTGCTGACCTCAGCAAGGCTGACTTCTCTTTTGGTGGAATGAATGGTGACAACGAGTCTGTTACAAAGTTGAATCTTCTTTTCTCATTCAACGATAATACTAAGGCAGTAAACCTCACTAATGGTGGTGACGCTGGTATTGTTATCATTAAGAAGAATAACGCTTCAAAGGTTACTTATGCTGATGAGTCAACATACGTATTTGCAAATGGCAAGACATCTGGTTCAAAGTATCTCCCATTCAATGCTTATTACGCTATGGACGTAGTGGAGATTCTAAAGACTAAGGCTACAGATGGAGTTTACTCTGTTGACCCAGAGCGTAAGCGTTTCAGCGAAACTCAGGACAAGGGATATGTTCCAGCAACAGAGAAGATGAACAAGGATGGTTTCATCGCATATCGTAAGACAGCCCTCAACTGTGATGGCAACAAGTATCTTTATGATACAAACAACAGCTCATGTGACTTTGCAATATCAAAGACTATAGGTCTCAAGGAGTATGACGATAATGAGTCTGGAACTACAGATGTTACAGTGACTATCCCTGCATCAGGATTCCTCCCATTCAATGCAGAGAAGGCTTTCTTCTGTGGAAGTGACCTTTATGTTGGCTATGTGTCAATCTCTTCAAATGTTGTAAAGTGCAACAGTGTTCAGGGTAACACAACCGTATTCAACAACTCACCATATCTTTTGATTGGAGCTCCTGGTACACATACAGTAAAGTACACAGATGCTAAACGTCTCCTCTCTACTGCTGGCCAGAACAACTGGATAGCAGATGACGACACTAAATATGCTGATGGTGTGCTTACTGTTACTACTAAGAACAGATACCCAATGAAGTTTGTTAACGACGGCGAAAATCCTCGTTTTGTACGCGATGCTGTTGACAACAATCCTCAGACATTGAAGATTGATGTTGCAAGTGAGGGTCGTTTCTACATCAACCTCAATTATCTCAACGAGGAAGAGACTTCTATCAAGTGGGATGGTATCATGCCTAAGGATTTCATTACAACAGGCATTGAAAGCATCAACAAGACTGCTGCCACTACTGACGACAAGGTTTATGACCTTCGTGGTATGAAGGTAGGCACAGTTTCTTCCGACATAATCATCAAGGGCGGCAAGAAGTATCTTGTAAAGTAAATCAATTAATTATAGTATTCAGAATGAAGTAAAGAGGAGTAAATAGGAGTAAAAAGGAGTAAAGAGACGAATGTAGAAATCTCAAATCTATGATTTATGCCTCCGGGACATATCGGGACGCAAAAATTTGAAATTATAAATTTGACGTTATACTATCGTCTTTTTACTTCCTTTTACTCCATTTTACTCCCTTTTACTCCTCATAATAATAATATATTTCATGCGTTTCTTAAATTTGTTATATCTTTTACTTGTTAGTGTTCTACCTGTCAACGCAACAAAGACATCTGTTGATATTCCACGTTCATTACTTGGACGTGAATATGTTATTGCTGCCCGTGTAGAAAGAATAAGCAAACCTGTGGAACTCGGTAAGATGAAGATATATGCAGGTTTGAGAGTATATAATCCGCAGATTGTCCGCTTTACGCTGAAGGATGATTCACTTGTCATGACTGCCGAAGATGCCAAGCGTGGACCTCTACGCCATGCCGTACCCGTTGTGTCATCCACAAAGGAAACATTACACGTCAATATGGATGCCATTTTCACGGACATCATAAGGGGCGTCGATATCCTTTCTGGCAAGCAACAGCCAGGCAAACTTGATGCATCAAAGACTACAGTCTCACTTGCAAAGGGTGATGCCTCACATCTTGAGGTTAGCGTCAACTACCACTATGACACTAAGTCTGTTCCACTCGATATTACTATCCGCAAGAGTCTCTTGCTATTGTCTGAGAAGCCTATGAAATCAAGGCCTATTGACCGTCGTCTTGGTTTCAAAAGTTTTAACAATAAACACATTGACCGTTTCAATATTGATGGCAAGCAGATTGTGTTCTATGTTGACGACCACTTCCCTACCCTATGGAAGGATGCCATCAAGCAAGGTATCGAGGACTGGAACATCGCTTTTGAACGCATTGGACATCCAAATGCAATAAAGGCTATGACATATAGCGAAGCTGGTAAGGGCTTCGACCCATTCGACATTACAAACAACTGCTTCTATGCAGTAGAGAGCGACTTTGCCAATGCCATGGGTAGCCACTGGACAGACCCACGTAGCGGAGAGATTATTCAGGCAGACGTTCAGTTCTACACAAACGTGATTGAACGCCTCAAGTCTTGGATTGTGATGCAGACTGGCGCATACAACAAGGAGGTACAAAGCGGAATAAATGATGCTACAATAAGTCGCATGATTCGCTATTCCGTTGCTCACGAGATTGGACATTGCCTTGGACTTGAGCATAACTTCCGCGCATCATACTCCTACCCTACCGACAGTCTTCGCAATGCGGACTTCTGCCGCAGGAACGGTACTACGCCAAGCATCATGGACTACGCACGTTTCAACTATGTAGCTCAGCGCGGCGACAAAGTTGACTATGTTTTCCCTCCAATATTGGGCGACTATGACAAATATGCAATAGAGGCAGGATATGCTGATTTCAGTCCATCAGAATACAAGGCGTTCATTGACAAGAACCAAAGCAATCCTCGCCACCTATATCGCAAGGCTACCGTATCTGTTTTGCCAACTGACGAGACTGTTCAACAGGCTGACCTTGGCGACAACCCATTAGCTTCCACTCGCTATGGAGTGAACAACCTGAAGGCTTTGCCTGAGTCTGCACTCCGTCAGCTAAAGGCAATAGACTTGCAGAAATACTATTTCCAGCTTCTCATGCACACAGTTCCTTGCCTCGACAATAGTGACGTAAGGAAATACGTAGAGTCAGAATTGAACGAAGGCTACAAGTTCCTATATACAGGCAAATGCAATAAAGTGTTTGGTGACCAACAACACAGCACGGATTCTTTGCGCAAGGAATTTATCAAGCGAGTAAGAAGCAAATACGACTTGCACCTAAGCGAGAACGGAGCATCTGGTATGTGGTTCCCTTACCAAGCTGTGGAAAAGGATATTTTCAGCCTTCTTCGCAAGGACGGCTTTGCTTTGTCAAAGAAAGACATCTACGCCATAAATAAGAAATGTCTCTCAGGTGCAGTACTCTCCATGAGTAGCGACAACGGCTTGTCATCTCCTTTCGCATCTGCCTCATTCGTATCTGCCGACGGACTTGTAATCACAAACTGGCATTGTGTAAGCCCATACGTACAGAAGTTGGCAACAAAGGACAACGACTACACACGCTACGGTTGCTGGGCACAGTCACGCGAACAGGAAGCACCTCTATTCAACATGGAGATGCACCAGATGCTTTCATGTGAGGACGTTACAGACAAGGTGACTGCAGGAACAGACACTATCGCAGATAATGACAAGCGCGAACAGGCTATCGACCGTCAGGCACGCGACCTTATGGCACAGAAAGAGCCATACGGCTGTTTCCGTAAGATATACAGCATGATGGGAGGCAAGCAATTCATCATGGTACGCTACCGCACATTCTATGATGTTCGTATAGTAGCTTGCCCACCTATGTGGCTTGGCAAGTTCGGAGGTGATACGGACAACTGGAAGTGGCCTCGCTACTCTTGCGACTTCGCATTACTTCGAGTATATGCTTCCGACGAGAACAAGCCATCACGCTACTCTAAACAGAACGTGCCTTACCATCCAGATTCATGGTTGAGATGGTCACATACAGAAGTTAAGGAGAATGACTTTGCCATGGTGATGGGCTATCCATCACAAACACGCAAGCACATACCAGCATTGGCTGTTGACAAGATAGTAAATACAGACACACAGTTGCGTGTAAACTTCCTCAAGGCAAAGATTGACTTCCTCACAAGATGTCGTGACAACGCACCTGAATCTGAGCGTTCAGCCTACGATGTGCGCATCGGCAAGTTTATGAACGTGTATCTTCGTTCACGAGGAGAGATAGACGGTGTGCGCAACAATAACGTCGTTGAGAGAAAGAGAAGAGAGGAAGCAAGACTTCAGGAATGGATTAACGCATCAGAAGAACGTCGTAAACTGTACGGAGAACATCTCATAGCAGACATAGACAGCGTTTACTCACGCCTCACATTATATAATAGAATGAACGAAGCATTCAGCCAGTTCATCGGTTCAGGACCTACTGTAATCCCATTCGCTGGTAAGTTCGAGAAGCTCGTAGCCATTGAACGCTCAAAGAGGGCATCGCGCAACGAGAGCATGGAAGAACAGATAGAGGAACTACAACGCAACATAGACGAGTATTTCACACAGGTGAAACTTGACGAGGACCGTGAGATGCTCAGCATCCTGTTGCCAATATACCTCAAGGCTGTGCCAAAGAAATACCTACCTGCGGTGCTTCACAAGGACTTCAACGTTGACAGCATATTCCGCACAAGCATCCTGACAGACAGAGAACGCCTATGCAAGATGTTGTCCGTATCTATCGACAGCGGCTTGAAACCACTTGTAACCGACCCACTCTACCGTATGTGCATCGACATATACACTATGCGTGTACAGAAACAGATGAAGGACGAGACACCGCTGCGACGCAAGAACACTCGACTATACAACACATATATGAGAGCTTATTGCCAGATGCACAAGGACGAGGCACTTGCATACGATGCCAATCACACACTGCGCCTTGCCCCAGGTAGAGTACAAGACATGACACAACTTGGCGGTATGCTTGCACGAATAGACCAGATGAAGGGCAACAAGGATTACGAGATTAGTCCTTCATTCAGGAAACTATTGGAATCAAGCAACGAGACACTTCCTGTAGCTTGTTTCACGACAAATGCAGAGACATCATCAGGCAATAGCGGAAGTGCCGTGGTAAACGCCAAAGGTGAGCTTATCGGCTTAAACTTTGACCGCACAGGCGACAGCGCCTACAGCATCTACCATGCCGACCCAGACAACCTTCGCAACATCGTCGTATCATCCGACTACATCCTCTGGGTACTCAAGCACTACTCCCCTTCCAAATACGTCCTTGACGAATTGAAATAGTTCCATACGCTGAAACATTCAATCCCACCATGGTGTTGAACATAAGGCAGCCGCAAGTATGATAGAAATGCTCAGCAAGTATTATGTTTCCATGTCTTAAGTATGATGCTTACGACCCACAAACATAATAAAAAACAGGATATTTCCACACATCGGAAATATCCTGCTTTGTTTTTAATACTTACTAATAGTCCATTCGCAAACTATCATTAGTACGAGAGACAAGAAATGTGTACGGTGCATTTGCTCTTTCGACTGCACATATTATAGATTATGTAAGGCCGACATTCATGAATGATTTGTTATTGCTTAGTCTCGTTGTTTATGGACAATTTCTGTTTTATCTCATCCAACTGCTGCAAGAACAAATCATAATTATTAGAAAAGTAATTGAGCGATTTGCGTAGGCGTTGTCCATCTGGCAAGATAGTAACGTATTGAGGAATGCCTTTGAACTGAAGGAGTTTTGACAGTTGGCTTAATTCATTACTGCTGATAGGATAGCAATCGGCACCAAGCAGATTTTCCGCAACGTATTGTTTGTATGTCTCGTTTGTTTCTGGATTGTCCTCTTGTGCAATGAAGACGAGTTGGATGTCAGGATTGTCTTTCAGACTACGACGCAGGTCGCAGCTTTTCTCAATTGCTTCTTTGCATGGTCCACACCACATAGCCCAGAAATCTATCAACACCACCTTACCACGATATGGCTTGATGATTCTTTCAAACAAAGCCTTGCCATCGCCATCGGGAATGGGATAGGTGAACGATTCATTGAATGTTACGGAAAAGAGACGTTCAGCCTCCTTGCGAAGTTCTGGCTGAGAGAATCCGCTGATAACACGTTCGTACACAGTATCGAGCGGTACGTATGATTCTGCCCATTCTGCACGGGTTTCTGCTGTCAGCGTCGTGTCTGCCAAGGCTTGCAACCTGCGCTCGTATGCTTCTTTGGCTGAAGTGAGTCCCGCGGGTAGTTTTTGCATTATGGCCATCTGAGTCAGTAGGTTGTCCTTGTCACCCATCATGCAGTTCATAGCCTGACGCAACCTCTGAAATTCTTCAGCATAACAAGAAGCTATGGTTACGAAGCTACAGACTGGCGTAGCTGACAAGCTTATCAATAATCGTGGAGAACTGTAAGGAACAAAGAGAATGGGGTCGTTCAATGGTAAATACTTTATTGGAGCATAGTATTCTGGAGAGCATAATTCTGCCTTGAATGTACTATCTCTGAGCGCACGAATGAAGTTTCCACGAAATAATTCGTTATGTCTGGAAAAGAAACCTGTGCAAATCACGCTTGTGGCCATTGTGCAAGCCAATTGTCGCTCGTAAGAAGTGAACTTTTTGGCATCAGCTAAAGCATTAAGTTTATCAAGGGTCGAAATAATCAGGCTATCGCAAATGAAAGTATGACGTTTCAAATCACTCCTGTCTGCCTGCATAATACGGTATTCGTTCGTAAAATCAAGATTTTCTTTTAACAGACGCTCAACTCGTTTTGCCGAACTCCCTGCATTGTATTTGCAATTCCAACGTCCATCGGCATTTTTATAAATTTCCATTTGTAACGTCTCACCAGGAATGAGGTAATACTGCACTTGCTCATTTTCTGAGAATGTTAATGTATTAAGGATTGGATGATGCAACTGCATCCGAAAAGTAAAAGTACCATCGGCAGCTATATCAACCAAGTTGTTACCCTCGAAGGTATTGGATATAGAATTGTTCCAATTCACGGATACCTGTTTGGGCATCGCCTCAGCCTTTAATCCTACAATTTTTCCAATGATAACTGCCGAGTCCGTGCGGAAGAAAGGCTCATTTGTCTGTGCCTGCCCTGCCAATGCGACAATGGAGAGCAAGGCGATGATAATTATTTTCGTGTTCATCTTTATTTTTTTATACGTTTTGTGGTTTTCGTCGGTACATAATTATGTAAAACCTATGTTAGTTAATAGACAATTTGTAATCTCTATATTACAAAGGTAGTAAAAAATTTGCTGAAAGGAGAAAAAACAGAGAAAAAATCAATAATATTAAGGATAAAGTAACCAAGACTCCTACCCTTGGGGGGGCTGGGAATGGGCCAAAAAGAAAAAAGAAAGTCATTTCTGACTTCCTTATTCGGGGTCAGCGGATTTACCCTGTTGGTGAAGCCTCAAGAAATCCGAATAAAGTGTTATCTTTGCAGCATGAATTCAGACAAATTATTACGTGCTATACTTCCGGAAGTGTTGATAGACAATTTTGATGTGGTAAATTT
>JAFZVY010000105.1 GCA_017617575.1 Bacteroidaceae bacterium | reverse complement strand
TAATATTTTTAAAAAAATAAGTACTATGATGATACTTAATATTGATAAATTAGAACTTGCGTGTTCTACAGATGAGGCTAACAGAGAATACATTTCACAACAAGAATGCCTTGATTTTCAATTTTTCTATATGGTTAAAAACACCAATGAATCAAATTACAAAATAAAATTTGACATCTTTATGGAAGATGGTAAGTTATATGGCAATCTTTATTTTGGCTCGTATAATTTCAACCGACAACGAATCTATCTCTCTATCAATAACGAGATATTTTATAATGGTAATTTGGGATTAATTGACTACATCATAGATAGCCTCAACCTTGAATTTCATTCAATTTCAAAACTGGATTTGGCACTTGATTTTGATTCTAATATTATTAATACTTTTTACAAATTATTAAAAATGGACGAATTAAGCCCCATTATACTAAATCGTAAGTATGATATGCAATGTAAAGAAATTAAAAATTTAATTAATGTAAGTACTGGGTCTAGAAAGAATGTTCGCAAATTCAAATCTTTTTATATCACAAATAAAGAAAGAGGACTATGTCTTAATGCCTATGATAAAACAAAAGAGATTGCTGACAATGATTATCAAAAGCAGTATATCATTGACAAATTAGATATGAAAAAAATTTTTAGATTGGAAATAAGAACTAATCACACACTCCTTCTTGACAGTATTAAAAAGTTGGGGTATACTGATGATTACTTATATGACTTGATTGTTACAAATCAAATTCATGAATTATTTGAATTATATAAACATTTATTGAATCGATTAATTCGATTCGATTTTAAAGGAAAAGTTATATCATTTCTTGATTTATTAATGTAATTAAATATTATTGAATAATACACTATATTTCAATATATTATTTTTAAAAATAAGTAATATGACCCTCAATTATTATTTTGGCTGGATTTCTCTGGAATTTTTCGAGAAACCCTTCTATATGAAGTAAAGGTTTGCGTATTCTCTAATCAGAATGAGGATACGCAATACCAAATATGAGATTAAAAACATCTATTTGCATTATATATATAATATATATAAACTTTATAATCTTATATAATTTTTTGCATTTTATAGTGTTTTTTGCATTATTATGAAACTTTTTTAAAATTAAGCGGAACGCTTAATTTTAAATGTTCTTACGTCCTGATTTTTAGTGATTTAAAATTTGGTTTTTCAAAAATTTATTGTTATCTTTGTATTGTAAAATTTCGAATTAATATTTATTCGCGAAGATTCGAAATTTATGAAAAAAGACTTTCTCAAAATTTTGAGTAAAGTTAATATTAACTAAATAATATTTATATATGGAAAATGATAACAAATTTATTATTTATCTTGAAACTAAAATTCAAGAATTATTCGACAAAAAATTGTCAGAGATAAAGGAATTTATTATGAAAAGTAAGGATGAAGAAAAATATCTTACCGTAAATGAAGTGGTTGAAAAATATCATATTAGTAAAACAACTCTTTGGCGTATGGCGAAAGGAAATTATATTATTCCTTTAAAAATGGGTTCGAGAAATTTGTATTGTGAAACTGAATTGAAAAAAATTATTTCAAATAGATAGATATGGGAAGAATTTATTTGAGACTTTCCCAAAGAAAAAATTTCGAGGGAAAAAGTGAGATAATAGTTAAATTTACTATTAATGCAACACATAGGCCATGTTTTAAAACGGGAATTTTTATTAATCGAGAATTTTTCAAGTCTAGAGGCGAAGGAAAGATGAAAGAAAATTACATAGAAATTCCAAAGCCAAAAAAGTATAACAATAAAGAGCAATATGATGCAAATGAAGCGAAGTTAGCACTAGACACCTTTTGCAGCAGACTTGAACGGTTATATCAAATCGGAATAAGATTCGATAAAAATAATCTTACAAAAGAATGGATTGAGGAAAACTTTTCAATTTCTCAGTTTTTGAATATTGAAGATATTACTATGGCATCTATTAATGCCGAAAAAGAGAGAAGAGCAAAAGAAGAAAAAAAGATTAAAGAAGAACGCAAGTCCATTTATGAATTGGCAGAAATTTATTTGCGACAAAGGCGTTTTTCAAAAGACCATACAAAGGCGTTCAAAGTGCTAATGAGAGATTGGATGAGATATGAAGAATATAACAAAAGAACAAGTAATACAAATTACATGCTTGATATCTACAACTTGTCAAAAAATGATATAATTAAATTTGAAGATTATTTACGCACAGAACACGAACTTGCTTCTTGTAATCCTAGCCTATTTAGGGAATTATTAACACTTTGCCCAAAAGAAATTACCCAAAAACATAGAACACCAAAATTGATAAAAAGAGGTAATAATAGTATCGTTAAATTGATGAAAAAATTTAAGGCCTTTACACATTGGTTATTCGAAAATGATTTAATTACCAATAGACCTTTTGTTGGTTACAAAATTGAAGCGGAAAAATACGGTGAACCGATATATTTGACTATTGAAGAACGGGATATTATAGCCAATCATGATTTTTCGAAAAACAAAAGTCTGGAAGTTCAGAGAGATATTTTTACTTTTCATTGTCTTGTTGGCTGTCGAGTAGGTGATTTAATTAAACTTACATCCAATAATATTCAAGGTGGAGAATTGACATATACTCCCCATAAGACCCAAGATAACACAACTTCAAGGGCTGCTATTGTTCCACTGACTGGTAAAGCATTAGAACTAATTGCTAAATATGAAGGTAATGACAAAAAAGGTAGATTATTTCCGTTTATTTCTCCACAGAAATACAATCAATCGATTAAGAAAATTTTCATCGAGTGTAAGATTAATAGGAATGTGCAATGGAGAAATCCAAAAACGGGGGAAACAGAGACATTACCTATTTATAAATTAGCCTCAAGTCATATGGCAAGAAAAACATTCATTGGAAATATTTACAAACAAATACAAGACCCAAATATAATTTGCAAGATGAGTGGACATGTTGAGGGTAGTAAAGCATTTGCTAGATATCGAAACATAGATAATGACATATTAAAGACAGTAGTTGAAAAAATTGAGATATCTAATATGGATGAAGACAATAGTAAAATGGATTTTTCAAAAATATATGCTTCATTAGGGAATGTAGAAAAGACAGAAGTCCTAAAATTAATGGAAAAGTTGAAGATGCAGAAAGACTTGTAGTCTCTCTGCATTTTTTTAGCAATTATAGAAATAAAAGGATTTTAATATATGATAATCCATGTCCTTTAATCACATTGACCTATTTATGACCTAAAGTAATAACAAAAAAACCTAACTACTTGAATTTAAGTAGTTAGGTTTTGTCTTATGTGCGCCTGACAGGACTCGAACCTGCACGCCGCGAGACATTAGATCCTAAGTCTAACGCGTCTACCAATTCCGCCACAGGCGCATAGTTTGCGAAACCGAGTGCAAAGGTAAGAATATTTATTTAATTTGCAACCATTGCACAAGGATTTTTTGCACTCTCAAATATACAATATATAATTTATGCGAGTGTCAAATGTCAAATCTATAATTTATGCCTCCGGAACACTTTTATCCGAAGGCATAAATTTGACACTATAGATTTTAGATTATCCTCTTGTCCCGAAGACATAAATTTGAAATCACAGATTTGAGATGTATCTATTCAAGTGACTTCTGTACAAGGTACTGACGTGCATACTCAATATATGTGTCCTTGCCCTTGGAAGTCTCCGCGCCACTCATCTGGAGTTGGATATCTGGTTCTATGCCAAATTCGGTATGGTTCATGTTCTTGTCATAGTACACTACGGCGGAGTAGCGTACTGACCAGCCGTTTGGCAACTCACTATGGAATGGCATACCACTACCACCACCCGTACGGTCACCTATGATTGTGACGTTTGGAGCGCCCTTGACGCACTTCACGAAGTCATTAGTGGCACTATAACAACTACGATTGGTAAGGACAACCACTGGCTTGTTCCAACGAAGTCCGTCGTATGGCTCAATATATTCCATTATAGGTGTTGAGAAATCATTATGTCCCTTTCCCGTCTTATGGCTCACATAGCCAATAAGAGTCTTGTCATCAATAAAGCGTGACGCAAGCCTATGAGCAGTAGTAAGCTGACCGCCTCCATTGTCACGGATGTCAAGTATCATGCCTCGACACATTCCCACGATGTTTATCATGTGGGATATGTTTCCGTCACCAATAGCCTTGTCAAAGCTCTCGCAACGCACGTAAGCTATATTGTCGTCAAGGATGACAAACTTGAGACCTGATGCTATGTTGTAGTCATGACCAAGATAGAGGTTTACGATACTATCATTATAGTTGAGAGGGAAATCCTCAAAGTAACTCCAGTTGCGTGCTATGTCGAACGGTGCACCTATATTAACGTGACCATCCTTCAATTCTGCCACCATGTTACACAGTACCTCAAAGAGCTGCTTCTGTGTCATCGTCTCATTTACATAGGCAGAGTAACGAGTATGTACCTCGTTCCAGTCAACGCCAAGCTCCTTCTGCTTGTAGTCGAAGAAGCAGTAGTGCTCATCCATGAGTCGCCAAAGAGCCTCGAAGTTACCCCTCTGGCTGTTGTCGTATTCATCCTCCGTTACACATCCACTAAGTGAAAGGACAGAGAGTAGAGTCAATATGTAAGCAAAAATCCTGTTCATCTTCATTTGCGGAATAATGTTGTTGTCATTCCCACCATGAAGTTCTGTGTGTAGGAATGATATTTAAGGTCATGAATCTTTGACTGCATAAAGTCGCCCGAATAGCCGAAGCGCAACTTATGTCCCTTGAGTATTGGTACTTCAAATGTCAGAAGGTGACGAAGTGAAGGCATATTGCCAGGATATACGCACACGATACCGTTGCGGCTGTCGTCAAGCTCGTACAGTTCATAATATGACTCGCCATATTCTGGAGAGTGGGCTGCACCAAAGAGAGGGGCAGACACTCTGTAATCCACGTGAACAGGAACATTCCATGCCTTGAAGTCGTACATGGCCATAACCTTGGCATCAAGAGTGACGCTAAGCTTTAGCTGTGCTGGGTTATTGCCATTGCGCTCATTATACACGCCTCCAACGTATGCGTTGAACATAGGACCTGCATAAAGGCTGAAAGAGCCATTGGTATAGAAGTTACGTAGAACGCCTATGTTCCATCTCACTCCACCAGCAAGGCCACTCACATTCTTGGTACGATTCTCAATAATGGAAGCGTCCGTCGTGAGTTGCGTGTGGTAAAGGTAGTCACTCGTGTCGCCCTTGCCAAGTTTTAGCTTGCAAGGAGTCTGTGACTCAAACATAAACTTGAAGTTTGAGCCTGTATAATTATATGGTGAGAGATAAGAGTCAAGCACATTGGCATGACCATATCCACCCATATAGGAATGGCGCACCTCACCCTTCTCCATCCTATTTTGTGCCGAGAGCATGAGGGATGAAGAAAAAAGAATGAAGAATGTCAAAAGAATCCTACTTACCATCTGACTATTTTTACTATTTGACAATTTACCATTTGACCGTCTGGCGGTCATCCAAGCACTAAGCGTTGAGCCTTAGAACAACTTCAACTGTCCTGTCAACTCGTCGCGGATGTCGCTATCGCTCTTGCCCTCGTCTGGGTCAACAACCTCTGGAGCTTCCTCGGCTGATTCGTCCGAATCCTCCTCTGGCTCAGGGAAACGTGTTGGCTCAAGCTCTGTCACACTTGCTATAGGGTATGTTGTAAGTCGTTTACCCTTTGCCTTGAATCCCTTGACAGCTATGAACTGCTCGGCATCTACCTCCTCGTCCATACGGTCAACATTAGGGTCGTTGAACTTAATGAGCAAGCGTGGGAATGCTGTGTCGGTAAGGAGAATCTCCTTGCTGTCAGGATTGTCGCCAAGATAGTTCTGCTTCTTTGACGATGACTCTATCTGGAAGCGCTTGATGTATGGCATGTTCTGGTTGTCGGCATCCCAGAGGACAGCCGTCCATACCTTGTTTGCATTATATTTCTCTATACGGGCAATGTTCTGCTCGTAGTGGTTGTTCACGTCGAAGTTTGATGTATAGAACTCACCATTGTCAAGGATGACGAGAATCTGGTCCTCGTTATGGAACTCTCCAAGGTACATTCCGTGCTCGTCATAGTTGAGTCGCTGTACGTCCTTGTCAAACCATACCTTTCTTCCTCCAAGCGTACTGCCGCCGTGAGCCTTGAGCTGTATGCGGAATATCTCGTTCTTAGAAAGGAGGTTACCCCTTGAGGCACGTCCCTTGATGGCTATCTCAGAGAAGTCCTTGTCAAACGTGAGCTTCTTAATCTTCTCGTATGGCTTGAGCGTAATCTTGATTATCTCTGCCTCACCATTGGCATTAGCCGAGAAGTAAGTGATACGGCTCTTAGGAGTACCCATAGTAGCGTCATACTCACGGTCACGCGTCATAGCCGTGACGTTGAAACGCTTGATGTATGACACACCTGAAGCACCATCCTTGTAGCACACGTTATAGATGGTACGAGAGTCGTTCTTCTTGAAGATGGCAATATGGATAATCTCCGCCTTGCGCTTCTCCTTCTTTGACTTCTCCGTCTCACCCACAAACACCTTGTCTGCCACCTTCATCACCTTGTACGTACCGTCGCGGTAGAAGAGGATGACATCATCTATATCTGAACAGTTGCACACAAATTCATCCTTCTTGAGACCAGTACCGATGAATCCGTCCGTACGGTTGATGTAAAGCTTCTGGTTAGCTTCTGCCACCGTAGCTGCCTGAATAGTATCGAAGTTGCGAATCTCCGTGAGACGTGGATGCTCTGCACCATACTTCTCCTTGAGGTAGCGGAACCAGTTGGCAGTAACCTCCACGAGGTTGGCGAGGTCCTTGTTTATGCTCTCGATGTCAGCCTTGTACTTGGCAATAAGCTCGTCAGCCTTGTCCTTGTTGAACTTGAGGATGCGCGCCATCTTGATTTCCATGAGTCGGAGGATGTCGTCACGCGTAACCTCACGCACGAAACTTTCCTTGAAAGGTTCCAAGCGCTTGTCAACATAGTCGATTGCATGATCCATGTCTGGAGCCTGCTCGAATTCCTTGCCCTTATATATGCGCTCCTCAATGAATATCTTCTCAAGGCTTGCAAAGTGAAGCATCTCAAGTATCTCGTCACGGCGAATCTCAAGCTCACGACGAATAAGTGACTTAGTGTAGTCAACCGACTTCTTCACCACGTCGCTTATGGTGAGGAACTTAGGCATACGCTCGTCGATGACGCAACAGTTAGGGGAGATGCTTATCTCACAATCCGTGAAGGCATAGAGGGCATCAATCTGCTTGTCGCTTGACACGCCCGGCACGAGATGAACAAGAATCTCAACCTCTGCAGCCGTGTTATCCTCAATCTTGCGAGCCTTAATCTTACCCTTCTCCACAGCCTTGGTGATAGAGTCGATGAGCGACTCAGCCGTCTTGCTGAAAGGAATCTCACGAATGACGAGAGTCTTGTTGTCAACCTTCTCAATCTTGGCACGTATCTTGACGCTACCGCCACGCTGACCGTCGTTGTACTTTGACACGTCTATGCTACCTCCCGTGAGGAAGTCAGGATAGAGTGCGAAAGGCTTCTCATAGAGATAGTCAACCGCGGCATCACAAATCTCGTTGAAGTTATGAGGAAGAATCTTGGAACTAAGACCTACGGCAATACCCTCCACTCCCTGAGCAACGAGGAGAGGGAACTTTACAGGAAGCGCGATAGGCTCCTTGTTACGTCCGTCGTAAGACAGTTTCCATTCTGTAGTCTTAGGATTGAACACTACATCGAGAGCAAACTTACTCAGACGAGCCTCGATGTAACGACCAGCGGCAGCATCATCACCCGTGAGGATGTTACCCCAGTTACCCTGATGGTCGATGAGCAACTCCTTCTGACCCATTTGTACGAGTGCATCCTTGATACTGGCATCACCGTGAGGATGGAACTGCATAGTGTGTCCCACGATATTAGCCACCTTGTTGTAGCGGCCATCGTCCATACGCTTCATGGAATGGAGGATGCGTCGCTGTACAGGCTTCAATCCATCCATGATGTGAGGCACGGCACGTTCAAGGATTACGTAGCTTGCATAATCCAGGAACCAGTTCTGATACATACCGCTAAGGTGATGAGTGATGCTGTCACCCATCTTAGCAGGATCATAATCACTCTTAGGAGGCATTCCCGGAGCAGAAGGTTCAACGAGCACTTCCTCGTCATCCTCGGAAGCCTCCACTTCATCCTCCGTAACCTCCATGCTGTCCACCTCTTCAGGTTCGTCTAAGCGTTCGTTTTCACCAACGCCCTCATTTTCCAATTCTTCTTCGTCTTTCTTTTTGCTCATAGTGCATTTTACCAATTTGGTGCGAAGTTACGAATAAGAAAGCGAAAAACAAAACGAATCATTCATTTTTATATCCGAGCGTAAGCATCTAAGACATAATCATAACAAAAAGGGTATGCCAATCGGCACACCCTTTTTGTTTGTCATTTATTTATTTTGCTTTATCCACTCAACCATCATATTGAGGACATCTGGAGATATTGTCTCTTCTATCTCTTGATATTCCGTAATTGCTCCTGTCTTACAATGCTGGAACAAATGATTTAGTCCATCAAAGGCTACGACCTTGGATGACTTGTTCGTCACGCCCTGTTCGAGAGCCTTGAGATTAATGTCACATTGCACCTGGTTGTCAAGCTTTCCGTTCAAACCAAGCACAGGGCACTTGATGTCACTCAAGCATTTTCTTGCATCAAGCGAAAGGAAATAACGGAAGTAAGGAGTTGAGGACTGTTGCATAGCCTTGACGAAGTTGTCCTTCAAAATGTCTGGCACATCTTCAAGCGACACATCCGAATAGTTCTTGCCAGCCATCATGTCGTCAAATCCTCTGTCCAAAGCCTTGCAATAAGCATTTACCACATCGTCTGACAGCCCTGCACCTTTCAGGGCGAGGCTATTCTGCCATACCAAGCACTCTTTCATAGAAGTTACGCCTCCTGCAAGTGAAACGACATAGTCAACCTGCTTTTCGCTTGCAAGCAAAAGACCTATAGTACCACCTTCGCTATGACCTATCACACCGACCTTGCTAAAACGCTTACGCATGAGATTGACACCTGCCAAGGCATCCTTTTTCAAATCTTCTGTAGTACAGTTTATCACGTCCCCCTTTGACTCTCCAAAGCCACGGTCATCGTACCTCATGGTTGCAATCCCATTACGTGCCAAGGCATCTGCAATCACAGCAAAAGGTTTATGTTCAAATATAGCCTCATCACGATTCTGAAAACCGCTTCCCGTTACCATCACAAACACAGGAGTGTCCTTGCTGCATCCTTCCGGTATGGTAAGCGTACCCTTGAGTACGGCATCACCATTTGTGAACGTCACCTCCTCCGTCTTATAAGGGAATGGTGCCACAGGAGTCTGAGGACGATTGGCCTTCTTCACCCCATTTGTCAAATCCAAAGGAAAAGACATACCATGTTGCTTGAACACGCCTTTTATCTCCTTGCCATCGTACTGACCTGTGTAGCTTCCACCTATCAAAGGGATTGAGATATTCACAGAGCCATCGTCCGCACGCTTCCACTCTGTCTTCACTCCCTTCACACCTTGTGCAGGCGAATCCATCGTACAACCTTCATCCGAGAAATTAAACACAAGAGGTAGCTTAACACCTTGCACATTTAGCTCACCACTCCATGCACCCTCTTGGGCGAATGACGTAAGTGACAGAAACAAAAGGATAAATGTCGTTTTAATTTTGTTTGTATTCATATCTCAAATGTTAAAATTAGGATAAAATCCCGCACAAAGGTAAATGTTTTGCACGAGCAATACAAGCGTAACAAGCAAAACATAAATCACGACCAATCATTAGGCACAAGGAAAAGTTTGGTTTGATTGGTCTTGTAGATGGAGAAGGAAGCACCCATTGCCACCTTGCTTGTGTATATTGCTTTGCCTTTTGATAGCCTATTGTTTATGATTATCTTATTTCTCCATATATACAAACTGTAACACGTCTGTTATGGCTTTACGGCAGAATGCCTTGTAGCCCAGTTGCTCGTACAATCGAATGTTGTCAATGCTTCTGGTGCTTGTGAATAGTTCGTATCTTTTTCCAGGAAAGTACGTTTCTATTTCTTTCAGCAGCATTGTGCCATGTCCGTGATGACGATGATCTGGATGAACCATCAGCTTTCCGATGAATGCTGTGCCATGTTCTTCCTTTGCACGGACTGAACCTATAATATTCCCGTTGATATCAATCATTTTCAAGATGACACCTTGTTCATATTCTTCCGTAACCTCGTTTAGTGTTTGTTTTAACGGTGGAATATCTCTGTTGCCGAATAAGGCAGCTTCGCTTTGATATGCGAGATATTGCAATCGAAGTATTTCTGGCAAATCATCAATGTTTGCCTTAATGATTCTTTGTGTATTCGTTTGCATGATTTTTTGACTTATTATAATGAGCGTCCCAGTTCGTATGCATCACGTAGGGCTCCCGAATTTTTAATATCGCCTTTATCCTTTGCACCTCTTACGAGTATCTTGCCTGCATCTTCAAGGTGGAAGAAATTGATGCATAGTTGATATTGTGTGATGATGCTGTCGAAGAGTTCGGGTAAGGTAGCAGCTCCTACAAGCAGGAGAGCGAGCTTTGATATGCGGAACGTGTCACGTCTGGGATTGTGGCAGCGATCGATGATGGCTTTTAGTTGTGCGCTCAGTCCGTAGAAATATACTGGTGAAGCAACAACCAGCATGTCGGCATTAGCCATTTTGTCGTAAATGGCAGTCATATCGTCTTTTTGCACACATGTGTTGTCTTTGTTCTTAAAGCAAGCATTACATCCCATGCATGGCGCTACCTTGTAATCATGTACGGAAATGACCTCTACTTTATTGTGTTCAGATGCTCCCTTAGTAAAAGCCTCGATAAGCAAGTCTGTGTTTCCCCCTTTGCGAGGACTGCCTGATAAGATTAATATGTTCATAAGGCGTGATTTGTGTGTTGTCTTCTATCTTATTGACTGTTTCATTATTTATTTGCAACCATTATATTGTCTATAAGCATAATACCACCTTACCCTCATGAGATGGTAAGGTGGTTGTCTGCTATTTGTTTATGAACATCCTCAGTTTGTCGTTGAACGTATCGGATTGCTCCATGTGGATGAAGTGACCGCAGGAAGTTAGTTCCGTATAGTCGAGGTTTGGATAGAGTGCTTGCATCTTTGCCTTGTTGTCTGGCTCAAGTCCGCTGTTTTGCGTGCAGATGACCATGACAGGAATGTTCAGCGGTGATGTGCTCCACCATTTCTTGTCCACAAGGTTCTGCATCGTGCTTGATGCCACGTATTGTGGTGTCTCTGGCATGACCGACATTGCGTAGTCGATAATCGTCTGCGGAGTGTATCTTCCTGAGAGTGATGACACGAACCCTGTGATTACTTCACGACAGTCTACGCCATCAAAGGCATGTCCAAACTGCTGTACGGCTTCCACGTATTCAATGGACTCGTTGCCATCGTAGAAACAATATACTCCGTCCACATCCACTAAGCTACCTGTATGCTTGGTTGTCATGAGTGTCTGTCGGCAAACAGGTGTGCCGAGGCTGTGACCTATGAATATGGCTGATGTGATGTTATTGGAGTTAAGCACCTCGTCAACGGCATGGGCGTAGAACTGGAGTGTGTAATCCACGTGTGGCTTGTCGCTCTGTCCATAGCCTGGTAGGTCTATGAATACGAGTTGCAAGTCAGTGTCGTCACGAAACGCCTCGAACTGCTTTTCCCAAGTATTGATGTCGCAGCCGAAGCCGTGGACGAAGCAAAGTGTCTTCACGTCCGTATCGTCGGATGCGTTCCATATCTTGTAGTGAATCTTGATGCTGTCATCAATGGTGATGTACTCAGACTGTAGCTCGCTGAGTGTCTGTGGCTGTTGCTTGCAACATACCAACAGTAATGTTAATAGAAATAGCTGTATTGTTTGTTTCATTTCAGTGTTTTTTGTTTTAAGCGTTAATGCCCTCGGTGCTTCTCTGCCTTCTTAGCTTGACGCAGATCGAACTTGCGTTGTTTCTCCGCCTCACGCTCGATGTGTGAACGTTGCTTGCGTTCAGTCTTGTTCTGTTCCTGTTGTAGCTTGAGGGCTTGCTGTGATTTTGTTCCTATGCCATGCGACTGCATCTGCTTCTTTGCTTCACGCATCTGTCGCTTTGGGTTCTGCCTGTGTTCGGTTGTTTGGTCTATCTCGATGGCTTGGCTATATCTTAACTGGTGCCAATGCCTATCTACATACTCCATCACCTCCTTGTCCGTTGGCTCTGCTCCGAACGTAACCTTGCACACACGCAGTCCTTGACGGTCGGTCATCTCGAATAGCCCAATCCAGAAGGGTGCTTCAAACATGACGGTCAATGAAGCTGTGGTCATAGCTCAAGTCGGAGGACTCTTATCGGCCTTCCCTTACCGGCGTACATTGTTTCGTCAATGCATTCTTCACCTGTAGGTACGAAACCGCACTTCTCCATCACACGTCCCGAGGCAGGATTATCCTTGAAATGACCACTGATGAGTGACGGAATGTCGGTGGTCTGTCTGATGTGGTCAATCATCAGTTGCAGAGCCTCGGTGCATATACCTTGGTTCCAGTAAGGCTTGGCCACCCAGTAACCAGTGATAGGTTCGTCCTTGCGTGCAGGAAGGTTACATTCGCATGACTCTCCGTAGCCCATAGCACCAATAGGCTCGTTTGTCTCCTTCAGGACTATAGCCCATGTGTGGAGGCTATGGAATACAGTACGGATTATCTCCTTGCTCTCCTCCACGCTCTGGTGTGGTGGCCAGCCAGCCCTTGTACCTATGACAGGGTCGCTCGCATATTTGTATAATACCTCTGCGTCGCTCTCTTTCCATGGACGCAGGAGGATTCTTTCTGATTCTATATTCATATCTTTACATTTAGACCTCGAAATCGAGACACAAACGCTCTACTGCAAAAGGCAGCACTTTATTATCGCGTACTGCAACATGAGCAGGGTGTGGAGTATAGCCCTTCAACGCTTCTACGCTTTCAAGCGTGCTGTCAAGCATTACATCGGCATTTGAAGAAGCCAAGCGACCTTCTGTGTGTACATTCACTTCAAGAAGTCCAGGCACCTTACCTACCAATCCCTCGAGTCCAGCCTTAATGTCGGCTTTTACTTTTGCTTTATCTTCTTCAGAGAGTTCCGGATTCAGTTTCCAGAGAATAATATGTTTAACCATACAATTTATATTTTAATTTGTCATTATTATTTTTCACCCCTCTATAAACGAGCCAATCTCGATGAGGTTGCCGTCTGGATCTGCCACATAGCAAGTACGCTGTCCCCAAGGCTCAGTAGTCGGAGGAAGTACGCTCTTTGCACCATTGTTAAGAGCATTCTGATACTCTTTGTCAACATCGGCGAAAGTTGGTACATCAAAGCTCAACTCCATAGTGCCGTTGAAACCTTCAGGATACAGGAATTTCTTTGAGACCATCTGCTCAAATGCACCACGTGGGAAGAGAATGATTCTATTGCTGCCAAGGAACATTTCCACATTCGGTTGCATACCATCCCATGAAGTGGTAAAACCAAAGGCTTTCGTATAGAATTCAACGGTAGCCTTGTTGTCATTAGTAAACAGTCCAACGGTGTTGAACGTAAATCGAGGCTTTTCTTCCAACGGCATCATCACGCCACATTGGTAATCGGGCGACTGGATGTCGGTGCCTTGATACCACTCCATGCAACAGGAATTCGGTGCCCATTTGTACTCAGGATGTGCAGGCAACCACTCCTTATGAAACTTTGTGTATTGCTCTTGAAAGGCTCTCATGCCTCCCTCGAAATGCATCTTCAGCCACTTTCCGCTATGAATAGGGAAGAGCTGCATGCCTTCTGGTACGTCGCCACCTTTATAAATACCGCCGATAACGTAGGTAAATGTGTTTTTGCTGCAAGCACCGAAATTCATTTCTGCACAGATAGCGCAATTGTGGTTGGGTATGTCGCAAGTGCAGAGTCCAAACTCACCAACGCCATTAGCAAATGCCACCTGTTGGAATGTATTAGGTGCTTGTTTCTCAAACACCACAGGCTTGATAATCTTTTTCACATACTCACCCCAGAACTTTGGGCATTCTTTTTTCGCCTCATTAAAGGCAATCTTTTTGGCCATGCCAATAATCTGCACATCGTGCAGCTCAATAATCTCGTGTTTCATATAACAGTTATTTCCTTCATAATGTTTAATGTTAAATGTCTAAGGACTAAAGTTATAGGTCAAAAGCCTTTTGCTATTAGCCCTTAGACTTTTTTGATTATTCTATCGGCATCTGAATGATAGTTAGCCATTTCTCAGGATCCTCCT
>JAFZVY010000104.1 GCA_017617575.1 Bacteroidaceae bacterium | reverse complement strand
TAATGTATTTTGTTATATAGCAAACGATTGTAGTCTTCTTAAGGGACGACTAAATAAATCTTGAATTGAGAGTCTGTTTTGAGCCGTTCACGGTTCAATCATACATAGCTTATTGCTTTTGCTTCTTTATGCCGAAAACTATTAGATGAGTGGCATTCCTGCTGCGGCACATTCCTTGCGCATATCATCTGGCCAGATGCTGGCTTGGATTTCGCCGATGTGTGCCTTGTGAAGGAGTACCATGCAGAGACGGCTTTGACCGATACCTCCACCAATAGAGAGTGGGAGCTCGCCTGCAAGGAGCTTCTTGTGGAAGAAGAGTTCCTTGCGCTCTTCCTTGCCTGATATCTCAAGCTGACGGAGAAGTGCGTCCTTGTCAACGCGGATACCCATGGAGCTAAGCTCGAAGGCACGGTTGAGGATAGGATACCATATCATGATGTCACCATTGAGACCCTTGTAGCCGTCTGAGTTTGGTGTTGTCCAGTCATCATAGTCAGGAGCACGTCCGTCGTGTGGCTCACCGTTTGAAAGCTTACCGCCAATGCCCATGATGAATACAGCTCCGTACTTCTTACAGATGGCATCCTCACGCTCCTTTGGAGTGAGGTCTGGGTACATCTGGAGAAGTTCTTCTGAATGAATGAAGTGGATATCCTCTGGAAGGAACTGCTCTATCTGTGGGAATGTCTCGCTCACGAGGTACTCTGTGCGACGGATAGCTGAGTAGATGCACCTTACAATCTTCTTGAGGAAGTCGAGGTTACGCTCCTCTGCTGTCATTGTGCGCTCCCAGTCCCACTGGTCAACGTAGAGTGAGTGGAGGTTGTCAAGTTCCTCGTCACCACGTATGGCGTTCATGTCTGTATAGAGTCCATAGCTTGGCTTGATACCATATTCGCCAAGCATGAGACGCTTCCACTTTGCAAGTGAATGTACGACCTCTGCTACTTGGTCGCCCATGTCTTTGATTGGGAATGATACAGGACGCTCCACACCGTTGAGGTCATCGTTGATACCGAGACCGCGCATCACGAACAATGGTGCAGTGACACGGCGAAGGCGAAGTGCTGTTGACAGATTGGCCTGGAAGAAGTCCTTTATCTGTTTGATGCCCTGTTCTGTCTGTATTGGGTTAAGCAATGGCTTGTAACCCTCTACTTTTATCAGTTTACTCATTTTTTATAGTATATCATTTTATTTTGTGAGACAAAGGTAAACCATTTTTTACATTCTGCAAAACAAATCGCCATAATAAATGATAAATATAATGTTTTTTGCCTTGTTTTCTTTCAAATTGTATAAGTAAAGTGGTGTTTTTTATAAATCATGTGTTATTGTGTCCTCATTTTATGTTCATTGTGGCGTATTCGTCAAGCTCACATATGCTTTTTGCAATGTCGTTGAGGTTGTGGAAGCGTGCATAGTCCGTGTTTGAAGGTATGTGGTTCACCTCGCCCATGTCATCTATGTCCCATGGGGCAAGAATGAGAAGTGAACCACGTGTACAGGCGTCAAAACGTGACAGCTCAGGCTTCCAGTATTTGCCTATGCTCTCTTTCTGTATGTGTATGAGTGGGTAGCCTTTCTCTATGCATCTGTTTTTGATAATCTGTTCACCCTTGCTGATGCCTGGAGTGACAATGACGGTTGCGCCTTTCATCACCTGTGCCTTCCATCGGATGCACTCCTGTCTGTAAGCCTCCGTCTGTTCGTATGGTGTATGGCCGTCTGGTGCCTTCCTATGGCAGAAAACTTGCACCTTGTTTGCCCAGCGGAGGAGGAAAAGGTTACCAAAGGCGGCATAGTCCCTGCCGTTGATGGTGATGTGCGTGCGTCGTTGCATGAAATTTGGCCGAAGCCTGCGTATGATAGCACGGCGAGGATTGTCGTTCACGTATGATATCATCCTTAGCAGGTGCTCATGGTCAATGCAGATGGTGTCGTCATAGTCATCATCAAAGAGTGGTTGCTCGATGCGTGGGCGCGTGGCGTAATAGGCACGGCGTGCTTCCTTGCTCATGCATCTGATGCGGCTCGCCGTGCACGGCGGCTGGACATAACCAGTCTCCTCCTTGCGCCAGCGGCTTGTGCATACTGACTTGAAAGCATTGATGATGGTGCCTATGCTGACATCCATCCTCTCCCTTACCATGATTACTCCGTGCCAGTGGTCGGGCATGCACACTTGGCAGAGGGTGTCGATATGGCGACCCTTGCTTGCCTGTATCTCCGCGGTCTTCTCCCATTCCTCCATGACAATTCGTCCTGTATTTGTTAGGGTGACTGCAGGCTTGTGGATATTATCGTTTAGCATGGATAGACATTGCTCACGCTCTGTTACCACAAGGGTGATGAGGTAAGCCCCTGCATCGTGATAGTCATATCCTGCATTGTGCGGCCTATATGATGATATTGGCGGAATGATGTTTTTCGTTTCTTCCATGCTTCTTAATCGTTATTTTTGGACAAAGATATATATTATGCAAATCAAGGGAACAGATAAAAGCAAAAAACTTGTTGAAAAAACACAAAAAGAGCGTACATGCTTTGTGCTGTACGCCCTTTTTATGTGAGTTTATTTGATTACCTTCTCAAGTTCGGCGATGTTTCTCTTTACGTCTTCCTCAGTAATCTCAAAGTCGAGGAGGGAACCTGAGAGATACTGGTCGTATGCAGACATGTCGATGAGTCCGTGACCAGAGAGGTTGAAGAGGATAACCTTCTCCTCACCTGTCTCCTTGCACTTGTTTGCCTCATTGATGGCTGCTGCTATGGCGTGGCAACTCTCTGGTGCAGGGATGATACCTTCAGCCTTTGCAAAGAGTGTACCAGCCTTGAATGACTCCGTCTGCTTGATGTCTGTTGCCTCCATGAGTCCGTCCTTGAGAAGCTGACTCACGATGACACCAGCTCCGTGGTAGCGGAGACCACCTGCGTGGATATTTGCAGGCATGAAGTTATGACCAAGTGTGTACATTGGGAGGAGTGGAGTGTAGCCTGCCACGTCTCCGAAGTCGTACTGGAACACGCCCTGTGTTAGCTTTGGACAGCTTGCTGGCTCTGCAGCGATGAAGCGTGTCTTCTTTCCCTCAAGGATATTGTGACGCATGAATGGGAAAGAGATACCGCCGAAGTTAGAACCACCGCCGAAGCATCCGATTACGATGTCTGGATATTCGCCTGCCATCTCCATCTGTTTCTCTGCCTCAAGACCGATGATAGTCTGGTGGAGAGTAACGTGAGAAAGGACAGAACCGAGTGTATATTTACAGTTTGGAGTGCTTACTGCAAGCTCGATTGCCTCAGAGATTGCCGTACCGAGTGAACCCTGATTGTTTGGGTCTTCTGTAAGTATCTTCTTTCCTGCCTTGGTTGACATTGATGGTGAAGGAGTGACCTGAGCTCCGTATGTCTGCATGATGCTGCGACGGTAAGGCTTCTGGTTGTATGAAATCTTCACCTGATATACTGCTGCTTCAAGTCCGAATACCTTGGCTGCGTATGAGAGTGCGCATCCCCATTGTCCTGCACCTGTCTCGGTAGTGATGTTTGTAACACCTTCCTCCTTGCAGTAATATGCCTGTGGGAGGGCAGAGTTAAGCTTGTGGCTACCTACAGGGCTTACGCTCTCGTTCTTGAAGTATATGTGTGCTGGTGTTCCGAGTGCCTTCTCCAATCCGTATGCACGAACGAGAGGAGTGGAACGGTAATATTTGTACATGTCACGTACTTCCTCTGGAATGTCAATCCATGCATTCTTCTGGTCAAGCTCCTGATGACATAGTTCCTTTGCGAAGATAGGATAGAGGTCTTCTGGCTTGAGAGGCTGCTTTGTCTGTGGGTTGAGTGGTGGCATTGGCTTGTTCACCATGTCAGCCTGAATGTTGTACCATTGTGTTGGAATCTGGTCTTCTGTGAGGAAGAAACGTTTTTGCTTAGTGCTCATAGGTTTGAGTAAGTTATTAAGTTTGTGAGTTTTTGAGTTAGTTATTTTTTGAGATTTTGTGTTCTAATGAAGAATAAAACATACTTGAAAACTCAAACACATCGCAAATATACACAATTTTTATTGATTAACGAATAATATGTAACTAAAAATACGGATAAAACTTAAAAACTGATACTTTGGACGTGGTTGACTACTTCCTGATTAGAAAAAAGCAGGAACTAAGTCACTACTTAGCCCCTGCTTCGGATAGAACTATTTAAACTACTATTAATTAATCCATCATAGTCTTCATGCTGATGGCACCAAGGTGGTTGATGTTGAGACGCTGTACCTCTGCAAGATGTTGCCTTGCCTTTGCCTCATTGCCCAGTCCGTAGTGACCGAGTGCAAGCATATAGTTGCAATGGATGAGGTTCTGCTCGTCGAGGTTACCATCCCACACAAGGAGGTCTGGGAGTGACACGGCGAAGTAGTCCATCGTGATATGCTCGAAGATATGCTTCTCTCCGTATGATACAAGCTTATGGAAGAGACCTGTTGCCATGGATTCGTCGCCAAGTGCTTTGTAACATTGTGCTGCATAGAATATCTTGTCAGGCTTGGCATCGTTGTAGTAGAGTGCAGCAGCAGGTTCAGTAGGGCCTTGCGTACCGAGACGGTACATCTTGTTTGCCTTGCTGAAGAAACGCTCTGCCTCGTATGTCTGACCGTTGTCTTGATATGCCTTAGCCCTAAGTTCAAATGCCGTACCGAGGAAGTAGTAGAAGTCGTTGTCCTGTGCGCCGTAGAGTTTGCCTTCGCCAAGTGAAGGAGGGAACACGAGACATTCCTCAAGAAGCTGGATGGCGTGGTTAAGTCGCTCCACCTGTTCTGGGTTGTGCTCTGCCTCACGTATTATCTTCTTTGCAATCTCAAGGCGAGAGAACTGGTATTGTCCAGACACCTTGCCTTCGCCACCTTCCCATGGATGGAACACATGACCGTCGATGATTGCCTTTGCCTCTTTGTATCTGCCCAACTGATTGAGTAGGGTGGCGTGTTCGAGAATAAGGTCGTCACGTTCTGCAACAACGGCAGGGAGAGCGTCATAGTTTTGGAGACGTTCTGCGAAAGGACGTTGCAGTTTCTTGTATAGCTGGTCAAGTTCCATGAACACACGGCTGTCTGTCTGGTCAAGCGTGAATGCCATCTCCATTTCCTGAAGCGCACGCTCTGCGTCGTTCTCCTTATTGTAATAAAGGAGTGCGAGGTTACGGTGTACGGTAGGCAGGGCTGGATTGAGAGCCTCGGAACGTTCCCAACATTCCTTTGCCTTGTCGTACTGGCGACGGTCGTAGAAGAGGTTACCAAGGAGGTAGTTGGCGTTGGCATCATCAGGGAAAGTGCTGAGAGCCTGTACTGCCTCCATACGGTTAGGGAAACAGTATGCCACATCCTGATGCTTGGCTGTGTTGAGGTCATCCTCGTTGCCCGTGAGCCAGGCGATGTAGTAATATGTGAGTGCCGTAGTGGCACCTTCCTCTATTGCCATGTTCCAGATGTCGAGAGCCTGAGTTGTGAGACCTGCTGCTACGTAGTCGAGGGCAAGCTCGTCGTAGTTGTTGGCATCCTTGCGCATAAGCTCACGCATCTCGTCCGTGTTGCCAGTCTCGTAGAGGATGGCATAGTTGAATGGATTGATGTCAAGCGATTCCTTGGCAAAGGCGTCAAGCTCCTTGCTCTGTGTGAGGTGGAGGAGGGTAGCCTTCAGGGCACGTGCCTTATGGTTGTGCCATCCGTAGATGAGCGACTTGTCTATGAGATAGAGTGCTTCGTCATAGTCGCCTCTCATCGTGGCAATCTGTGCACACATCATGAAGCCTGCCTGTTGCCATGCTGCATTCCATGTGCTCTTGTATGCCCAGTCGTATGCTTCGTCATATTGTCCCTGATACTTGAGACAGAGTGCGAGGTTGTAGATTGGCTCTCCGTCGTAAGGGTTTAGGTTGCGTTTCTGGAGCACCTTGACGGCTGTACGCAAGTATGGCTCTGCCTTCAGGAAACGTCCCCTGCGGAGATACCAAAGTCCAACGGCGTTGTTACAACGTACGTCCATAGGGTCACGACGGAGGGCTTCCTCATAGTAGTCGAGTGCTGACCATGTGGCATGACGGTATTGCTCAAGGTGGAGACCTGTGAGGTAAAGCTGCTCGTTTGTCTTGATGTCCTGAGGAAGAAGGGCAGGCTCGGCAGCATCAGGGATTGGCTGTATCTCGTCTGGCTCTGGTTCCCAGTTGAGTACGCACTTTCCGTTCTTGATTATGTCAAGACGGAGAGAATTGAAGTCTGCACCCTCTGTGGCAGTTGTCACGTCAAGTATTGACTCTGGTGATATGATAAGCTCGTTGTTGTAATATATCCTGCCGTCCTTGCTCTTGAGGATGACTCTTACCTTCTGCTTGCTTGTGGCAAAAATCTTGAAGTTGACCGTACCGGCAGGAAGACCGCCATCCGTAGGCAGAGGGTTGATGTTAATCATGAAGTCTTTGCTTGCGTTCTTGACTATGCCAAGTTCACGGTAAGGCATGAAATACTGTACGAAAGACTTCTCTTCATAAGGCATGAGCCATGTGAAGTCAGGCTGGTTCTCCGTATATACGCCAGCCATAAGTTCGATATATGGTCCGTCCTCGTCGGTGAGGTTACGATCCCACGCACGTCCGAAGTCTCCGTTACCCCATGTCCATTGCTTCTTGCCCGGAGCGATATGGTGGTCGGCTACGTGGAGCATACCAGCGTGTGTGTCGTTCTCATAGCCACCCTCGAAGTTGTACTTCGACTTGGCAACCATATATGACGTAGGTACGTATATGTTCTTGTAGTTGGAGATGTCCACTCCGGCAGAGTAGTCCATCTTGTAGTATGTGCCAGTAGCGATAGGGAAGGAGCTTACGGCACGCTTTCCGTGGTCAAAGACGGCATTCACGTCTGGTGGGAACACGCTCTGGTAGGCGTCGTTCACGGCTACGGCAGGGTTAGCCCACCATAGGAAGGTCTGTGGAGTCTCGGTAGGATTGTATAGGCGACCCTTTATCTCAAGGTAGGCACAGCCCGGATGGAGAGTGAAACCAGCCTGTCCCTGTTGGTGGAACATACGTTCACGCTCGTTGACCCATACCGTGACAGAGCCGTCCTTGTTCTTTTCTATCTTGCAGTCCACAGGCATGAATGTGGAAGGACGATGATGCTGAGGCCAGTTGAACTCAATACCTCCGCTAATCCAAGGACCGGCAAGACCCACGAGTGCTGGCTTGATGACATGGTTGTAGTAGATGAAGTGACGTTGCTTAATCTTGTCGTATGCCATCTGTACACGTCCACCAAGTTCTGGGAGAATCATAACCTTTATATATTCATTCTCCATATATACGGCTTGATACTCCTTGTCCACCTTTTCGTCAGCCATGCTTTCGATGACAGGATAAGGATAGACCACACCACTTGAGCCTTGATAAACTCTGTTTTCAAGGAAGATTGGGTTCTTCTCCGGTTTGCCCGGTTCGTAGGTAGGAATGACTACCTTTTCTTTCCACGCTTTGACCATATAATCAATTCAAAATTCACAATTACTTCCCTGCGGTCAGTGAGACCGCTTCGCTTAGTTCAAAATTCAAAATTGTTTGTCCTCGTCTCATTTTGCATTCTGCATTCTTCATTTTACATTTATGATAGTTCCTTTCCTTTTGTCTCTGGGCAGTTGCGATAGAGGAAGATGAATGCGCTAATGCAGATGATGCTGTATATCCAGAAGCTGCCGCTGCATCCTATTGCTGCATTCATGGAAGGGAATGAGAATGTGAGGGTGCAGCATCCTGTCCAGAGGGCGAAGGTGCATACAGCCATGGCGATGCCACGTATCTTGTTCGGGAATATCTCTGCAAGAAGCACCCATGTGATAGGGCCGAGAGTCATGGCATAGCATGAGATGGCTGCCACGACGAGTACGACCATCAGGATGCCTGTCATGCCAAGGTAGTAGCAAGTGCCAAGGATAAGGTATATGATGGCAAGTCCTCCTGCTCCCAAGAGCATGAGTGTCCTGCGTCCCCATTTCTCTACCGTATAGAGTGCCACGAAGGTGAAGAGCACATTGGCTATTCCTGTTATGACTATATCTATGAACATACCGTTCACGTCAAAGCCTGCTGATGTGAATATCTCCTGTGCGTAGTTGAATATCACGTTTGTTCCGCACCATTGCTGGAACACGGCTATGATAAGTCCGAGAGTGAGTACCTTGCGGTAAGGTTTTAAGTTTGTGAGTTTGTGAGTTTGTGAGTTTTTTAGTTCTTGCGGTTGTGAGTTTTTGAGTTCTTCTTTCTTCATGGCAAGGAATACGGGACTCTCTGGTATGAAGAAACTCATGGCAAGGAATAATCCTGCTGGTAATGCTTCTGCCCAGAACATCCATCGCCATCCCATGGTGTTGTTCCATGTCTCACGAGCGAGGTTGAGGCTTGCGTCCATGGTCGATGTGTCTTGTGCTATGAATAGGTTTGCCACCTGTGCGGCAAGTATGCCGAGCACTATGGTCATCTGGTTGAGGCTGACCATGCGTCCACGTATGTTGGCAGGCGACACTTCGGCTATGTACATAGGGGAGAGGGCGCTTGCCACGCCAATACCTACCCCTCCAATGAAACGTGCTATGTTGAACATCGTGAAGTCGTCAAACCATCCTGTCATGACGGCACTTACGGTAAAGAGTACGGCTGACGTCACGAGTAGTGGCTTACGTCCGAACCTGTCGGCAAGTGAACCTGCCACCATTGCACCTACAAGGCATCCTATGAGTGCCGTGGATGTGGCTAATCCCTGCATTATAGGTGCGTCATAGATATGGAAGAACTGTTCATAGAAAGGCTTTGCCCCGCCTATGACAACCCAGTCATAGCCGAACAGTAGTCCTCCCATGGCTGATACCGAACATATAAAGTATAGAAACGACTTTGATACGGTGTTTTGCATATTATTGTGCTTTTTCCGAATTGACTTTTTTTCTCTGCAAAAATACGGCTTTTCTTGGTATGCTTGAATGTAAAGCGGAAAAGTTAATGATGGACGATATTATTAGACAATATCGCCTCTCTCCCTGTATTTCGTCGGAGGAAGTCCGACTATCTTGCTGAAGATGCGTGAGAAGTAGTAGCAATCCTCAAAGCCTATCTTATGACAGATTTGGTTTATCTGCATGGATGTATTCTTGAGTAAGTCACACGCATACTGCATCTTGAGGATGTTGAAGTAGGCAAGTGGAGCCTTGCCTGTTGCCTGTCGGAAGAGAGCCGTGAAGTGACTTGCCGAGTAACCTGTGTAGTCGGCGATGTCCTTGAGCGTGAGCCTCTTCTCTATGTTTTCCTTCATGTAGTGGATGGATTCCTCTATGATGTTGAAGCACTCGTTCTTTCCCTCCTGATGTTGTATGGCACTACGATACTGCTTGATGTAGCGTAGGGAAGATAGGTAGTAGTTGAGGAGGCTTGACGCATAGCCGAGAGCCTCTGGCGTATAGCCAAGGCTGAGAAGGTTGAATATCTCCTCAAAATGGTCGGTACGGGTGGATATGCGTGAATACAGTTCTGCCTTCACAAGTTGTGGCGAACAGGCTTCCTGCGCATAGTATTTGGCAAGTGCTCCCTCAAAGTGAATCCAGTATATTGTCCATGGTGTGTCTTCATCCGTCCAGTAGGCGTGAGGCGCAAAGGCAGGAATGATGAAGTAGTGGTTAGCTTCAACGGCATATTCATGCCTCTTGCCATTCTCGTCCTCATACCAATAGTGACCCGTACCGTCCATCACATATATCAATATGTACTGGGCGATAGGTTGCTCACGCTTCACATAATGCTGATGGGCGTGAGGGTAGTAGCCTATGTCTGTGATGTGCAACTGAGACATGATGGGGTCTTTCCTCATCATGTCTATTGCCATCTTCGGCAGGACTATGGTACGTGAACCGCTGAAACCTTCTTTCATTTATTCTTGAAACACAGAGTACACGGAGAGCACAGAGCCCGGAATGTAGAATCCTTTTTAAAAACTCTGAGTTCTCAGTGTCCTCTGTGTTTTATATTCTTATCCTTAATTTCTGTTCTTTATCTATTCCCGAGTTCGTGGCTCTACATCTTTTTGAGTGTCTTGCGATAGAGCTCAAGCAACTTGTTTACGGCATCAGTCTCGAAAGTCTGGGCGAGTGCAGCCTTGGCAACCTTCACCTTGCTTGACTTCGGCGACTTCTTCTCGAGAGCCTGAGTCTTGAGCGTAAGCTCTGACCATGCCTCAAGCATCTTGTACTCTGTCTCTGTGAGAGTCATGAACGAACCGTGCTGAGGATTGACGTCACCCTCTATCACCTGACCCTTGTCAATATTATCAAGAAGCGCATCAGCTCCGTTTATCTTGTATGCCTTGCCGCCTGAGTAGCGTATGTAAGCAACGTTCCATGCGTTCTCGTTGATGCGACGGATGGCAGAAGGACCCTCTGTGAGCTGTGTACCCTCGTTCGTGATGTGGAGGATATCCTTCCACTGACCGAAGCTGCCTGTGAAGTCGCTTTGCTGCTGGCAAGCACCAGGGAGCTTGTCAAACACAGCCTTGTAGATACCACGGTCAACGGCATTTGCACCCTCACGCTTGAAGAAGATGTGATACTGGCGATCGCAGTCGTTCCAGTCGATGTGACAGTCAATCATGGCGATACCACGGTCGTGGAACAACTTTGGCTTAGTCATCTTGGTGAAGTCACGAGTGGCATAGCTGTAGTACATGCGGTCGTGGTCGTCGCCAGCATTTGTTGAGAGCATGGAGTAGTAGATGAAGTAGCCACCCTTTGGCGAACCATCCTTCCAGTCGTAGTCAGCATCCCAGATTACCTGTGGCGCCCATACACGGTTGATGAGAGAATAGTCCTTATACACGTCACTCTTGTTTGTCTCGGCATCACAGAAGATGCTTGCACCCTTGCGGAAGTCGAAAGTGACGGAAGTCCAGTGGATGAGGTCGTTACTCTTCATGAGGTTCATGCCATGGTTGAACCATGTGCGACTCTTGCGGTTGCTCATGTCCGTTGTCACCATAAGGTAACCACCGTCCACGGCACGACAGATGAAGGCGTCGCGTACGCCACCCTCTATGCCAGCCATCTTCTCTGCATCGTAGATAGGCTGATTGTCAATAAGAGGAGTGAACTTGCGTCCCTTGTCCTCCTTTGTTCCAATGGCATAGAGCGTGTTCTCGCTATTGCCAGCCATGTGGCAGTAGAGGTAACCGTACATTTCATCATCTGGAGCTATGGTAAGAGGAAACTTGAGAGTCTCGCCGTTGTTGATGCTTGCCCAGAGGAAACCGCCATTCTTGTAGTTGCCCTTAGGAAGCTCATTCACATGGAGGGTGTTGCCCTGAAGCGTGATGGCAGAATCAGTTGCCTGAAGCAACCATTTCACGTCAACACCATTCACGGTAGATGGGAGGGTTATGTCGTTGCGCAAAGCATTAAACTGGTACTTTACGCTTTTCATAATGTCACAGTGGCTGCACTCTTGTGCATTCATAGATAGGGCAGTCGAACCGATTGCCAAAATAGTTAGTAAATGTCTCATATTGTAATTTATTGATAGTCTTGATTAGTATTTGTTGGCAAATATACGAAAAGAAAATTAGAAAACGTAATTTCTGAATAAGTTTTTTATTTGGATTCTTCTACGAAATTTGTAGATGTATATGTGTTTTATCTTAAAGTGTCGAAATTTCCGTGTGTTTTGTCCTAATGCTCATAGTCCCTAATGAGTCCCTACTTAGTCCCTACTTAGTCTTTACTTTGACCGTACTTTGTTTGTTGTTTTTTTGTATTAAATGGTATCTGGAACAAAATAGCAAAATGTCAATTTGCTTACCTTCGTCAATCCTTCGCTAATGGTTCGTTAATCCTTCCTAATTTTTTCGTGGAAGGACAATTATCATTATGAAAGCGACTGTTCGTAAGCAAATGACATTTTGACATGCTGAGTCCTCCAATTGTTTCCAACCGTACAAGTGGAAATTTATTTCCTTAGTTCTTCAAATACTTTTTCCCAGTTGTCGCAAAAATCTTGCATGGAGCGGAAGAGGAGATTTGCTCCTTGGTCGAGGAGTGCGGAATCAGGGAGTGGACCTGTGTTCACAGCTATGGTGAATACTCCTGCTGCTACGCCTGCTTGAACGCCGAGTGGGGCGTTTTCCACAACGATGAAGTTGTTTGGACGTACCTTTGTCTTGTTTTCACACTCTCTATTAGAAAAGGTGTAGAACTTTTCCATTCCTATGAGGTATGGCTCTGGGTTCGGCTTGCCAAATGTGACGTCGTAGGCAGTTACCATGAGGTCGCTACGGAAGATGTCTGGGAAGTTCTTGTTGAGACGTTCCAAGAGTGACTTCTGACCTGAGCCTGTGACGACGAGTGGGGTAGTGCCCGATGCCTTGACCTTGCAGAGTAGCTCGTGTGCCCCTGGCATTCGTGTTGCTTGAGGGAGGGTGTTGAAGAGTTCTGACTTGTACTTGTAAATCTGCTCTATCTCCTCCTGTGTGGCGTCATATCCACGTTGGCGTTGGGAAACAAGGTTGATTGTTCCTGCTCCCGTGCGTCCCTCGTGCATGTATGCTTCCCACTCTGGAAGGTCAAGCCCGAAGTGTGCCATTGTCTGGTGCCAAGAATAGGCGTGGTTCTTCATTGAGTCGAAGAGTACCCCGTCCATGTCAAACATAGCCGCACGAAGATTCATACTGTCGTATCCGTGCTCTTTCTTATATAGCTCTACAGCTTTTTTGATTTCTGATGTCTCCAATTTGAGTTTTTAAGTTTATGAGTTCTTGAGTTTTTAAGTTCGTGAGTTTTTGAGTTTTTAAGTTGTCGCGGAGTGGCTTTGGCTTAAGTTTATGGGATTTTATGTTCTTGTGGTTGTCTGTTTCCGTGAAAACTAAAAAACTTATAAACCTAAAAACTTAAAAACTCAAAAATCGCTTGCAAAGTTATGAATAATAGGCGGAATGCACACTAAAAATGGGTAAAAAATGCTAAAATGAATAATTTTTGAAAAAAGATTTAAATATTGTTTGCCCAATTCGGGAAAAAGTGCTAAATTTGCACGCTGTTTGAGGGTAAGTCCTAATTTCGCATGTGTTGCTGGCACATTTGGGGTTCCCTTATAACTCTTCTCCACAATTTTTATCAAAAGAATAATAAAAATACATTTTTGAAAAGGATATGTCAAAAATTTGTCAGATTACAGGTAAGAAGGCTGCGATAGGTAACAATGTATCGCACTCACTTCGTAGAACAAAGAGGACTTTTGACGTCAACTTGTTCACAAAGAAATTCTACTATGTAGAAGAGGATTGCTGGATTGTATTGAAGGTAAGTGCAGCAGGATTGCGTATCATCAACCGTATCGGTCTCGATGCAGCTATTCGTAAGGCACTCGCTAAGGGTTATCTCGATGTTAAGACTCTTGAGAGCCAGGTTATCGCTTAATTAAATTAAAAAGGAGAAAAGACTATGGCAAAGAAAGCTAAAGGAAATAGAGTGCAGGTTATCCTCGAGTGCACAGAGATGAAGGACAGCGGTCTTCCAGGTACTTCACGCTACATCACAACTAAGAATCGTAAGAACACTCCAGACCGCTTGGAGTTGAAGAAGTATAATCCAATCCTTAAGAGAATGACAGTTCATAAGGAGATTAAATAATAAGACACTATGGCAAAGAAAACAGTCGCTACACTCCAGAACAAGGATGGACGCTCTTTCACAAAGGTCATCAAGATGTTCAAGTCTCCAAAGACTGGTGCTTATGCATTCGATGAGAAGATGGTTCCAGCTGAGGAAGTTAAGGAGTATTTGAAGAAGTAATATTAGATATTACTCTCAAAAATATAAAACCTATCCAAATTTTTTTGGATAGGTTTTTTGTGCTTTTCATAAAATGGTAGTATCTTTGCAAATGAATTTATAAATTAGAGAGTTAAATTAGTATATGGGTTTTTTCGATTTCTTTACGAAACAGAAGAAGGAAACGCTTGATAATGGCCTTGCCAAGACAAAGGAGAGCGTTTTCGGAAAGATTGCCCGTGCGGTGGCTGGTAAGGCTACCGTTGACGAGGACGTGCTTGACAACCTTGAGGAGGTGCTTATCACCTCTGACGTGGGAGTGGATACCACTCTTGAGATTATCCAGCGTATAGAGGAGCGCGTGGCAAGGGACAAGTATGTCAATACGTCTGAGTTGAATACAATCTTGCGTGAAGAGATTGCGGAACTTCTCACAAAGAACAATACCGACGATATGGATGGCTTCACGGTTCCTCAGGGACACAAGCCTTACGTAATACTCGTCGTTGGCGTGAATGGCGTTGGTAAGACTACTACCATCGGTAAGCTTGCTTATCAGTTCAAGCAGGCTGGCAACAAGGTGTATCTTGGTGCTGCCGATACGTTCCGTGCTGCTGCCGTTGAGCAGCTTGTGATATGGGGCGAGCGTGTAGGCGTTCCTGTCATCAAGCAGCAGATGGGAAGTGACCCAGCCTCTGTGGCATATGATACTGTGGCAAGTGCCGTGGCTAATAATGCTGATGTGGTTATCATAGATACGGCTGGCCGTCTTCACAATAAGGTGAACCTTATGAACGAGCTTACTAAGATACGTAATGCCGTGAGCAAGGTGACTGGTAATGCTCCTGACGAGGTGCTCCTCGTGCTTGACGGCTCTACTGGACAGAATGCCTTTGAGCAGGCAAAGCAGTTTACCAAGGCTACCGAAGTTAGCTCTCTTGCCATCACAAAGCTTGATGGAACAGCAAAGGGTGGTGTGGTTATCGGAATATCTGACCAGTTCAAGATTCCTGTTAAGTACATCGGTCTTGGTGAAGGTATGGAAGACCTTCAGGCATTTAACCGAAAGGCGTTTGTTGATAGCCTGTTCGGAGAATAAATAGTCAAATTGACAAATAGAATAATTTAGAGTGCGAAAGAATACAATAGATATAATCACCCTTGGATGTTCAAAGAACCTTGTTGATTCGGAAAGGCTTATCCGACAACTTGAACTTAACGGCTACAAGGTGACTCACGATAGTGAGAACCCACAGGGTGAGATTGTGGTTGTCAACACGTGTGGCTTCATAGCTGATGCACAGGAGGAGAGCGTCAATATGATTCTTGAACTCTGTCAGGCAAAGGAGGAAGGCAAGATACGTGAGGTGTATGTGATGGGATGTCTCTCCGAGCGTTTCTTCAAGGAGCTTGGAAAGGAGATTCCGCAGGTTGATAAGTTCTACGGTAAGTTCAACTGGACGGAACTTCTCAAGGACCTTGGCAAGACGTACCAGAAGGAACATGAGTTTGAGCGTCGCCTTACCACTCCTAAGCATTATGCCTATCTGAAGATTTCCGAAGGATGTGATCGTAACTGTGCTTATTGTGCCATACCAATCATCACGGGTAAGCATCAGAGCCGTCCGATGGAGACTATCATCGAGGAAGTCAAGCAACTCGTGAGCGAGGGTGTGAAGGAGTTTCAGATTATTGCTCAGGAACTCACATACTACGGCATAGACCTCTATGGCAAACAGAAGATAGCAGAACTCGTTGAGCGTATTTCTGATATTGATGGTGTCAAGTGGATACGTCTCCATTACGCTTATCCTAAGAACTTCCCTATGGATTTGCTTCGTGTGATGCGTGAGAGGAAGAACGTGTGCAAGTATCTTGACATCGCCCTTCAGCATATCAGTACCAAGGTGCTCACCAATATGCAACGTCACGTGACGAAGGAAGAGACATACGAGCTCATAGAGAAGTTCCGCAAGGAAGTGCCAGGCATACATCTTCGCACGACACTCATGGTCGGTTTCCCTGGTGAGGGCGAAGCTGAGTTTGAGGAACTCAAGGAGTTTGTCCGTTGGGCTAAGTTTGAGCGTATGGGTGCTTTTGCCTATTCCGAGGAAGAGGGTACTTATGCAGCCAAGAATTTCAAGGATGAAGTGCCACATGAGGTTAAGCAGGCGCGCCTGAGTGAGCTTATGGATATCCAGCAGGGCGTATCTGCAGAGGTGCAGGCTAAGAAGGTCGGTACAAAGATGAAGGTTGTTATTGACCGCAAGGAAGGTGAGTACTATGTGGGTAGAACGGAGTTTGACTCTCCTGAGGTTGACCCAGAGGTGCTTGTTCCTGTGGCAAACGGAATGCTCCGTACAGGTTGTTTCTACGATATGACTATCACAGATAGTGACGACTTCGACCTGTATGCGGAGAAAAATTAAAAATTAAGAATTCAGAATTCAAAATTCAAAATTAAGAGTTGTGCTTAAGTAGAAGTTATGCTATCAAGAAGTTAAGAAGTTATGACGAAAGCTTGTTAATGAGTAATGAGCAATGTGTAATGAGTAATAGCCATTCGGAACAGAATATCCAATGGTGGTGCTTGTCATTACTTCCCTGCGGTCAGTGAGAACGCTTCGCTTAGTTCCTCATTCCTAATTATGAAACGTCTTAACTTCTGTAACTCCTTAACTTCTTAACTTCACAAGTTAATTGTATTCTGGATTTTTAATTGCTAATTTACGAGTAACGGAATAATACAAGATATATGACAAATACTGAATTCATAAAGAGCTTGTCTGAAAAGACAGGTATGACGGCAGAACAGCTTGAGCCGATGGTTGCACAGTTCATTGGTGCTTTTGCGCGTGAATTGGCATCTGGTAGGGTGGTGTCTGTTCAGGGATTTGGCAACTTCGAGTCTCGTGAAAAGGCAGAGCGTAAGATGTATAATCCTACGACTAAGTCATACAAGATTATCCCTAAGAAGGTGTCGCTCAACTTCAAGATGAGTGCAACCCTCAAGGATAAGATTAACTCGTGATTCAGTTATTCCGTTTGAGAGGGGTTAATAATGAGTAATTAGCAATGTGTAATGAGTAATGGCCATCCGGTTCAGAATGACTAATCACGTAGCTTGTTATTACTAATTTCTAATTCCTCATTTCTAATTAAGAAATAAATACAAATGAGTGATAAAGTAACATTGCAATCCGTTGCAGAATCGTTTTCAAGAGCGTGTGGTGTACCAAAGAAGGTGGCAGAACAACTTGCCAGAGCATTCTTTGATACGGTTGTCGATGGTCTCTCTAATGATGAGAGCGTGAAGATTGACGGTCTTGGTACGTTCCGCGTGGTTGAGGTTGCAAGTAGAGAAAGTATTAACGTAACCAATGGTGAGCGTATTGTCATAGCTGGATATAAGAAGGTTAATTTTATTCCAGAAGATGGTATGCTCGTATCTAATCTTGTTAGCGATATGCCAGATGTCCGTGAGGATGTGACAACTGACGAGGTGGAAACAGAAGTTTCCGAAGATACAGACGAAACAGAAGTAGTTGAAACGTCAGAGGTGGAGGATGAAACCGAAGACGTTAGCGAAGATATGACTTCGTCTGAGGAAGTGGAGCCTGTTGATGCCGTTGAGGCGGAGGTCAATATGGTTGAAGTTCCTGAGAAGGTGGAGGTGCAGGAGGATGATTTCTCCGGCATAGATATGCTTATCTGTACACCTGAGAGTGTTGAGGAGATACGCCTTGAACTTGAACAGGCTCGTGCAGATGCAGAGCGTAAACTTATAGCTGCCAAGGAAGCACATCGTGAAGTCCTTCGTCTTGAGGCTCTCCTTGAAAAGATGGAGAATAGCATGATTCCAGAGAGCGTGGAGGAAAAACCATCGGAAGATGCCGTTCTAGAAGAACCAACCGAAACTGTAGAGGATGTTCAGGAAGAACCTGTACAAGAACCTGTTCCTGCAATGGTGGCAGAGACGGTGGTCAAGGAAGATGATGCTATTAGTGTTGAACTTCCTGAGGTAGAGGTTGTGGCAGAATCTCCTTCTGTAGAGACCTCAGAGCCTGTAGAGGAAGAGAAGGAAGAAGTAGAAGAACCAACAGAAGAAGCCACTGTTGCCGAGTCGTCAGAGTCGGCAGAGACTTCTGAAGCCGAAGAGTCTGAGGCTGTAGCAGAGACAGAAGCACCTGCTGATGTAGAGGAGGAGAAAATAGAGGTGCCCGAAGTGGCAGAAACAGAACAGCCTGAGACAACTCAGAGCGAAGGCGTGGAGATGCCACAGGCAGAACCTTCAGAAACCGAGGCTTCTCAGTCAGATGCTCTAAATAGACTTCTTACGGAACAACCATCAAAGAAGGTCGAGACGCCAAAGAAAAAGAAGGATGATGGAAATTACATCATCTGGATTCTTGCTCCAATATTGTTGATTCTTGTCATAGGTATTTCCATAGTTGTATTCAAGTATCACTCTGACAAGGAAAAGACAGAGCTGAAGCAATTGCCAGTAAAACCAAAGAGTAGTTCCACTCCAGTAGTGACTCCTGCTCCAACACCTAAGCCAGCCGTAAGTGCGGATAGCACTCGTACGGAATCTGCAAAGCCTGCATCCGAAGAGCCAAAGGCAAATAAGGAAACGGCAAAGAGTGCAAGTGCAAAGCCAAAGACACATGTGCTTGGTAAAGGTGAGTCGCTCACAAGAGTGTCACAGAAATATTATGGTACCAAAGATTCTGTACGGGCTATAATTCGTGTGAATAAGTTCCCAGATCCAGATAATGTGCCATACGGTACGGAGATAATTCTGCCATAAATGCAGCCCCTCTCGTCCTGATATAGGATGGGAGGGGCTGTAAGTATTATTAAAAAGTCTTAAAAGTGTGTGTGTGACATTATTTTTAATAAATTTTAAGAAAATGTGTGGAATGAAAGTGGTAAATTTGTACCCATAAATAAAACATAGTTTAGAAAAAACAAAATCATAATAGATTATGGCAGACGCTATTGATATTCGCGAATTAAATGAGCGAATCGAAAGACACAGCTCTTTCGTCACAAATATTATGACAGGAATGGATCAGGCTATCATTGGTCAGAAGCATCTTGTCGAATCACTTCTTATCGGTCTTTTGTCAGATGGACACGTACTCCTCGAAGGTGTACCGGGTCTTGCTAAGACAAAGGCTATCAAGACTCTTTCTTCACTTATCGACGCTCAGTTCAGTCGTATTCAGTTCACTCCAGACCTTCTCCCTGCCGATGTTATCGGTACTATGATTTATAGCCAGAAGGATGGAGAGTTCGTTGCTAAGAAGGGTCCTGTATTCGCAAACTTCGTACTTGCAGATGAGATTAACCGTGCTCCAGCCAAGGTGCAGTCAGCACTTCTTGAGGCTATGCAGGAGCGTCAGGTTACCATCAGTACTAACACATACGAACTTCCAAAGCCATTCCTCGTATTGGCAACTCAGAACCCAATCGAGCAGGAGGGTACTTATCCACTCCCAGAGGCACAGGTTGACCGTTTCATGCTCAAGGTTGTCATCGACTATCCAAAGCTTGAGGAAGAAAAGAAGATTATCCGTCAGAATATTACAGGTGAGAAGATGAATATCCGCCCAATCATGACAACAAAGGAAATCGAGGATGCTCGTGCCGTTGTTCGTCAGGTTTACCTCGACGAAAAGATTGAGCAGTATATTGCAGACATCGTATTCGCAACACGTTATCCAGAGAAGTACAACCTTAAGGAACTCAAGGGACTTATCGGTTTCGGTGGTTCACCACGTGCTTCCATCAACCTTGCACTTGCTTCACGTGCTTACGCATTCATCAAGCATAGAGGTTATGTTATCCCTGAGGATGTACGTGCCGTTGCTCATGACGTACTTCGTCATCGTATCGGACTCACTTACGAGGCAGAGGCAAGCAACGTGACAAGCGAGGAGATTGTAAGTAAGATTATCAACAAGGTTGAAGTACCATAATGGAAACTGAAGAATTATTACAGCGAGTCAGAAAGATAGAGATTAAGACAAGGGGACTCTCCAACAATATCTTTGCTGGTGAGTACCACTCTGCTTTCAAGGGTCGTGGTATGGCATTCTCAGAGGTCCGTGAGTATCAGTATGGCGATGATGTGCGTGACATTGACTGGAATGTTACAGCACGACTTGGTAAGCCTTACATCAAAGTGTTTGAAGAAGAGCGTGAGTTGACCGTGATGCTCCTCGTCGATGTCTCTGGTAGTTTGGACTTCGGAACGGTTGTCCAGACTAAGCGACAGATGGTGACGGAGATTGCGGCAACACTTGCATTCTCCGCAATACAGAACAACGATAAGATTGGCGTTATATTCTTCTCCGACAAGATTGAGAAGTTTATTCCTCCAAAGAAGGGACGCAAGCATATCTTGTTTATCATACGCGAGTTGCTCGACTTCCAGCCAGAGAGTCAGAAGACAGACATAGGCGCAGCAATAGAATTTATGACTAACGCCATAAAGAAACGCTCAACAATGTTTATCTTGAGTGACTTCTTCGACCAGAAGGATTACACGAACCAGATGACTATTGCCAACAGAAAGCATGACGTCATAGCATTACAGGTATATGACCAGCGTATGGCAGAAATGCCAGACGTGGGCATTATCAAGATGCGTGATGCAGAAACTGGTGACGAGGTATTTGTTGATACTTCTTCCAGTGCCGTGCGCAGGGCTCATCATGAATGGTGGGTGAAATACCAGAAATGGGTTAAGAACCTTATGACAAAGTCAAATGTGGATTGGGTGTCAATTCGCACAGACGAAGATTATGTCAAGGCTCTTTTGAGTATGTTCAAAAAGCGTAGTTAACAGATATGAAATTGATGAGATTTGTATCGCTCATAGTGTTTGCTCTTTTTGCTTGCCAAGTGACAAAGGCGCAGGATGTGGTTGTGGATAGCAAACTTGATTCTGCAGGTATATGGATTGGTCAGCGAATGGGTATCACTCTTGAGGTTGCAGCAGATAAGGGAAAGAAAGTTGAACTGCCTAAGTTTGATTCGCTTCAGCAAATCATTCCTGGAGTGGAATACCTTTCTTCCACTAAGCCTGATACGCAATATGTCAACGAAGGAAAGAGGATGGTGCTGAAGAAGAAGTATTATATCACTTCCTATGATTCGGCTCTCTATTACCTTCCTGCCATGGAGGTAAAGGTTGATGGCAAGGCTTACAAGGCAAAACATCTTGCACTCAAGGTTGTCACTTTTGATATTGACTCTTCCAATGCAAAGATATTGCCAAACAAGCCAATCATGAGTCCTCCTTTCCAATGGGCAGAGTGGCGTCTTATGATATGGTTGTCTTTGATAGTCGTGCTTATCGCTATCGCACTCCTTTATGTCATTATCCGTCTGAAGGACAACAAGCCTATCATTCGTCGTATCAAGTTTAAGCAACATATCGCTCCTCATAAGATGGCTATGAATAAGATTAACCATATCAAGGAGGAAAAGATATGGCAGAGTGAGGACTCCAAGGAGTATTACACTCAGCTTACCGACACTCTCCGTCAGTACATCAAGGAGAGATATGGCTTCAATGCTACGGAGATGACTACATACGAAATCATTCAGCATCTTCAAGAGGTGAATGATGACGAGGCTGTCAATGAACTTCGTGAACTCTTTGAAACTGCCGACCTCGTTAAGTTTGCCAAGTATAGCACTCTTGTCAACGAGAATGACCAGAACCTTGTCAATGCTATTGAGTATATCAATCAGACAAAGATAGAGGAAGAGGTTAAACCTCAGCCTGAGGAGATTGTAGTGGAGGAACAGCACTCTAAGGAGATGAAGCGTGTGCTTATCGCTCTTACCGTAATCACTTCAATCATTCTTGTATGCGTGGTTGGATATCTGTCATATAGAATGGCATATATCATGATGTGATATGAAGAATTTAAAAGTAGTAAAATGTAGTAAGAAGTAGTAAAAAGACGAATGTGAAAATTGAAAGTGAAAAAAACAGACTATCGTCTTTTTACTTCGTTTTACTCCTTTTAATTACAGAAGATTTATAAATAAACTTGTAAAATTAGTAATCAGATGTATTTTAAGAATCCGGCATTTTTCCTATTGCTCGTGGCACTAATACCATATATGGTGTGGTATGTGTTACGATTCAAGAAGAGTTTGCCTTCTGTAAAAGTACCTGAAACAATAAAGTACCGATATGTGGCGAAGAGTTGGCGCTTGTATCTCATGCACGTGCCATTCTTTCTCAGGACATTGCTAATCATTCTTGTCGTCTGTATTCTTGCTCGTCCTCAAAGTAAACACGAGTGGAGCGATACGGATGTGGAGGGTGTTGACATTATGCTTGCTGTCGATGTGTCAACCAGTATGTTGGCTCAGGACTTCAAGCCTAATCGTGTGATGGCTCTCAAGGAGATAGCAGAACGCTTCATCGAGAAGCGTCCTAATGATAATATAGGTCTTACCGTCTTTGCAGGTGATGCCTATACCCAGTGTCCTCCTACAACAGATCATTCCGTCCTTATGAATCTTTACAATGCCGTGGATTGTAATATGGCTATGAAGGGAATCATAGATGATGGTACTGCCATAGGTGACGGTATAATGAATTCCATTCTTCGTCTTAAAGACAGTAAGGCAAAGTCTAAGGTTATCATCCTCCTTACGGATGGTGTGAACAACTGTGGTGAGATATTTCCAATCACATCAGCAGAGATTGCAACTAAATACAAGATACGCATCTATACCATTGGTATTGGTCGTAAGGGCTTGGCACCATATCCACATCCAAGAGGTGGTACTGTGATGGTTCCAGTCGAGATTGACGAGACAACATTGTCAAAGATTGCCACTATGACAGGAGGACAGTATTTCCGTGCAGAGAAGAATGCTGACCTTGGTGCCATTTATGACGATATTGACAAGATGGAGCGTACGAAGTTTAGTGTTAAGCAATACACACAGCGTACAGAGATGTATGAGCCTTTTGCTCTTGCAGCACTCATAACTCTCTTGCTTGAGATTCTTCTTCGTTATATTGTCTTGAAGAGAATGCCATAGGGGAGGGGAAATAAGAATAGTTTAAGTTTGTGAGTCTGTAAGTTTATTTGTTTCTTCGTTTTCACAAGTAAGGACAATCGCAGGAACTTATAAGCCAAAGAACTCAAGAACTCAAAAACTTATAAAGGAAAATGTTTAGATTTGCTCATTATACATATTTATATCTATTGTTGCTGATACCAGTATTTACTGCTATCTATATCTTTATACAGATACGTATGAAGAAGCAACTTCGCAAATTTGGTGACCCAGAGTTGCTTGCACATCTCATGCCAGATGTTTCGCACGTTCGTCGTCACATCAAGTTTGCTCTTATGATGTTTGCTCTTGCTCTTATCATCTTTGTTATGGCTCGTCCACAGTATGGTACGCGTAACGAGGAGGTGAAGCGTTCGGGTATAGAGGTGATGATAGCAATGGATGTCAGTAACTCTATGTTGTGTAGAGACGTTAGTCCAAGCCGTCTTGAGAAATCAAAGATGATACTTGGCAAGCTTACGGAGCAGTTTGAGGACGATAAGATTGGTCTTGTTGCCTTTGCAGGTTCTTCAATCACACTTCTCCCGATGACATCTGACTATGTAAGTGCAAAGATGTTCCTCGACCAGATGTCTCCATCAACTGTGTCTGTTCAGGGTACAAACCTTAGTGATGCCATTACAAGGGCTGTTGCTGGTTTCTCTGACAAGAAGAAGGCCGTAGGTCGTGCTCTCATCCTTATCACGGATGCTGAGGATAACGAGGAAGGTGCCATTGAAGCAGCAAAGATGGCAAAGGATAATAACATAAAGATTTTTGTCCTTTCAGTCGGAACTACTGAAGGTGGTCTCATTCCTCTTGGAAATGGCGAGTATAAGAAAGACCATGCAGGTAATGTCGTGACAACTCATCTTAATGAGGAGATTGGTAAGAGTGTGGCAAAGGCTGGTAATGGCCTTTACATCCATGTTGACCAAACTGGTCAGGCACAGTCAATCCTTGAGGAAGAGATTGGAAAGATGCAGAAAGAGGATATCATAGAATCTATGTTCTCAGAATATGATGAACAGTTTGTGGCTGTTGCCATATTGCTCATCATCGTTCTCTTCGTAGAGATGTGCATTCTTGAAAGAAAGAATCCTTTGTTCAAGAACTTCAAGTTGTTCAAGTAAAACGGTAGTGATTCTAATAAATAGCGATGAAAATGAATATTATCAAATATAGCTTATTTGTTGTGGCTCTTGCTTCTACTGCTGCCGCTAATGCACAGCAGACAGACAGGGACTGTATCCGTCAGGGTAACAGGTACTTTAGGGCTGGCGAAATGGACAAGGCTGTTACTTTTTATCAGAAGGCGATAGAGAAAAATCCTACTGTGGAGGCATTCTATAATCTTGGATGTGCTTCGCAGGACTCTACTACTCTTGAGTCTTATATGAAGGCTGAGTCTCTCGGCTTTAGGAATGCTGGCAAGCGTGCCATGAACTTCCATAATATGGGAAATATATGGTTCATGACTTGTATGGCACAGATAAGAAGTAACGACCCTAATCTTGAGAAGTATATTGATGCTGCAATAGAGAATTATAAGAGTGCTCTTCGTTGTAATCCTTCAGACAACGAGACAAGATATAATCTTGCCGTTGCTCAGTGGTTCAAGAAAAACTCTCATTTTGGAGATGGTAAGCAACAACAGGAACAACAGAAGAAAGAGCAGAAGAAGGACGAAATGTCTGACGAGGTTGTAGAACAGCTTCTCCGTTCTGCCCAGCAGGATGAGAAGGATGTACAGAAGAAGGTAAATGTACAGCAGAATCGTCGTAGGTCTCTCGAAAAAGATTGGTAATATTATATTCAGAATACTAAGATATGAAAAGATATTTGACTTTTCTTATAGTTTCAATCGTTTCATTGTTTGCGTTTGCCGAAGATGTCACGTTGAATGTCTATGCCCCTTCAACAGTTGAAGCGGGTAATAGATTCCGTGTACAGTTTACGGTAAACACACAGAATGTATCTAATTTCCAAGCACCGGATTTCTCTGGCTTTGAGGTTATATATGGTCCAAGCACATCTTCACAGAGTAGTTACCAAATTATAAATGGTCATACTTCTCAGTCAAGCTCTATTACGTATAGCTATGTGATTCTTGCCAATCGTGCTGGAACATATAAGATTTCAAGTGCCTCTGTTCATGCAGACGGCAAGACTGTTAAGTCAAATCCAGTTTCCATTAAGGTTCTTCCAAGTGGACAGGGTGGTTCGCAGAGGTCTTCACAGTCATCTTCTTCGGCAGGAAGCGTTAATGACCGTCAGCAGGTTAGCCGTTCAAACTCTGGAACAATTGGCGCAGACCAGTTGTTTATGACGGCTACGGCAAGTCGTACAAAGGTGTATGAGCAGGAAGCAATTCTGCTTACTTACAAGTTATACACCCTTGTGCAGGTTCAGGATCTTGATGGAAAACTACCATCACTTGATGGCTTCCAAGTTCAGCAGATGCCACAATCCAGCAACTTGCAGATGGAATTGGAATCATACAATGGAAGAAACTATTACTCTGTAGTATGGTGTCAGTATGTGCTGTTCCCTCAGAAATCGGGTAATCTTGTTATTCCTTCTGTTACATTTGATGCCACCGTGCTTCAGCAGAAGAAAATCGTTACTTTTGATGACTTCTTTAACGGAGGTGGTGGATATACTGAGTTAAAGAAGAAGATATCAACTCCAAAGCTTACTATTCATGTATCTCCACTTCCTGCCAAGCCAGATAATTTCTCAGGCGCAGTAGGCGAGTTCTCAATATCATCTTCATGTAGCCCACAGGAGGCTGTTGCAAATGATGCCGTAACTGTCCGACTCAGCGTGAAGGGTGTGGGTAACATGAAGCTTATCAACGCACCAAAGGTTGATTTCCCTAAGGACTTTGAGGTTTACGACCCAAAGGTTAATGATAAGTTCAGTCTTACTAAGAGTGGCCTTTCTGGTACGAAGGAGTTTGAGTATCTTGTTGTTCCTCGTCATGGAGGTCAGTATAAGATACCTTCTATCAGTTTCGTTTATTTCGACCCATCATCAAAGACTTACAAGACTCTCAAGTCTGAGGAATACACTATTAACGTGAAGAAGGGTAGTGGTTCATCTTCTCGTACTGTCAACGACTATTCTTCTCAGCAGCAGGATGTGAAGGAACTTGACCAAGATATCCGTTACATTAAGATTGGTGATGTGGAATATGACAAGTATGGCGAGTCATTCTTCGGTACTACTGGCTATATCTTGTGCTATGTCGTTCCATTCCTTTTGTTCTTGGTAGCGTTGTTCTTAGGACGCAGGGAACTCAAGGAGAATGCCAATATTGCCAAGTCAAGAGGCAAGAAGGCAAATAAGATGGCAATCAAGAGACTCAAGAATGCTTCTAAGCTTTTGAAGGCTCAGAACCAGAATGAGTTCTATGATGAGGTTATGCGTGCTCTTTGGGGATATATTGCAGACAAGCTCAATATGCCACAGGAGAATCTCAACAAGGATAATGTACTGAGTGAACTTACTTCACGTAATGTAGCTCCAGAAGCATCCGAGTTGTTTATCAAGGCACTCAACGATTGTGAGTTTGCAAGATACGCTCCGGGTGATGCAGCTTCAAACATGCAGGCGGTATATGAGAGTGCAGAGGTTGCAATTAGTAAAATTGAAGATTATCTCTAAGTATGAAAAGATTTATAGAATACATATTATTCTCTTTAGTTTGTCTTACAGCAAGTGCTCAGACAAAGTCACAGGCAGACGAATTGTACAAGAAGGAAAAGTACGAACAGGCTGCTGTTGCGTATGAGAAGATTCTTAAAAAGGAGGGTGTGGCTGCTGCCGTATATTATAATCTTGGTAACTGCTACTACAAGATGGATGAGATTCCTCGTGCCGTTCTTAACTATGAGCGTGCTCTCCTTCTGAGTCCTGGCGATGAGGATATACGTGCCAACCTTGTGCTTGCACGTAGTAAGACGATAGACAAGACTACTCTTGCTTCGGAGATGTTCTTCGTTACATGGTGGAGGGCTGTTGTCAATTCCATGAGTGTTCAGGCATGGACAACATTGGCTATTGCTGCTTTCGTCCTCATGCTTGTTGGTATTCTTCTATATTGCTTCGTGTCAACTATTGCAGTACGTAAGGTCGGAGTGTATGGAGCATTTGTGATGCTTTTCCTTGTTTTCATCTCAAACATAGCTGCTTATTCGCAGAATGAGTTGATACAAAACCGTATGACAGCAATCGTTATGTCGCCAGCCGTTACGGTCAAGAGTTCTCCTTCTGTCAATAGCACAGACCTCTTTGTTATCCATGAGGGTACAAAGGTGGAGATTCTCGACAACCAGATGAATGGATGGCGAGAGGTGAAGTTTGAGGAAGGCAAACAAGGCTGGGTGCCAAGGGAAGCTATTGAGGAAATTTAGGAATGTCAAATTTCTAATGTCAACATTATGCCTCTAGGATAAGTATCCTGGTTGTATAAATTTGAAGTTTGACATTTATCCCGTTCGGGACGCATAAATTATAGATTTGAGATTTGAAATAGAATATAATGACAATAGATGATTTAAATGAACTGGATCACGAGTTGACGCTTGCCATCAATGGAAGTGACTCTATTTTCTGGGACAATGTGATGTACACTGTCACCAATACTTTTTCGTGGACTATAGTCATCGTGTTCCTTCTGTATATCATCTTCAAAAACAATAGTCCAAAGGAGTCGCTGGTGGTCATCATCACGATAGCCTTGATGATAGCCCTTGCCGATAGGTTGTGCTCTGGTTTGGTAAAGCCTGGAGTGGGACGATGGCGCCCGACGCAAGACCCAGAACTGATGTATATGGTTGATGTGGTCAGGGGATATAGAGGCGGAATGTTTGGTTTCTTCTCTGGACATTCATGCAATACTTTCTGTATGGCGATGTTCCTGTCCTTGCTCTTCAGAAGCTGGAAGGTAACGCTTACATTGTTCTTCTGGGCAGCAACGACTACATTCACGCGACTATATCTTGGCGTTCATTACCTTGGTGACGTTACCGTAGGTTTCTTTATCGGTAATAGCATTGGCTGTTTGTCGTATTATCTTATGAATGTGGCAAAGAAGAAAATGAATATTGTGCAGAATAGGTTCATATCGATGCAGTTTACATCGTCTTCATATCTAAAGAGTGATATGGATATGTTTCTTGCAGTCGTATTCATATACCTGTTTACCTGCTTTGTTCATTATCTGGTAGACAGAAAACACGCATCGATCATGAATAAACAACTCAAAAAACGTTATACCAAAGATGATGTGAATAATAATCCTCATCAAGTCGGTTAAAGCACTTGATCTTGAGGTTTTATAATACAAAGTAAAAGTCTCCGCATTATAATTGTGAAGACTTTTCTTTATATAATATTTTTTTGCAACTTACCCCC
>JAFZVY010000103.1 GCA_017617575.1 Bacteroidaceae bacterium | reverse complement strand
CTCCGCTTCCTATAGAAAAAACAAAATATTATTTGTTAAAAAATGTTTATTTCGAGAATTATGCAAGCTCAGCCTTTCCTTGTAGTCTTTTGTACTCATGACAGGCTTCATAATCCATGTCATTTTTGACAAGTGAGATGGACAGATTGAGTAGCTTGTTCTTTACGTTGTTGATGGCAACTCCATAACATTTTCCTGCCGCAATCATACGATTGTAGTAATCGAAGTAGATGCCATTTGCCTTGATGGTATGTCTTGCAGCCATTGTCAGGTAGGATCTGAGCATCGAATTTGAGTAGCAGTTGACCTTAGCTTTCTTGTCAACACTTGTACCAGACTTCTCCCTGAAAGGGGCAACTCCATAGTAGGATGCAAGTTTCCTTGACGACGTTATGTTCTTGAAGTTGTTTGAATACGCAATCATTGCTGTGGCATTTACAATGGAAACACCCTTGATGGACGTGATATGTGTGTAGCTCTTCTTCATTTCCTCGTTACGTTCGTAGATGTCGAGAATCTGCTTTTCACACTCCTTTATACTTTTCTCCAGTTGCTTGATACGTTTCTGGGCATCACGCAGTATGAAGTTGCGTGACGGGCTTTTGCCAGCCGTTGCCTTCAGGCCAGCCACACGCACAGTCGTGGAAGCCTTCTCCTGCTCAAGCTTGTGCCTGTACAACAGGAGTTCCTTCAATTCCCTGATATCCTGACTTGGAGAGACGTAATAGACGGCCTTGTCAGCATGTCGCATGGCATATTCTGCAATGGCAAGTGAATCTGTCTTGTCATCCTTGCCCTTGCGAAGACCGCTGCTTTTCTTGATCTGTAGCGCACTCTCTCTCCAGATATCAAGTCCTCTGGCAAAAAGATAGTCGCACAGCTTGTGGTCGTAGGCTCCTGTAGTCTCACAGCAGAACATGACCTCATCGAGGGTTATCCCCTTCACAAGATGCCTTGCCCATACGACCATACGTCGGAAGCCCATAGGGCGGTTCTCGAATGTCTGATAGTCGAGCTTTTGCATTCCCAACTGATTTACCGTCACTAAAATCGCACTTGCGTCGATTTTTTCCTTTGAAATGTCGATGCCGACAATAATCTTTTTCATACCTTTGCACTTGTTAAAGTTTATGGAAGCGATTAACTGAAAGGAGCTGTGATTGGCTATCACTTTAATTAGACTTAGAGTCTATCTTCCTATCTGGCATTTGCAGCTTAAAATCCAGAGGACCTTCGACGGAGCATAGGCTTATCTCTAGTGGGAGATAATAGGTTGACCTCTGGCAGTTAATCCTTCCTTTATACAACAAAGGTAAGCATAAACTGTTATATCTTAACGTTATTTCAACGTGTTATCTAACATTAAAATTTAAGAGATTTTAACTCTTAGAATATTTTCTGCAAAGTTAAAGTGGGGGATTAAAAAACAACAAGTTCGTTCGGATTTAGCATTTTATATAATAGAAACATTTTCAACCGTACAGTTCGAAAAAAATTAATGTTAATTCGTGGCAAATTCATGCTCAAAAATAATTTGTTTTCCCATGTTTTACTCCCCTTCGGTAGAGAGAGAAATTCTTTTGTTTTTACTTCCCGATGGTCAGTGAGACCGCTTCGCTTAGTTCCAATTGGCGCACGTCGCGCATAAAAGTTAAAAAATGGTAAGATTTCTTCCCTGCGGTCAGAGAGAATAGTTGGTAATTTAGCCACCTAAGGTGGCGGGTTTTAAGAATTGCATGGAAAAACAGACAAGGCGAGTAGGACAAAATTGACATTTAGGCTATAATCGGTAGGAAGCTGAAAAGCATGGACGAAATTCATGCGAGGTAGTAAATTCATTTTCTGCGCGCACAAAAATTTTTTTCTACGCGCACAAAAAATTTCGCTTTCACGAATGAATTTTAAAGTGCCAATCCATGCGCATTATCGCCTATAGGACAAAATACACATTTCGATAAATTAAGGCACATTTTTCACCTATCCCAAAGCATCTTTTTTCAGCACAAGCATTGCTATCAAACTTTAAGTTTTTTGGAATGAAATCCAAAATTATTATAAGATTTTTGGATTTTAAGTACTTTTGCGTACTTTAGAAGTAAATTAGCAAGCATTCCAACTACAACAGGTTTAACGCTAAAAAATGGAACACCCCAACTGCATATAGGAGTGCTCCATTTCTTTATATATGAACGAAAAAATTAAGTGAACATGCTTTTAACTTTCACTTCCAAACATCCCTACAGCTCTACCCAAAGTCGCAAGACACCAACGACGAAGTGTTCTGTGTCCTGAGAGATGAAATGAGCCGTTGGCTGAACATACACATGTTCGGAGATAGGTATCTTGCAAGTAAGCTCGGTTGCCCACTCATCTACGTCCTCAAAGTGAGCATAGTCGGAGAAAAGTCCAAGCTCCGCATTCTTGATGGTAAGCCTTCCACCAAGTCCTGCAAAATCACGGCAATAACTACTTGAATGAAAAGCATGTGAGTAGCCACCCAAGAGAGAGAGCGAGTTCGTCACCTTCTGCTCAGCATACGTCCATAACGTGGTACGTGCCTTACGTTCATCCATCTCGTATGGGTCGCCATAATGCAGGCATCCACCAAGGAAATAATGACTGTCATTATGCTTGTATTCACCCAGAGTCAAGGCAAACACTCCATCACTCTTAGGACATACACGGAACACGTTTTCACGACCCGTGAAATCATAATATCCCACACCATTATAAACAGCTCCCACAAGACCAAAACGCTCATCGTCATACTTGTAGCGCACACCCACGGAAGCCACAGGATAATTAGCTATCGGATAATTGCATGACAAGGTAGGATAAATGCCACATGAACTATTAGTAAACAATCCCGTAACATCACTTGAGAACGTATCCTCATTCATGTTATGCACACCAAAGAGAAGCGAGTTATGAGCATCAATATCCCACTCTACCGCAGCAACGGAGAGCGCAAAAGGGATGTTCTCCACATCAATATTGGAAAACACCTGCAAGTCATTCACTATAGCCTCATCATTAGTCCTTGCCACGCTAATGGTGGAAAGCCTAAACCTCACCTTTTCCGACAAAGGAAGCTCACCATTCAGCTTTAGCAGATTCACGAAATTGTTGTCACCCTTAAAATTTGTCTGTAACTCCGAAACATATTCCAATCCCACACTCTGGGCATAAATCATGTTTCCGCATAAAAGGAGAGCCAACGTCCACAAGACTCTTCTATTCAAATATCTCATACCGTTTTTTGTTTGCAAAGATATGGATTATAGTCAATAACGTCAATACCCGTTCCCCATTTTACCCATATTTGAGTATAGCCATTTTCCTACAAAAACTCCCTTTTCCTTGCCCCAATACCAAGGATTGAGTATTTGCACATTTCTGTTTCAGGAAATATTGCTAACAGGACTATTTCCTTAACCTCATAACTTCAACATTCCATACTATAAGCAAAGATAATGTTATTTTCTTAACAAAATACACATATTATCATCTTTTCCACTCTTTACAATACAAATCAAGGGAATTATTTCCACATATTAGCGAAACGAGTGTTATTGAATAATAAAAATATCGTATTTTTGCACCAAAATTATGAAGACCTAAGTTAAAAAGATTGTACTTGAGGTTATTTAGATAGAACAAGAATTATACAGGATAATTAAATTTTCATTATTATTTTTTCAATAAATCTCATTAAGGAGGATAACATGAAGAAAATTTTACTTTCATTCGTGTCATTCGCTTTGGCATTTTCCAATGTGAATGCACAGCTCGCTTCAGGCGATTATCTTATTCAGAATGTTGAAAGCGGCCAGTATCTTGGCGGTGGTCATTCTTGGGGAACACGCGCTTCTCTCATCAGCAAGCCACAGTTCTTCACAGTTACAATGAACAACGGCAAGTATTCACTCGATTCACACCAGTTCAATGGTGAAGAAAACCACTACATCAACTCAGAGCTTTATCTTGACAAGGAATACACAGAGTGGAACATCAACGAGGTTAGCACAGGTGTATATGTCATCTCTCTCGATGGAGCATTATTGTGCTCACAGGGATTCAACTCTGAGGTAGGTACTTCTACAGATGCTTCATCTAAGTCTGTATATTGGAAGTTCGTCTCTATGGACGACATTGTTGCTTCTATGGCAAACGCTACATCTGCTAATCCAGTTGATGTAACAGCATTCATCAAGAACCCAGAGCTTAAGCGTAACTATCCAAATACATGGACAGTTACAGGCTACAATGGTTATGATGTAGTTGGAAACTATAAGGAAGGCTTCGATGGTGGTTGGGCTAACTGTTCTGAGTCTTATTGCTCTGCAAACGGATTCAAGACAGTTCAGACTATCACACTTGCAAAGGCTGGTAAGTACACACTCTCTGCTCAGGCTTTCTACAGACAGGATATAGCTGGAGAATTCTCACTCCCATATCTCTTCGCTGGTGATCAGAAGTCTGATTTCCCAGCTCTCACAGGTAGCGAGAACGACATGGCTGCAGCTTATGCTTCATTCCTCAATAAGGCTTACACAGTTACACCTATCGAGATTGAAACAAAAGAGGACAACCAGCAAATCGAGATTGGTTTCGCAAGTGAGTCTAACGCAATGTGGAGCATCTTCGGTGAGCTTGAACTTAAGTACTACGGTATTAAGAACATTAAGGAGGAGTTCGACCTTCTTATTGCAGAGGCTAACAACATCTACGCTAACTATGCAAATGAGCCATTTGACAAGGCAGTTCTTTTCGACCTTCAGAAAGTAGCTACTTACTACGCAAATGCTACAATGACTACTCAGGAGGAATACGACACAGCATCTGAAGAGCTCAAGTCAGCCATCAACGATGCTAAGACTTCTATTTCTTTCTACAAGAACGTAAAGACTTACATCGACATGGCAGAGAACCTTGATGCTGCAGGTAAGGCTGCATTCAGCGATGTAAAGAAGGAATACGAGGATGGCGTTATCGAGAGCATCGACTATGTTAAGGAGATGTATTTTGCAGCTGTAAAGGCACAGAATACTGAAGGTGCTGATATGACTGCTCTTATGCCTGCTACATGGGAAGGTCAGACAGGTACTTATTCTAGTATCTACCAAGAGGCTTACACAGAATATAGCTTCGAGCCTGGCAAGATTATTTACCAGCGTATCGAGGGATTGAACCCAGGTATCTACGAGGTACAATTCATAGCATCTGCAAGTCTTACTGACTGGCGTTCAACTCAGATTGGTGATGGTGCTGGTATCGCTCAGATTTATCTCAACGAGGCAACTTATGACATTGAGGTTATCAAGCAGAATGCTTGCAATCCAGAGGACTACACTTGTGCTTACAGAGTAGAAGTAGGTGAGGATGGTGTACTTGAGTATGGTATCCAGAACATCGCTACAGGTGGTTCATGGTACGTAGCTAAGGCTATCTCACTCACATACCACGTTAAGGGAGATGTAGACGCTATTGAGGACGTTAAGTCTGTTTCTGTTGCTGACCGCAAGTACTTCGATAACGGTAGCGTTGTTATCATTAAGAATGGTGTTAAGTACAACGTTAATGGTATTCGCAAGTAATCAGAAAACCAACATTACTATTTAATATATTCATCCCACCAGTCCTATCAGGGCTGGTGGGATTTTTTTATTACCGAGAAACTATTGGTAATTAGGAATTAGGAATGTGGAATGAGGAATTATTACCCTTTCCGTCAATATTATTGCGATAGAGTATCAATTCCTCATTCAAAACCATTCCTAATTTTAAAAACGACCGCTGTTCCACACAAGACGTAGCCGAGGAGGCATACGAGTGGGGCTACTTTTATACGGATATCGCTGAATATGTCTGGATTGAAGGCCTGTTCTGTCGTGCCTTCGCCACTCATGAGTACGAAGCCTAAAAGTATTGTGATGATTCCTATTGTAAGTAATATATAATTTGTTCTTTTCATTTTTGAAGTAGAAGTTTAAGCCATTATTTTATCTTTTCATTTCCTCTATCCATTGAAGGGTAGTGAGTTCATCGCGGATGTCACGTTCCCTTGCTGATTGTTGCGATTGCGGAAGGGCTGAATACCACGTGAGGTACTCATGGCTGCGACGTTCGAGTTGGTTGAATATCTCTTCTGCCTTTGCTTTCTCACCACATCTGATGTAGGCTGTGGCAAGTTCTGGAGAACCATCATATACTGCATAGGGAAGGTTATATGACGGTAGTTCCCTTGCACATTTGTCAAGGACGGCTTTTGCCCTCGTTGTGTCACCATTTGCCACGAGCATCATGGCAAGGGATGCAAACTGTCTGCGATGTCCTATGCACATCTTGGCTATCTGCTCGTCTATGTATATGTCCCTTTGCGATACGTTGCCGTAATGGTAACGGTTCATAAGGTTGTCGTACATCCGTTCTGTGTCGATCGGTACATTACGTGCATATCTGTCGTTATCATCAAACGTGAATGGAGTTATGCGCCAGTTGATGCCCTCCTGTACAAAGTGGGTGTAAAGGTTGCCATATTGACTTGGACCTACCGTACTTGCCACGTATATAGGACGTGAGAAGTTTACCTCTGCTATGATGTCAAGCATCATGAGGTAGCTCTTTGTCACGCTACCCTGTTCCTTGAAGCTTATCTCCATACGCTCTGGTATGTCCATTCTTTCTGGTATAAGCATCCCAGAACGCTTTACGGCATCCCTGTCAACAGTTATGTAAAGCGTGTCGCTTGGCACGCAGGCTGGAAGGTTGTTCACGAACTCGCGGTACTCCTCTGGTATGCCTTCCTTTAGGAGGAACTTGCGAATGGCATTTTGGTATTCAAAAGGCTCGTCACCCCAGATGCGCCTTGCTGTTTCTGGCTCGTCGTCGTACATCCTTTCCACAAGTTGTTTTATCGTGATGGCTGTATCGCCAAGGTAGATGGTAGGATTGACCTCCACACGCTCGTTCCTGCCCTCTGCATACTGATTCTTTGTCCACGTTATCGGGAGTGGTGATGACATGCCCTTGCCCGTATAGGCTGGACGTTTCATTTGGTCTATGTACCACGAAGTCTGAAGGTACGAAAGGTTACACACCCTCACGTCCGTACGCTTGCCCTCCACGTCCTGATTATACCATAGAGGGAACGTGTCGTTATCGGCAAAGGTAAACACGATGCCATCGTGAGGAACGGTCTCAAGGTAGTTGAGTCCAAAGTCACGACATGCATAACGGTCGGAACGGTCATGGTCGTCCCATGTCTGGCTTACCATTTGTAGCGGAATGGCAAGAGCCACAAGGACTATGATACCACAAGCGACTATATAGCCCTTTGCAAGCCTCTTGCCAAGCCACTCGTATATGGCAAGTACTCCAAGTCCGCACCAAATGGCGAAGGCATAGAACGAGCCTACATAGGCATAGTCACGTTCACGAGGTTCGCAAGGCGTCTGGTTGAGGTATAGCACTATGGCTATGCCTGTCATGAAGAAGAGGAAGAATACCACCCAGAACTGCTGTATTCCCTTGCGTCCACATCCGAATGCCTGCCACAGCAAGCCTATTAGTCCTATTATCAACGGAAGGCAATAGAACACATTGTGTCCCTTGTTCTCCTTTAGCTCAGTAGGTAGTAAGTCTTGGCTTCCCAACATGGCGTTGTCAATAAGTGGGAAGCCCGTTATCCAGTTGCCATGTTCACGCGCTCCTGTACTGTGCCTGTCATTCTGCCTGCCGGCAAAGTTCCACAGGAAGTAACGCCAGTACATGAAGTTTATCTGATACGAAAAGAAGAAACGTATGTTATCCACTTGGGTTGGAATAGCAACCTTGCGCGTGCCTACTGTAGGAATGACATAATCCACTTCCTTCTTGTGTAATTCACCCAGCCATTGCTCATACTCAGCCTTGTGACGCTCGTCATATATGCGAGGGAACAACATACATTGGTCAGTAGGATAAGCCAAGTCGAAGTCCTCCCTCACCACCACGTACTCATCCTTCTCGTCTTCCGACACCTTTACCTTTTTGCGGTAGATAGGTGAATGTCCCTTTGTCTCATACTGCAACTGCCCGTCCTTCTCCACCACGTTAGACGAAGAAGCGTATGTAGGTCCCCAAAGTAGAGGCTTGTCGCCATACTGCTCACGACCTATGTACTCACGAAGCGTGAACACATCCTCTGGCGAGTTCTGATCCATGGGAGTGTTGGCAAGCGAACGTATCACCGTAACCGTATATGAGGAATAGCCCACAAGCATCATGACGAGGCACAGCAGAGCCGTGTTGAGGTGTCGCGGACGGAAGTACCTCAATACCCTTTCCCCACTCATGTGGCTCGTATAATATAATCCTGCCACCAAGGCTACGACAAGTATTGTTAGGAACACCCATACACCTGTATTGTACGGCATACCAAGCACATTCGTAAAGAGAAGCTCTGACCAATCAGCCACAATAAGTACTCCAGGCACCAATCCATAGAGGACGGCAGCCACAATCACGAAAGACACGACGATGGCACACACAGCACCCTTGACATCAGGATTCTTATCCTTCTTGTGGTAATATACAAGCACTATGGCAGGAATGCATAGCAGGTTAAGCAGATGCACGCCTATGCTCAGTCCCACAAGGTAACATATAAGCACAATCCACCTGTCAGCCCCAGCATCATCATTCTCGTCATCCCACTTGAGGATAAGCCAGAACACGAGAGCCGTAAAGAAACTGGAGAAGGCATACACCTCGCCCTCCACGGCAGAGAACCAGAACGAGTCGCTCCATGTATATATGAGTGACCCACACACTCCCGAAGCCATGATAGCCACAATCTGACAGGCCGTAGGCTCTGTACCGCCTCCTTTCATTACAAGAGCCTTGGCAAGATGCGTAATGCTCCAGAACAAAAACAAGATACATCCTGCCGAGAGCAAGGCAGACATTGTGTTAATCATCCTTGCCACTTGTGAAGGGTCGCTCGCAAACTGACTGAACATATTACCCACAAGCATAAAGAAAGGTGCCCCCGGAGCGTGTCCTACCTCCAGACGTGAGGCAGCTGTAATAAACTCTGGGCAATCCCAATAACTTGCCGTAGGCTCCACTGTGGAGCAATAGGTGAATGCCGCAACCGCAAACACCACCCATCCCGTAATGTTGTTAATAACGTTGTACTTTTTCATGTCTCATACTTTTTTGCTGGCAAAAGTATTACGTATATGCTAAAGAGGCAAAAAAACTTCCTGACATTTCCCTGACATTTGATGTATAAGTTTGTAAGTTGTTGATTTTGTGAGTTTGTAAGTTTTAAAGTTTTTGGGTTCCTAAGTTATTGCGGAGGTGATGTACTAAAGACGCAGGCTCTGTAAATAAGTGATATTTCACTTTCCTCGGCAGAGAGATTTTTTTATCTCGGCAGAGAAATGAAAAAGCCGTTCGGAACAAACGTCCGAACGGCTTAATTTCTTCCTTGCAGTCAGAGAGACCGCTTAGCTAAGTTATGAATTATGAATTCTTAATTCTCAAAGCGTATTCCCTTCCTCTCTCTGCCTCGATGTGGAGGTTGGTCTTCTCCTCTATTATCGGTTTGAGACGACGGATGAGGGTGTAGAGCGTATCTGTTGCATCTGGTTTCTTAGGCCATAGAGCATCACATATATCCTGCTTGGTAAGGGAATGCGAAGGACTACGGAAGAACATCTCCATCAACTGTTGTTGCATAGGGGTGAACTTCATGACTTCTCCATCACTTGTGACGAAGCGTGACTGCTCATCCACGTATCTTATACCGCCATAGTAATCCTGTGCCTCGACTGCACCTGCAAGGGCTGGAACTGCCTTGTTCCTGCGTGTGTAGTAGAGACTACCCATGCCCCAGAGGAGTGCCATGATGGCAAGAGTGCCTGATGTGCGCTGATCGGACGTGGCGAGGATGGTAAGGAATGAACATCCTGCGCTTGCCTCAAGCACGGTTGACTCCACACCTCCGTTGTTTACCGCCTTGATGGTAATGCAGGCTGTGTCGCGAACATCAGCTACGGTAATGTGACTGATGAATGTCTGTATGGTGTCGGCATCCACCACGCCGCAGTCTCTCTCCCTCATGGTCATGGCGAGGGCGTGTTCCACGTCGTTGTTGATGTATGCCTCCCTTGCCCAGTAGTTGCTCAGACAAGAGAATACCGAACTGCCCACAAGGGCAAAAAGAACTAATAGCGGTAGATGGTGACGCATAATTAAGTTATGAGTTATGAATTAAGATTTAGAAAATGATTTTTGAAACGCAGAGAACACGGAGGACACAGAGAGCCCAGAGTAATTCAAAATGCATAATGCAAAATTCATAATTAAATTTCAATTACTAATTCTTAATTATTCAAGTTTAGCTTGTAGTTAAATTGTAGTTAAAATGTAGTTATATAGGAAGTTAAAAAGACGTTTGATTGTTCGCGGATTTTTTTTGAAGAACGAAAACCACTTTGCGATGGACATTCGTCTTTTTTACTCCACTTTTACTACTCTTTAACTCCTTTTTAACTCCTTGCAAGTAAAGCGTCAGCTGAACTTGCGAAACTTGAATTAATTATCATTAGCTAAATCTTAACTCTTAATTTTTAATTCTTAATTACTAGTGGTGCGATATTTTTTCATCAAGCCACAATATGCCCTTTATTTATAAGGGTTTAAGTGCGTTCTTTGATTTTTTGATTTGAAAATGACAGAGTAACTTTGCAGTAATAATACTGCT
>JAFZVY010000102.1 GCA_017617575.1 Bacteroidaceae bacterium | reverse complement strand
TTCCTCCTTATTCTTTACGTGGGTCAATAGATTTAACTGCACCGTCCTCAGCCTTTGTACGGCCGTAAGTACCAGTAACACTCTTAAGAGCTTCGTCTGCTGGAACGCCCTTCTTGATGGCATCCATGAACTTGCCCATGTGAACGAACTCATATCCGCAAACCTGGTCGTCAGCATCGAGGAACATCTTTGTGATGTAACCCTCTGTGAGCTGGAGGTAACGAGTACCCTTTACCTTTGTTCCGTAGAGAGTACCTGTCTGAGAGATAAGTCCCTTACCGAGGTCCTCAAGACCTGCACCTACCATAAGACCACCCTCTGAGAAAGCAGACTGTGTACGTCCGTAAACGATCTGGAGGAAGAGCTCACGCATAGCTGTGTTGATGGCATCACAAACGAGGTCTGTGTTGAGTGCCTCAAGGATTGTCTTTCCAGGGAGGATTTCAGAAGCCATAGCTGCTGAGTGAGTCATACCTGAACATCCGATAGTCTCAACGAGACACTCCTCGATAACGCCTTCCTTTACATTGAGAGTGAGTTTACATGCACCCTGCTGTGGAGCACACCATCCCACACCGTGAGTAAGACCGCTAATGTCCTTGATTTCCTTTGCCTGTACCCACTTTCCCTCTTCAGGGATTGGAGCTGGTCCATGGTTAGGGCCTTTGGCTACGCAGCACATTTCCTGTACTTCTTTAGAATAAACCATAGTGTTTAAAGTTTTTATTTATTAATTAATAAAAAAATGTTTCTTTTCCTTTGTTTAGTAAAGAGGAGTAAATTGAAGTTAAAAAAAGGAGTAAAGAGACGATTGCCTGTTCGCTCCATCGGGTGCGCTTAAAATTCAAATATTCAACAGTTCAATATTGGCGAGAACTTAAGAACTTAAAACTCACTCTATGCAAAGATATGTTTTTTTGCAGAAAACGGAGGCTGATGTCAAGATTTTTTTGAAAAAATAGTGGTTTACACCTTTCTCTCTATCTTTTTACCTCATATTTTTAAACTTCACTTTTCATTTTACTCCCTATCCCACTTTTTTCGGGTCGGGAAAAAAGGAAAGCAGTCAGCCTATAAGCCGGGTTCTGTAGTTCCCGAAGGAACCGTCTGTCATTTATCCAGTCCATAAGTCACCTTATGGCTCAAGCGTTCTACCCTCTACCGAACTGTCGGGCGGGCACCCTAATGGCGGTAGTTTACATGAACTTGCAACTCCCAAGATGCACAGCCGATGTGTCGCCACACCGCTGGTGAGCTCTTACCTCGCCTTCTCACCCTTACCTTGCGGCGGTTATTTTCTTCTACATTACTCAACCCTTGCGGACTGCTTGTAAATTAGCAAGTGGGACTCCCTGTGTTGCCCGGACTTTCCTCTCGCCCATCCGTGAAGATGCGCCAGCGACAGACCGTCCGACTGCTTTCCAACGTGCAAAGGTAGCATTAAAAATTGAAGAATGAGAAGGATTGAGTGATTTTTTCTTCAAAAATCTTATTTTTCTTTTTCTTCGCATCGCTTTCAAGCGTTCGGGATGGCATTTGACATTTTGCTTGCTAACGCAAGGAAAACGATGGCATTTTGTCATGCGAATACTTGCGGAAAAATTAGGGAGGGTTGACGAACCATTGACGAAGGATTGAGGAGGGGTCAGCAAGTAACGTAAAGTTGGCATGATGGCGACTTTTAGTTTCAAAAAGTCAAGGACAAGCCACAAGCAAGAGCGATGGAAAACAGAGGCTAAGATGCGACTCTTACGCGACCATCATAAGAGAAACGTAAGGGAAACATAAGAGGAACATAAGGGAAAGGCGTGAGGGATGTTTTATCCCTTGTCAAGAATCAATCTATGTGTACGAACACTCCTTTTTTGTTATTTATCACCTATGAAATACGATTTATTTTTCATTTGCTTTGCAAGTCCACTTTTTTTGCTTAAATTTGCACGCATAAGAGTCATATGACAAGCACTCTGAACATGACATTTAAGTATTTCGACATCTAAATTAACAAATTCAAAATGGAAAGAGACGAAAAGATTTTCTCACTCATCGAGAAAGAGCATCAGCGTCAGCTCAAGGGTATTGAATTGATCGCATCCGAGAACTTCGTGAGCGATCAGGTAATGGAAGCAATGGGATCATACTGTACTAACAAGTATGCTGAGGGCTACCCTGGCCACCGTTATTACGGAGGTTGTCAGGTAGTGGACGAAATCGAGCAGCTTGCTATCGACCGTGCTTGTCAACTCTTTGGTGCTGAGTACGCCAACGTGCAGCCACACTCTGGTGCTCAGGCTAACGCAGCAGTTCTCCTCGCTGTACTCCAGCCAGGCGATTGCTTCATGGGACTCAACCTCGATCACGGAGGCCACCTCTCACACGGTTCACTCGTCAACACATCAGGTATCCTCTACCGTCCAGTAGGCTACAACCTCAACAAGGAGACAGGTCGTGTGGATTACGACGAGATGGAGCGTCTTGCAAAGGAGAACAAGCCAAAGCTCATCATCGGTGGTGGTTCAGCTTACAGCCGTGAGTGGGATTATGCTCGTATGCGCAAGATTGCAGACGAGGTAGGCGCTCTCCTCATGATTGACATGGCTCACCCAGCTGGTCTTATCGCAGCAGGTCTCCTCGACAACCCAGTTAAGTATGCACACATCGTAACAACAACTACACATAAGACTCTTCGCGGTCCTCGTGGTGGTCTTATCCTCCTCGGTAAGGACTTCGACAACCCTTGGGGATACAAGACTCCAAAGGGCGTCGTAAAGAAGATGTCACAGCTCCTCAACTCTGCCGTATTCCCTGGTCAGCAGGGCGGTCCACTTGAGCACGTCATCGCAGCAAAGGCTGTTGCCTTCGGCGAGTGCTTGAAGCCAGAGTGGAAGCAGTATGCAGCACAGGTACAGAAGAACGCCAAGGTTCTTGCAGACGAGCTTATCAAGCGTGGATTCACTATCGTGTCAGGCGGTACAGACAACCACTCTATGCTCGTTGACCTCCGTTCTAAGTACCCAGACCTCACAGGTAAGGTGGCAGAGAACGCACTCGTGTCAGCAGACATCACAATCAACAAGAACATGGTGCCATTCGACACTCGTAGCGCATTCCAGACATCAGGTTTCCGTCTCGGAACTCCAGCCATCACAACACGTGGTGCAAAGGAAGACCTCATGATCAAGATTGCTGCATGGATTGAGGAGGTTCTCAACGCTCCAGAGGACGAGGCTGTAATTGCCAAGGTACGTGGAGAGGTTAATGAGACTATGAAGAGCTATCCACTCTTCGCATGGTAATGCGTGGTTAGTTTTTGAGCTTTTAGCTTTTCTGAGTTCTGATGCGAGAGCGATGTTATCCTGATGGGTAACAAACGAGGGCTTGGGCAGAGAACCGCAAAAACTTAAAAAAAACTCAAAAACATAAGAACATAAAAACTAAAATTGATGAAACAGCCTTTATTAGGACTAACACTTACCGAGTTGCAGGAGATAACCCTGCAACTCGGCATGCCTAAATTCACAGCCAAGCAGATAGCGGAATGGATTTACGGCAAGCATGCAAGAAGTATTGACGAAATGACAAACATCTCAAAGAAATATCGTGAGATGCTTAGTGAGTCATATACCATTGGATGCTCAGAACCTATTGAGGCTATGCGAAGTATAGACGGTACGGTGAAGTTTCTCTTTCAGACACTTGAGGGAAACTTCATCGAAACTGTTTATATACCAGATGGCGACAGAGCCACACTTTGCGTGTCATGTCAGGTGGGTTGCAAGATGAACTGCCTCTTCTGCCAGACAGGCAAGCAAGGATTCTCGGCTCAGTTGACCACAACAGACATCCTCAACCAGATTTACTCAGTTGAGAAGTGGGACACGCTCACAAACGTGGTCTATATGGGTCAGGGCGAGCCTTTCGACAACCTTGACAACGTGATGAAATCCTTGGAGATTCTCACAGCCGACTACGGATGGGCATGGAGCCCTAAACGCATAACAGTCTCAACGGTGGGACTGAAGAAAAATCTTCGCCGTTACCTCGACGAGAGCGAGTGCCACCTTGCCGTGAGCCTCCACTCTCCTATCCACGAGCAACGCCTCCAGCTCATGCCAGCCGAAAAGCAGTTTGCCATAGCCGACATAGTAGAGCTGCTCAAGGAATACGACTGGAGTCACCAACGTCGCATCACCTTCGAATACATACTCTTCGGAGGAATAAACGACACCCCACTCCACAGCAAGGAACTTGCCAAGCTACTGCGAGGACTCGACTGCCGAGTAAACCTCATACGCTGGCACAAGATTCCGGGCGTGGAACTCAACGAGGTGGAAGAAAGTCAGATGATACATTTCAGAGACTACCTAAATAACCACGGCATCACATGCACCATCCGCGCCTCACGCGGACAGGACATCTTTGCTGCCTGTGGACTTCTAAGTACGAAAAAACAAATGGAAAACAAATGAGATACAAGATTTTTGCAATACTTGCGGTTGTACTCCTTGCCACGGCATCATGTACACCAAGAAGGAAGCATCGTGGAGGAAGCCTCCTCACACCTACTTCAAGTGGTAACCCTTACGAAGTAATGGTCGTAGCCGACGATAGCGTATGGAACGGATACGTAGGAAGTTCCATCCAGCGCGTACTCGACGCACCACTACGCGGACTCCCACAAGACGAGGAGATGTTCCATCGTAGCCACATTTCACATGCTCACTACGACAACATCACCAACCTCTTCCGCAATATTATCCTTATCAATATAGACAAGGAGCATACGGTACCAAAGATAAGACTGGAGCGCGACGTCCACTCTACACCACAGCTTATCATCAAGATTTCTGGACCTAACCAGCGAGAGGTATCCATGCACATCACGGAGCACACCAAGGCCATCCAAGACCTTCTCTCCGTGGAGGAAATCAACCGTCAGGCACTCGACATGTTCGACTGCCACAACATCAAGTTTGACAAGAAGGTGAAGGAGATGTTCGGTTGCTCACTCTGCATACCAGTTGACCTCAAGCACATCATAGAAGGTAAGGACTTCCTCTGGGCAACAAACGGAGCCGTAACAGGAATCCAAGGAATAGTAATCTACTCCCTCCCATACGTATCAGAGCGAATGTTCAACAAACGTCCTTACATGGCTCTCCGTGACACAATTATGAAGGCTAACCTCCCTGGAGAGAAGCCAGGAATGTACATGGAGACAAACCACGACTTCGTATGGACGAGAAACATCAGGGTGCAAGGCGACTTCGCCATGGAGGCACGTGGTCTCTGGCAGATGCACAACGACGCCATGGGTGGTCCTTTCGTAAGCCACTCACGTGTTGATACTATCAACAATCGCGTCATCGTAGTTGAAGGCTTTGTTTATGCCCCAGAGAAGATGAAGCGTACCATGATTCGCCGCCTTGAGGCAGCCCTCTACACCCTCAAGCTCCCATCAGCCGAGGATGCAAAGGAAGGCGAAGAAGAAGAAGAAGAAGAGAAAAAGTAAAAAAAGTAAATACAAATACATAGAATTATCCCTTTCCCTTAAAGAGCCCAAAGCCCCTCTGAGGGAAAGAACAAAAAAATAAAACTCAAGTGGAAAAAATTAAAGTAGGAATAACTCACGGAGACATAAATGGCGTAGGCTACGAGGTAATCCTCAAGTGTTTCATGGACGAGGAGATGCTCGACCTCTGCATCCCAGTAGTTTACGGTTCTCCAAAGGTAGCAACATATCACAAGAAGACATTAAACAATCAAACAAACTTCTTAGTACGCAACTCCGTAACAGACGTTCAGGAGCGTTGTCTCAACCTCATCAACTGCTTTGGTGAGGAGGAACTGAAGGTAGAGTTCGGTACTCCAAGCGAAGATAGCGGTAGAGCAGCATTCATGGCTCTCAATCAGGCTGTCAACGACCTCGCAGAAGGCAAGATTGACGTACTCGTAACTGCCCCACTTACAAACAACACAATCAAGGGCAAGGAGTCAATCTTCCCTGGCCACTCAGCATTCCTTGAGAAGCGCGTGGGCGAAGGCAACAAGTCACTCGCCATCTTCATCAGCCAGAACCTTCGTGTGGCTCTTGCTACAACAAACATACCTGTAAGCGAGGTGTCAAAGCACATCACAAAGGAACTTCTCACAGAGAAGCTCACTTCGCTCAACAACGCACTCAAGCGTGACTTCTACATCGACGGTCCACGTATCGCGGTTCTCGCACTCAACCCAAAGGGTTCTGAGAACAAGGAGGAGGAAGAGATTATCGCCCCAACCATCAAGGAGCTCTTTGACAATAGTGGAATCCGTTGTTTCGGTCCATACCCAGCAAACGACTTCTTTGGCTCAAATACATACACATACTTTGATGCCGTACTTGCCATGTACCACGACCAAGGTATTGCTCCATTCAACGCAATCTCCATGGGCGAGGGACTCATCTACACGGCAGGTCTCCCAGTTGTACGTACAGCTCCTGTTCACGGGACACAATACGACATAGCAGGTAAGGGCAAGGCTGACGAGGCTTCACTTCGTCAGGCAATCTTCACAGCCATCGACGTATTCCGCAATCGTGCTCGCTTTGACAAGGCTCATGCCAACCCACTTAAGCGTCAGTACTACGAGAAGCGTGACGATAGCGACAAGTTGAAGCTTGACCAGGCAACTGAGAGCGACACACTATAAAGACATGAGCAATAAGGTTAGAAACATATTCTTTGCCATAGGTCTTGTAGCCATAGTAATAATGATATTCACGTTCGACGTGAGTTTCACGCAACTATGGAAGGATATATGTCATGCCGGCTACTGGCTCGTTGCCATGCTTGCACTATGGGGAGTCCTCTATTTGATGAACGCCCTCACATGGCTGGTGATACTCAAGGGAAGTGGCGAATGCAACATATCCTTTATCAAGCTCACCAAGATAACCATAACGGGCTTTGCCCTCAACTACACCACACCTGTAGGATTGCTCGGAGGCGAGCCATACAAGATAATGGAGCTTAAGCCATACGTAGGCGTACAGCGTGCTTCGTCATCCGTACTCCTATTTGCGATGATGCATATCTTCAGTCACTTTTGGTTCTGGGTAACGAGTATCGTGGTGTACGTAATCCTTGCACTCCTCGGTTATCTCAGCTTAGGCGCAGGTATGGGCATCGTTCTCGGACTTATGTCTCTCTTCTGCTTTGGAGGCATCTACCTCTTCGTGAAGGGATATAAGAAAGGTATGGTGGTCAAGCTCATAGGACTTGTGGCACATATTCCGGGACTCAAGCGCAAGGCTGTAGAGTTCAGGGACAAGCAGAAGGAGACGCTCGAAAAGATTGACGTACAGATATCTGAGTTGCAGAGTCAGAACAAGCGTAGCTTCTATTGCTCGTTCTTCCTCGAATACTTTGGACGTCTCTTCCAGTCATTCGAGATAATGTTCATGCTTATCCTCTTCAACGCAGGCAAGGCAGACTTTATCACGTTCCTCTACTCATTCCTCATCCTCGCATTCACATCGTTGTTTGCAAACCTGCTCTTCTTCTTTCCTCTCCAGCTTGGAGGACGCGAAGGAGGATTTGCACTCTCTACAGCCCAGATGGGTATGACCAACGACATAGGACTGTTCGTCAGCATGATGTGCCGAGTAAGGGAGATTTTCTGGGCATCAATAGGATTGTTGCTCATGAAGGTTGGAACGAAAGGACCGGAGGAAATTAAGAATTAAGAATTCAAAATGCAAAATTACGTCCTTGAAGGGCTCAATGAGTAATTAGGATTTTTCTTAAGAAATACTAGAGCATCTAGAACATCTAGAAATCCTATAAAGGCTAGAATATCTAGAGTATCTAGAAAAGCTAGACCACTTAGACCATCTATAGCCTCTAGTAACAACAACAATATGAAATTTGCGATATTAGCAGCAGGCGAAGGTTCACGCCTCGCACAGGAAGGAGTTGAATTGCCAAAGCCTTTGGTTAAGATAAATGGCGAGGCGATGATAGACCGCCTTATCCGCATCTTCAAGGATAATGGCGCAGAAGAGATTGTGATTATCACAAACAACCTCACTCCGCTCACTCAGAACCATTTGCGTGAATTGCAGACAAAGGATAACAGTATAAAGCTAATAGTCAAGACCACTCCAAGCTCCATGCACAGCTTCTACGAGCTGAAGCCTCTCATCGGAAATGGCAAGTTCTGCCTCACAACGGTTGACACCATCTTCCGCGAGAAAGAGTTTGGCGAGTATATTGACGCTTTCAAGGCTTACGAGGGCGACGGCATGATGGCCGTAACCGACTATATTGACGACGAGAAGCCTCTATACATCTCTACCGACCCACAGATGAACATCACAGGATTCCACGACTCACTCGACAACTTCAGGGAGAGCGAGCCGGGCAAGGATGGAAAGTCTGTATGTCAGTACATTTCCGGAGGTATCTATTGCCTTAACGAGAAGGCGTTTGCCACTCTCGACAAGTGCATCAATAGCGGTATGTCACGTATGCGCAACTTCCAGCGTCAGCTTGTCTTCGACGGACTCCGACTCAAGGCATATCAGTTGAGCAAGATTCTTGATGTTGACCACGCAAGCGACATCGAGAAGGCAGAAAGTTTCTTAAAGGCTTGACTTTAAGAAGTAACAAAACGGAAAAATATGAAACTGCTCGGAATATACAGAAGCGAAAAGTTCTCGCCTAACATGGTGAGTAACGACAAGGCTATACTTGATGCCGTAGCGGACGAACTGGTCAAGGCAGGTCATGAGGTAGTCACCATGAGCGAGGACGACCTCTCTACCCTATCCTACGACCTCTCTGCCTACGACCTTGCCTTCGGTATGCTTCGCAACACAGATACCATCAACAAGCTGATGGAGAAGAATGACGAGAACAAGTTCATCAATACCCTCGGAGGAATACTCGATTGTAACGAGCGAGTTGCCCTCCTTGAGATATTCATGGACGAAGGCATAAACATGCCTCCATGTGCGCTCTACACCCACCTTGGCGTGAAGAGTAACGACGAGGTCACATTCCCATTATGGATAAAGAGAGGCGACGGATGTGCGGAGGTAAAGGAAGATACAAGCTTCGTCACGAATGACGAGGAAGCAGCCGCCATAGTTGCCAACTATCAGGAGAGAGGAATAAGCAGCTTCGTGGCTCAACAGCACATAGAGGGCGACCTCATCAAGTTCTATGGTGTTGAGGGAACGGATTTCTTCAACTGGGACTATGCCAGCAATGGCCACTCCAAGTTCGGACTTGAGGAGATTAACGGCAAGGAACATGGCTATCCTTTCAAGCCGGAAGACCTCAAGGCACTTGCAGACAGAGCGTCACGTGCCGTCGAGACTCCAGTATATGGAGGCGATTGCGTGGTGGATGCCGAAGGCAAGATGTACATCATAGACTTCAACGACTGGCCAAGCTTCTCAAGATGCAGGGAAGAAGCTGCAAAAGCTATAGCAAAGAGAATCTTGGGAACAAAAATAAAGAATCTCTAAAAAATCCAGAACAGATAGAAAAAACTAGACCTTCTAGAATCTCTAGAGCATCTAGAAAATCTAGAACCTCTAGCACTCTAAAAAATACAATCTCACTATGTCAACAAAGAAAGAAAAGATTCAGTCAACAATAAAATCAGCAGATACCGAGGAGAATATCGATATCTACTGGACACGCCCTATCGGATATATGTGGGCTAAGTTCTTCGAGAAACTCGGAGTACATCCTAACACAGTTACCATACTCTCCATGTTCCTCGGAGCTGGAGCAGGTATCTGTTTCTACTACGACTCATACCGCCTTGCAGGATTGGATGGTCTCTACATCAACATCCTTGGTGTCCTCCTCCTTGCTTGGGCAAACTTCTACGACTCTGCCGACGGACAGTTGGCTCGTATGACAGGCAAGAAGACTAAGCTGGGACGCATACTTGACGGAGCGGCTGGCGACATCTGGTACATCTTCATCTACTTTGCACTCGTATTTCGTATGTGGCGTTATTGGTCTCCAGATATGCAGATTCTCGGCTTCGACATCAACGTCAACTATTACGTTTGGGGAGCAATCGTATTTTCCTATGTAGCATTCGACGGCTTCCTCTGCCACCCTGGCCAATGTCGCATCTCCGACTATTATCGCAACATTCACCTTCTCTTCCTCAAGGGAAAGAACCAGAGTGAGGCAGACACATACGAAGTTCAGAAACAGATATATGACAACCTCTCATGGAAGGACAACTTCATAGAGAAATTCTTCCAGTTCTTCTACAAGAACTGGTGTAACGGACAGGCTAAGGACACTCCTCAACTCCAGAGACTTCTCAAGAATCTCAAGGATAAATATGGAGATGACATACCACAGGACTTTAGGGACAAGTTCCGCGCTCTCAGCTTCCCTGTACTCAAGTGGACAAACGCCCTCACGTTCAACTGGCGTGCCATCTTCCTCTACATAAGCTGTCTTCTCGACCTCCCATGGCTCGTGATAGCTGTCGAGATATTCGTATTCTCAGCCATCCGTCTCCACATGATTCATTATCACGAAGGCTTCTGCAAGAAGCTTGCGGATGAGTTGGAGTAAAGCCCCCCAGCCCCCAAAGGGGGCGGCCATCCGGATTGAGTTTGAGAACGAAAATTTAGAAAAGAAAATTTCTCTTTCACATCAAAACACAGAGGACGCAGAGAACACAGAGTTTTTGCATGTTAATTATTAATTGTTAATTATTCCTGTTTTCTTTGGTTTTCTTTGGTTTTCTTTGGTTTTCCCCATGTTTTTCTAATTGGCCGCTTTGCGGCACAGTCATAATCCGGAGGCATAAATTACAGATTTGAGATTTGAAATTAAACAAGATGAAAGATATAAAAGGTATAATCTTCGACTACGGAGGTACAATAGATACAAACAGTCTTCATTGGAGTGAAGTGCTATGGGAAGGCTATGAGCACGTGGGAGTGCCTGTGAGCAAGGAAGAGTTCCGTATAAGCTATGTATTTGCGGAGCGCGCACTTGCCAAGCATCCGTACATCAAGCCAGAGCATAACTTCCTCGACCTTCTCGTCATCAAGTGCGACCTTGAGACGGGCGACCTCGTGGAGCGTAAGGTATGGAACACCACGGAGGAAGAACGCAAGGCCAAGTCCGATGCCATAGCACATTATTGCTACGAGTACGTGCTCAACGTGCTCAAGACAAGTCGTAAGGTTATCGAGAAACTGAGCAAGCGCTACCCTCTCGTCCTTGTCAGCAACTTCTACGGCAACATACAGACCATACTCAAGGACTTCAAGCTTGAGTACTTCCAGGACATCGTGGAGTCTGCCGTGGTAGGCGTGCGCAAGCCAGACCCAAAGATATTCCAGTTGGGAGTGGATGCCCTCCACAAGGTTACAGGTACAACGGACGAGACCATGCCAGCCGACAGCATCGTCGTGGTTGGTGACTCCTTCAGCAAGGACATTGTACCAGCAAGCAGCATCGGTTGCAAGACCGTATGGATTAAGGGTAAAGGATGGGGCAACGAGGAAATAGACGAATCCGTCCCTACCAAGATAATCACAGACATAGCTAATTTGTACGATTTATTTGCTTAATAGCGTTCAAGCACAAACAATCCCGACTTTTAGAACACTTTTATCGTTCAAAACATTCGCGTTTTGGACGATAAAAGTAATACCTTTGCACCGTTTTTGTGATGGAAGGACAACAAGTTAAATAAAATTCCGCCACATAATTTTCATTTTACGGCAACGAGTTCCGTAAAAAAAAGTTTTCCTATGTTTTAATTTATGAAACGATATATAATATTACTATTTACCATTTTTTGCTCATTCGTAGCCAACGCACAGGTTACTGGAAGAGTCATAGACGCCAAGACGCGCAAGCCTATTGACTACGTGAACGTGTACTACGAGGGCAAGAATTGCGGAGAGATGACGGACGAGGACGGACGCTTCGTCATCAAGGAAGATTCCACTTGGAACGAACTTACGATACATACCTTGGGATACGTGACTCAGGTCATCAAGCTCAACCATAAGCGAGGCAAGAACAAGGACCTCGTCATCAAGCTCGTACCAGAATCAAAGGTACTTGAGGGCGTCACGCTCACGGCAAAGAAGCAGAAGTATTCGCGCAAGAACAACCCTGCCGTCGAGCTTATGAAGAAGGTCATAGCCCACAAAAAGAATGCAGACATCAGAAGCCGCGACTTCTTCACCTACAGCAAGTACGAGAAGATGGTATTCTCAATCAACGAGGTGACAGACAAGGTGTTTGAGGAAGGCGAATACAAGCAATTCGCATTCATCAAGGACCATGTTGAGCTATGTCCGCAGACGGAGAAGTACATCCTCCCTCTCACAGTGGAGGAAAAGATATCACAGGTGTTCTACCGCAAGGAACCAAACTCTGAGAAGACTGTCATCAAGGCAGAGAGCAACAAGGGCGTGAACGACCTCATCAATACGGGCGAGATACTCAACACCATGCTCAAGGAGATATTCACTGACGTGGACATCTACCAGAACGAGTGCCGACTGCTCCAGTATCCGTTCAAGAGCCCTATTGCCGACAACGCCATCAGTTTCTACCGCTACTACATACAGGACACCCTCATGGTGGAGGGCGAGAAGGTCATCGAGCTTGGCTTCCTCCCCAACAACCAGCAGGACTTCGGCTTCTCAGGCTTCCTGCACATCATGGCGGACTCCACGTATCAGGTAAGGCGCGTGGAACTGAACATACCTAAGCGTAGCGACGTCAACTTCGTGGACAACATGATTATCAAGCAGGACTTCACGGAGCTTCCAAGCGGCGAGCGCATAGCCCAGATTAACGACATGCTCATCGAGCTGAAGCTCACCAAGTGGCATGGAAAGTTCATGGTTCAACGCACCACACGCATCAAGGACGTCGATTTCAGCGAGATACCTAAGTCCGTGTTCAAGCACATCAAGGGCAACACATACAAGGAGCCTGATGCCGAGATGCAGACTGAGGAATACTGGAACGAGTTCCGCGAGGTGGAGCTTACGTCGAGCGAGAGCAAGATGGACAGCTTCATCGACAAGATTACCAACATCAAGGGATTCAAGTACGTCATCTTCGCAGCAAAGGCGTTGATTGAGAACTTCGTGGAGACAAGTGCCACACTCGACAAGAACAAGGTGGACATAGGTCCTATCAACACCATCATATCCCACAACCACTACGACGGATGGCGTTTCCGTGGCTCGGCTCTCACCACCGCTCACCTCTCCCCTCACCTCTTTGCCAATGGCTACGTAGCCTACGGTACGAAGACAAAGAACGTGTACGGAAAGATGCAACTCACATACGCTTTCAACAAGAAGGCATACCTGCCACGAGAGTTTCCACAGAACAACCTCTCCGTGTACTACTGGAACGACATACGCTCGCCTTTCGACAAGTTCATTCCTACCGACAAGGACAACATGTTCCTTGCCGTCCAGACGAGCAAGGTGGATCAGTACACCCACACCAAGGAATGGAGAGTGGACTACACGCGTGAGTACGAGAACGGCTTCAAGATGAACGCCCAGTTCACCCATAACAATAACAAGGCGGTGGATGCCCTGTTCTTCCAGCCACTCAACGGAAGCCAGAAGCCAGACGGCATGACTGGACTTGTGGATGGCTACAAGATATCAGAGTTCAAGGCAGGCATATCATTTGAGCCGGGTGCCACATACATCAATACTAAGCAACGTCGCATCAAGGTCAACAAGGATGCGCCAATCATATCCATAAGCCACACCATGGGCGTGCAGGGTCTCTTCGGTAGCGACTACAGCTACAACGTGACGGAGGCAGGTATCTACAAGCGTTTCTGGCTCAGTTCATGGGGCAAATGGGACAACGACATCAAGGCAGGCATACAATGGAGCAAGGTACCATTCCCACTCCTCATCCATCCAGCCGCCAATCAGGCTTACATCCTTGAGGACTATTGCTTCAACCTCATCTCGAGCAACGAGTTCCTCAACGACCGCTACGTGTCATACATGACGGAATGGGACATGAACGGCAAGATCTTCAACCGCATACCGCTCATCAAGAAGCTCAAGTGGCGTGAGGTCATCGGCTTCAACGTACTCTGGGGACAGCTGACCGACAAGAACAATCCTGCCCACAGCAACTACGAGGACAGCCAGTTGTTCTACTTCCCTGGCCACTTCAACGCCGAAGGCGATTATGAGCAGAACACGGTCAACATGGATACGAAGAAGCCATACGTGGAACTCCGACTCGGAATTCACAACATCTTCAAGCTCATCGAGGTTGACTATGTACGTCGTCTCACATACCTTGACGACCCGAACACCAACAAATGGGGCATCCGCTTCATGTTCCGTATGACGTTCTAAGTTATTTTGAGTCTTTAAGTTCGTGAGTTCCTAAGTTTTTAAGTTTTCGCGGATGTTTTTTAGAAACATAAATTAAAGAAAATATATTTTTTCAACACAGAAAACAAGGAGGGCACAGATCAATTCATAATTTAATAAATACGTTGAACCCTTCAAGAGGCATTAGGTATCAATTCCTAATTACTCATTCCTAATTGAAAAATATTCGTTTTCTATAGATATTTATGTCATAAATGATAAAAAATATTAAAAAGCACTATGATAATTGCAATTAATCTGCAAATTGTAGTGCTTTATTTATTCAAAAACATTATCTTTGCCACGAATTGTATTGATAAAGTAATATCATCCAATAGAATAAATAAACGAAAACATAAAAAAGAAGAGAAAATGAAAAAAATTGTACTATCATTACTTGCAACGGTTCTTTTCGCAGGCTCAATGAATGCGCAGAACCTCTATAGAACAGTCTATGACAAGGCTACGGCTGTCGTAAATAGTGCAAATGCTTCTGAGGAAGAACTTCAGTTAAACCAGTTCAAGGTTACATGCCTTAACTACATCACTATGATGGTTCAGCAGAAGAACCTCCAGAAGGACAACTACTTCTATGACTCACAAGCTGTAAGTCTCACAAGCTTCGTTACAGACTTTCAGGTAAATCTCACAAAGGCACGTGCCATCTCTACAGAGAAGCGTCTTGAGGTCATCAAGCTCTATCGTGACGCTACACTCTACAATCCTTTGTTCAAGGATACAGACACAGAGCGCACAATGTGCTACGTCAACGATGTCAACTCACTCACTCCTTTCTGCCTTGACACAGACTGGGAGAAGGCTTACGAGCAGACTACTACAATGGTTAAGAGCATCTTCAACAAGAAGTAATTCTTTCCATTGCATTTCAATAAAACAAAAAAGGATAGAGCACACCGCCCTATCCTTTTTTTATTTTAAGTTCGTGAGTTATCGCAGATATTTTTTAGGAACTAAAATTAAAAACGTTTCTCAACGTAATGTAAAAGCCCCATTGGTATCAGTATAGTACCACATAATAGAGGCTAACCCACTTGGACACGATTCCTCGACTTCGTTTCGGCATCCCCCCCTCTCCCACACAACAAAGGACACGGAGACCTCCGAGATTTTTTCTCTGAGACCTCTGTGTCCTTTTCGTTTATATGTCTTTGTTTATCTATTGATGTACTTATTCCAGTTCACGCTGGCGACAGAAATAGCCGGCAAACTTCTCGTCCACGTTCTCAACAGGGGCGTTGAAGATACCATATACGGAAGAGCCAGAACCAGACATGGATGCATATACCGCTCCAAGGTCGTAAAGCTTATCCTTGATGGCAGCTATCTCCGCATACTTAGGGAACACGCTCGCCTCAAAGTCGTTGACCACATTATCCTTCCACGTCTCTATTGGCTGGGCAAGCAACTCTGTGAGCGGAGCCTTAGGTGCCTGTGGCTTGACGGCAGAATAAGCATCACGTGTGGAGACAAAGATGTCTGGCTTGATGAGCACGAGTGTCTTGCCCTTGAGCGAGAGGTTGATTGGCTCAAACACGTTACCAATGCCCGTAGCAAACACAGGCTTATTGTTAATGAAGAAAGGACAGTCTGCTCCGAGCATGACGGCATACTCCTCCATCTTCTCCACGGAGAGACCGAGGGCAAACTTCTCGTTGAGAGCCTTTATCATGAATGCTGCATCGGACGAACCGCCTCCAAGACCAGCACCCGTAGGGATGTGCTTGTATATGTACATCGAAACAGGAGGAAGGTCAAATTCCTTCTTCAAGAGCTTGTAAGCCTTGACGATAAGGTTGTCGTCAGGTGTGCCGTCAAGAATGTTGCCTGCCACCTTCAACTGGTAGCCACTCTCTGGCTCTGCACCCTCGATAACTTTTATCTCGAGAGCATCCTGAAGATTTATCGGATAGAAAACGGTCTCAAGATTATGATAGCCATCCTTGCGTTTTTCAACTACATTAAGACCAATATTAATTTTAGAATTTGGATATACAATCATAGTTAGATATATTTTTTACCTGAATAGAAGATTAAGCCCCCACCCTTGTCCCCTTACGAGGGGGAGGAGAAGACGGTCAGAGAGACCGCTTCGCTTAGTTCCTAATTATTAATTCATAATTTTAAATTGCCGCTGCAAATATAGGCTTTTTCCGAAAGCAAAGCAAGTAAAGTGTAAAAAAAGTGGGGGGACATCATGCTCTCTCGCATAACGCCCTCCCTTTCTAATTGATAAAGTGAGAAAATGTATTATCATCCAATCTAAACATAATCAGTTACTCGCGCAACCAAATACATCTTATTTTATTTGTTTTTTAGAATATAGATTCAAGTCTCATTCTCACGAACAAAAAGTGAATCATACTACAAAACTGTATACCAAATTCATTCAAATCTTACTTATCAATTATATAATTTCTTTTTGTATTTTTATTCCAAATACATATTTCATCAATTCTCACATATATTCTCAATGTTGAAACTTAGTCAATTCTATTTCCACTCTCCATAAGTCAAGTGGAGTAAAATTCTTTATTTTGAATTTTGCATTCTTAATTTAGAACGGCATGTCCTGCGGAGCGTTCTCTACTCCAAGGCTTGCGAATGGGTCGTTACCATCTGGCGCAGCCGTATTATTCATGGACGAAGCCGTTGGCTGGATAGTACCGTCGTCCGTAGGAATCATCATCTGGTCACGATCATCGATGTTGGCGAACTGAGCAAACTCACCACGGAAGCGGAGTCGCACATCACCCACGGCACCATTACGATGCTTTGCTATGATAATCTCAGCCAGTCCCCTGAGGTCGTTGCCATGCTGATCCTTATATATCTTGTAGTACTCAGGACGGTGAATGAAGCAAACCATGTCGGCATCCTGCTCGATGGCTCCAGATTCACGAAGGTCGGACAACTGCGGACGCTTGCTGTCCGGGTCGTTGGCATCCTGTCCCACACGATTCTCAACGGAACGGTTCAACTGTGAAAGAGCGATGATAGGAATGTTCAATTCCTTTGCAAGTCCCTTGAGCGAACGGGAGATGGTACTTACCTCCTCCTGACGTGAGCCGTAAGACATACCGCTTGCATTCATCAACTGAAGGTAGTCGATAATGATAAGCTTGACACCATGCTCTCGCACAAGGCGACGCGCCTTTGTTCGTAACTCGAACACAGAAAGCGAAGGAGTATCGTCCACATATAGCGGAGCATCATACAACTCCTTTATCTTGAAGTCGAGCTGTGGCCATTCGTAGTCGGCAAGACGTCCACTCTTGATTTTCTCACCAGGAATCTCGCAGACGTTGACGATAAGACGGTTCACAAGCTGGACGTTCGACATTTCAAGAGAGAACATAGCCACAGGTTCCCTGTTGGTAACCGCTATGTTACGGCACATAGACAACACGAAAGCAGTCTTACCCATCGCAGGACGAGCCGCGATAATGATGAGGTCGGAATTCTGCCAACCGCTTGTCATCTTGTCGAGTCTGTCGAATCCGGAAACCAATCCACTCATACCATCGGCACGGGCAGCTGCCTTCTCCAACATCTTGTAGGCTTCATTAATCACAGGGTTAATCTGTGTGAAGTCCTTCTTCATATTCGTCTTTGAGAGCTCAAAGAGGCGTCCCTCAGCCGTCTGCATGAGTTCCTCCACGTCCTGTCCCTCATCAAAGGCGCTCTTCTGTATTTCGCTTGCGTATGTAATAAGCTGACGTGCAAGAGCCTTTTGGGCAATAATGCGAGCGTGGTAGTCGATGTGAGCCGAACTGAGCACCTTTTCGCTCAACTCAACTATGCGTGCAGGTCCACCTGCCTGTTCGAGTTTGCCCTGACGGCGCAACTCCTGTACCACGGTCAAGCTATCAACAGGTTTATTCTCACCAGCTAAAGTCTGGATTGCCCTAAACACATGTTGGTTCTTGCTGTCATAAAAAGATTCAGGTTTGAGATAGTCAGATACTTGTCCAAAGGCATCCTGCTCTATCAGACATGCACCGATTACGGCTTCTTCCAATTCAAGCGCCTGAGGTTGCAGACGACCATATTCGCTTTGTGCAGGAACGTCAGTTTTACCTCTGCGTCTTGTACTTGTATTATCTGGCATACTTCTATTCTCTCCTTTATCTCTTTATTTTTAATACATATTTCTTTCAAATCCGTTGCAAATGTAGAAACATTTTTCCTAACAGCAAGCAAATCATATAAAAAGATATTAACACTCCATTTCCCACCCTGTCAATAACTCTGTTGATAACTCCCCATAACTGTTGATAACTCTGTTGATAACTCACACACCGCATTCTCACCAACCTGTTTTTCATTTGATTACAAAAATTATTACCTATCCAAACAACTTCTCCCAAATATGATAATAACTTCTCCTTATTTACACATCGCAGATTACATGCCCCCCTCTCGCTACAACATACACAGTACCCTCCCCCGCTCTCCTTTATATATATAAGAGTATGGAACTTAGCGAAACAGACTCACATAGCTAAGAGAAGTAGAAGTTGCCATAAGGGGGACTTTTTGCCCGTTTTAGCAAGCGAAGTTTACAAAATCATCACATAAATATAATATTACGCACTACTTTTTAAATAATTGACGAAAAAAACATATTATTTCCTTTGGCAGATTAATATAAATATATATATTTGCCGTACAGAGTAACAGAGTATTAACCATTATAATTACACGACCTATGAAACGAGCTTTGCACATCATCATGTTGATGCTTGCCGTTTGTAGCCAAGCATCAGGACAACAGGCAACGACCAAGAAAAAGGCTGTTGACAAAATCACTAATGGATATGAGTATGTTGACCTCGGACTCAGCGTCATGTGGGCAACAAAGAACGTAGGTGCAGAGTCTCCAACCGACGCTGGCAAGTTCTACGCATGGGGCGAAACCAAGCCAAAGAACGAATACTCAATGTTCAACTACAAGTATTTCAGCCAGACGGAAAACGAGAAGATTGCAGGCACTTATGTAGCTGGCAAGTACACAACGGGTTACACCAAGTACGTAAGCGAGATACAGGCAGAGAAGCAAGGCTATGACGGTTTCTTCGACAACAAGCGTCTGCTCGACTACTCTGACGATGCCGCACGTGTCATCTGGGGCGCCAAATGGTGTATTCCATCACTTGGAGAGATGAACGAGCTATGCACACAATGTGAATGGGCATGGATACAGATGGACGGCAAGTGGGTGTACAAGATTACAGGTCCTAATGGCAACTACATCATACTGCCAGCAGGAGGCGCACGCTTCCGCATGAAGACGTGCTACGAGAACGAGGATGGATTCTACTGGACAGCCAACGCCTATGCAGGTCCGAAGAACAATGGCGCATACATTCTACACTTCAACAAGGACGGACACGGAATAACTGAGAACGAGACTCGCTACGATGGCAGAGTAATACGTCCAGTCATCAAGATTAACAAGTTCCAGCCTCGTAAGGAGAAGAACGTAATAGCACCATAAATCATATATAGTTTTGTTGGATTAATAGATTTTGACTTTTCCATGCCTCCGGGACAAGCTTTATGCAAATTCCGGAGGCATAAATTTGGATATAACTTTTCACGAAATAAAAAATGACATACATCAAATCAACATTATTCGCGCTCATGCAGTTCGCATCCATGAACGCCATGGCACAGGAGCACACCACCCTCGTATGGTCAGATGAGTTCAACACAGACGGAACACCCGATCCTACACGATGGGGATATGAGGAGGGATTCGTGCGTAACCACGAAGACCAATGGTATCAGAAGGATAACGCATACCAGAAGGACGGATTACTTGTAATAGAATGTCGCAAGGAGACGAAGCCTCGCCCTAACCCTTGGTACAATCCCGATAGCAGGCAATGGAACAGACAACGTGACTCCATACGCTACACCTCGGCTTGCCTCATCACAAAGGACAAGTTCAGTTTCCGCTACGGACGCCTTGAGGTGAGGGCACGCATACCTGTTGCCTACGGAGCTTGGCCAGCAATATGGACTCTGGGCAACAAGATGGAATGGCCTTCGTGCGGAGAGATAGACCTGCTTGAGTTCTATCGTACAGACGGCAAGCCATATATCCTTGCAAACTTTGCATGGGGCAACGACCGCCACTATGATGCCGTATGGAAATCAGCAAAGATACCATACGAGCATTTCCTCGCCAAAGACCCATTCTGGGCAACACGCTTCCACACATGGCGCATGGACTGGGACGAGCACACCATCCGTCTCTACCTTGACGACGAGCTGCTCAACGAGGTATTTCAATCCACAACCATCAACGGAAGCATAGGCAAGCACATAAGTCCTTTCACCCAACCTCATTACATACTCCTCAACCTCGCCATAGGTGGTGACAACGGAGGCAAGATAGACGACTCCGCCTTCCCTATGAGATACGAGATTGACTATGTGAGGGTGTACGGGGA
>JAFZVY010000101.1 GCA_017617575.1 Bacteroidaceae bacterium | reverse complement strand
TCACCTTGTCAGCACCGGCACTAAGCATACGGTCAACATCCTCAAGAGCGTTGATACCACCACCCACGGTGAATGGGATGTTTATCTCCTGTGCCACACGTGTCACCATGTCGGTAAAAGTCTTGCGACCTTCGTGTGAGGCTGTGATGTCGAGATACACCAACTCATCGGCACCTGCATCGCTATAAACTCGTCCTAGTTCCACTGGGTCTCCAGCAGAGCGGAGGTTTACGAAGTTAGTGCCCTTTACTGTCTCTCCGTTCTTAACGTCAAGACAAGGTATTATTCTTTTTGCTAGCATATCAGTCCTTCCACCTTGATTTTACCTTCATAATATGCCTTACCGAATACAACGGCAGGGATGCCTGCAGCTTCAAGAGCCTTGATGTCCTCGTTGCATGACACACCACCTGAAGCGATGAGATGCATTTCCGGATAAGCTGCCATAAGCTGTTTGTAAAGCTCGATAGCTGGACCTGCAAGGGTTCCGTCCTTTGAAATCTCTGTGCAGAGCACGTTCTTCACTCCGTGGTCGATGTATGTCTTGAGAAATGGCAGAAGGTCCTCGCTTGAGTCTTCTTTCCAACCATTAATGCTTATCTTGCCATTACGTACATCTGCACCGAGTATGATGCGCTCAGCGCCGAAGGTCTTGAGCCATTCTATACAGAGTTCGGGATGTGTCACGGCAACAGAGCCCACAGTCACCATACTTGCACCTGCGTCGAATGCCTTGCGGATATCCTCTTCTGTCTTGATGCCACCACCGAAATCCACGGTGAGGTTTGTTGCTGATGTAACGGCACGAAGTACGGCATCATTCACGATGTGCTTGCTCTTTGCACCGTCAAGGTCAACGATGTGAAGACGCTTGAAACCGAGAGCCTCAAACTCCTTTGCTTGAGCTACAGGGTCTTCGTTGTATATTTTCTTGCTGTCATAATCACCTTTTGTCAGACGTACGCACTTGCCGTCAATAAGGTCTATGGCAGGGATGAGTTCAATCATTATATTTACAATTTATTCGCTAAGCTCATCAAGCTAAAGCAAGTTTCCATTTACAATGTACAATTTTTATGTACAATTTACAAATTCAGATTAATGAAGTTCTCCAGAATCTTATGTCCTACCTTTCCGCTCTTCTCAGGGTGAAACTGCATTGCGAAGAAGTTATCCTTCTGTAGGGATGCAGAGTAGGGTAGGATGTAATCAGATGTGGCTGCGGTGTAGTCGCATAGCTCGCAGTAGTAGGAGTGGACGAAATATACGTAGTCGTTCTCGTTGAGTCCCTTGAAAAGTGGTGACTTCAAATCGTGTATGGCATTCCAACCCATTGCTGGGACTTTCTGCTCATGGCAGGTTGGCTGAAAGCGACGTACGTTAATCGGGAATATTCCTATGCAGTCAGTGTCGCCTTCCTCTGAATGCTGACAAAGAAGCTGCTGTCCGATGCAAATACCAAGAACCGGTTGCTTAAGGTCTGCGATTACCTTGTCGAGATTGTGCTCACGCAGATAATCCATTGCTGTCCTTGCATGTCCCTGTCCCGGGAATATTACTCGGTCGGAAGATGCAATCTCCACAGGGTCGTCTGTCCAAAGTGGCTCAATTCCGAGTCTTTTCACAGAATTGATGACCGAGAAAATGTTACCGGCGTTGTATTTTACTATTGAAACTTTCATTAATTATCTTGTTATCTTCTCTTTAATATTTTATTAAGGTGCAAAGTTACTAAAAAAGTTTCATAAACAAGTATAAAAGTCAGATTTTCTATATTCAACTACCAATATTTTAGATGTTTAGAGAAAAAAATACTTAAAAAATTTCCGAATGACAAGAAAATGTTGTAACTTTGCATCGCAAATTTTTGAAATATCATAATTTTAATCATTATAATAAAAATGACAAAAGCAGATATCATCAACGAAATCACTAACAACACAGGTCTTCAGAAGAGAGACGTAGCAGCTGTTGTAGAATCATTCATGGAGTGCGTAAAGGATTCTATGTGTAACAAGGAGAACGTTTATCTCCGTGGTTTCGGTACATTCCAGGTAAAGCATCGTGCAGAAAAGACTGCTCGAAATATTTCTCAGAAGACAACTCTCATTATTGCACCACACGATTTCCCTGGTTTCAAGCCAGCTAAGAGCTTCGTGCAGCGTATGAAGGGTGAAGAGGTTACTGCTGAAGATTAAGCTTTAGCCTTTGTTTGAATTAAAATCATTAAAAAACAAATATTTTCAATTATGCCTAACGGAAAAAAGAAGAAGGGCCACAAGATGGCTACTCACAAGCGTAAGAAGAGACTGCGCAAGAATCGTCATAAGAGCAAGTAAGCTCTGACGTGTGCCTGTAGCGTTCTGTGATCAGGCAGAATAGGGCGTGCCATCATATTGACTATGCTGTGCACGCCCTAATTTCCATTTTTGTGAAGAGAGTGCCACGATTTATTCAGATAAGTTTTCAATTTTCAATTCTCAAAAATGACAAGCGAGGTAATAATTGACGTAAAGGAGAAAGAGATCAGTATCGCACTATTGGAGGACAAGGATCTGGTTGAATACCAGACAGAACCTCGGTCGGCATCCTTTAGTGTCGGCAATGTTTATATAGCCAAGGTCCGTAAGATTATGCCTGGTCTTAACGCATGCTTCGTGGATGTCGGTTTCGAGAAAGACGCCTTTTTGCACTATCTTGATATGGGGCAGCATTTCAATTCGTATGCTAAGTATATCAAGTAAGTGAATAGCGACCATCAGCACCTAATGCCATTTGAGAAAGCACAGAAAATGCCAGATTTGGAAAAGGAAGGTTCTGTTGCTCAATCTCTTACTGTTGGGCAGGAGGTTCTTGTACAAATCGTAAAAGAGCCTATTTCAACAAAGGGACCACGACTTACAGGTGAAATTTCTTTTGCCGGTCGATACCTTGTCCTTATGCCTTTCGGCTCTAAGGTGGCTGTTTCCTCAAAGATAAAGAGTGCTGAGGAGCGTGCGCGTCTAAAGCAGCTTGTTCAGACGCTCCGTCCACAGAATTGTGGTATTATCGTACGTACCGTAGCGGAAGGACTTCGAGTTGAGGAACTTGAGAATGAGATAAAGGTACTTTACAAGCGTTGGACGGATGCTATTGCAAAGATGCAGCGTACTACAAAGCGTCCGATGCTTATTTATGAAGAGACAAGTCGAAGCGTTGCTTTGCTTCGTGATCTTTTCAACCCTACATACGAGAATATCTACGTTAACGACGAGGATGTTTATAATGAGGTACGCGAATATGTGTCTCTCATAGCGCCTGACAAGGTCGGTATTGTAAAGCAATACACAGGCAAGGTGCCAATCTTCGACAATTTTAATGTCACTCGTCAGGTGAAGTCGGGTTTTGGCAAGACCGTCAACTATTCTCATGGCGCTTATCTTATCATAGAACATACAGAGGCAATGCATGTTGTTGATGTCAATAGCGGTAATCGTGCACGTGGCGTTAATGGGCAGGAGGCAAATGCACTTGATGTGAATCTTGGTGCAGCCGATGAACTTGCACGTCAGCTTCGTCTGCGTGATATGGGCGGTATTATTATCGTTGACTTCATTGATATGAATCTTGCAGAAGATCGCCAGTTGCTTTATGAGCGAATGTGCAAGAATATGCAGAAGGACAGAGCTCGTCATAATATCCTTCCATTGTCTAAGTTCGGTCTTATGCAGATTACCCGTCAGCGTGTTCGTCCTGCTATGGATGTGACTGTTGAGGAGGTGTGCCCAACATGCCAGGGAACAGGAACTATCAAGTCAAGTATGTTGTTTACAGAAGTGCTTGAGAATAAGATATCGAACCTTGTTAACAAAATAGGTATCAATAAATTCACTCTCTACGTCCATCCATACGTTGAGGCTTATATCACTAAGGGACTTATTTCTATCAAACGTAAATGGCAGATGAAATACGGTCTTGGCGTTAGTGTCATTCCTTCTCAGAAACTCGCTATGCTCCAGTATGAGTTCTACGATAGCGAAGGCCAGTTTATTGACATGAAGGACGAGACAGATTCCAACATCTAATTCTCGTTATAAACAATAATCAAAAGAGGATGGTGTATCAAAACGATACGCCATCCTCTTTTTCGTGTTCAGAAATCTGTTTTATAACTTCTTCTCCATTTTATAACAAGTAAAAGTGTCTCCGATAATCTTTTGTGAATAATCGGGCACATATCCCATTGTCTCGTAGAAATGAATCTTATTATCTCGGCTTTCAACTATGGCGGTGTGATAGCCAAGTTCCTTAGCCCATTTCTCAGCTTCCTTTACAACGAGAGTGCCAAGTCCTTGAAGACGATATTCTGGGAGAACGACAATACGGCCAAGCATAACTTGTTCGTTGTTTATGGCATACAAACGGCAAGTGGCTATTGGTAAGTAGTTGTCAATCACAACGATGTACTTCGTCTCGGGCGTGTCATGTTCGTCAAATTCCACGTTTAGAGGAATCTGATGTTTCCGTGCCATAGCCTGAATGCGAACATAATATGCTCCCGCTTGCTCTGCCGTC
>JAFZVY010000100.1 GCA_017617575.1 Bacteroidaceae bacterium | reverse complement strand
CCTAAATATGCTTAACATTCATGTCTGAACTCTTAACAACTATTAAAACGATTTGTGGGAATAGTACAATTCATTTATGTTTGCAAAAAAATCAGACAAACCAATGAATGCAATCGTCAGACTTTACGTCCTCATTCTTCTGCTTACTTGCGTCGATTCATGCGCCAAGGCAGCTCCACTTCCTAAGTCCTATCCCATTTACCTTGAATTGTTCTGTGCAGACAAGGCAAGGTGGAGAGACCGTATGGGTTGCTCCTATTTTATATGGGTGACCGACATCTATACAAAGGAGAGGAAGATGGTGTATCCACGCAAATCGGAAAATGGACACGTGATATTTGAATATTACGTTTATCATCCTACGTACAACGTGGTGAATACAGGTGTGGATAAATCAATACCGTTCTATATTGAACCTTACGACACCCTTGTGATTGACATTGACAATATGGGCAGACCTCTCTTATATAGGAATGCGGATGGTAGCCAGTACAAGTATGCCCAGATGCTGTCGCACGACATATCCAACCATAAGCTATACACCTTGTCAGATTATGATAGCGACAGGGACAAAAGTTCGTTTCCCATATTCTCTGAAAGGTTGATAGGCAAGATGAATCATGCCCTTGACAGCATAAACAGGATTGCCGACCTCTACCGCTTTACGGAGGAGGAACGCAGGATAGCTACGTGTAATGCGCGTATGCAATACCTATTGTGGATGTTTGAGTTTTCCACCTTCCGTTCGCACATGTTGCAGGAATATGCCACAAAGCACAATAACGGATGGCAAAACATAGAAGCGGATGACGAAGAGACGGATGACATAAGGAATCCTGAGTATTATGCCTGCATGAGGTCACTCATGAATGACAGCAAGAGCCTCAGTTCCCAGTACCTTGGCGTGTTCCTTAACGACTATGAGAATTCAGAGATACTCAAGCACGACCAGTATCTGTATGTGGGCGACACACATCTCGACTCCCTACGAATGGACTCCGCCATGTGTGCAAGGGACATGCAGATATCAGGAGTGGGGGAGCCGTCGGCATTCATCAGCATCATCAATGAGCGAAAGTACATGGAGAAGCCTGATGATGACGGTATAATGCTTAAGGAGGCAAAGGTGGTGGCAAACCGCTTTGCGCCAAAGCAAGAGACGAGGAAGTTCATCTCGGATACGGATGTGCGTAACGCCATGTCGTTCCATGCCCCCCAGGGCTTAAACCTTGTTCCGTTGATAACAGCAGGTGTTGGTCAGATTATCAAGCTCATTCGTGGCAAGAAAGAGCCTAAGCGTTCCAACCGCCAGAAGATTCTCGACTCCCTCGAAGAGGATGACAGGATAAGGGAACAGATAAGGACTGGTGTAAGGTGACAAGACAAAAAATTGGGTCTTGGGATTAGCTCCCCAAGACCCAATATGAGTATGTTTGCTTTAATCTTAATCAGCGTCGTGGCAGAAGATATTTGTTGCATCTTCAGCACGCTTGTTAGTTCATTTGTCTGGAATCTTCGTTAATAACTGCTCCATCGTAAATTTCAAATAATGAAGCAATTTCGCCCGATTCTAAAGATGGGGCTACTTTAACGCTTAGCTCTTCAGTAAAAACGGAATTATCTTGACAGTTGCCAGAAATGCGCTTTGATTCAAGATACACAAAAGGCATCATGAAGTCGAATGTCTCTTCAGAAGGCAGTGAATAGTCCGTTCTTACTTTCGCTATAACTTTGTAACTGAAGCTCTTGCCAGAAGGAACATTAAATGTGAACTTCTTTATAATGAGCTTGTCAAATATACCCCATCGTTCAGGTTTGTTTTCCCATCCCATCAGTCCAATCCAATACTCTTTTCCGTTCTCATAAGCAGCCTTCATCTTATCGCTCATTGCGTCCGACTGGTCACCTTTCTTCAATGTGGCTGTAGTGGTACTTCCTTCTGCGTTAGTGTATTCAAAGTCAAGCGTGAAGAAATCCGCAGTGCATTCGGGAAGAACGGCGGAGAGTGTCACCTCGTAGGTGTTTGGTATCTCAGAAACACTTGTGTTGTCATCGTCACCGCATGAAGTCAAACATGTGCTTACGCCGCATACAAGGATGGCAGCGAAAATCCATAGAATATATTTCTTCATGATATGTTTTTATTTAAAATGTTAATAGTTTTTCTATTAAAACGTCGGGGGGGGAGCGTATTCAAGCTATGTTCACTTAAATTGCATAGCCCCGACGTTAAATAATTAGTAGATGTAGCGTTGTGTCAATTGCTTAATCATCAAAATGCCCACTTGTCAGTGTAGTCGATTGTTGAGTCGTTGACTTCCACAGAGAAACATGCAATGGATACAACACCATACTTCTGCCTAAGTTGTTTATAATCTGTCATGAACGATTTAGCACTTCTTCCCAAAGCCTGCTGGTTGCCACGGTCAAACGCTGACCAACAAATTCCATGAGAGAATCTTTTAGTATATGAATCGTTCTGATGTTTTATTGTAGCTGGGCTTATAATTTTTGCACCGATTTCTGCAGTGCCGATGTAGTCCATCACCTTTGTAGAGTCAATTGCCTCAACGTACACGTTCATACCCATGATGATATTTCCTTGTGCACTACGGATAAAACTAACGGGTTTAGTGATCGAGTCGCTTGTCATCTCCTCAGTCTTTGTAGTACCATCACTATCAATATACTTCACCATTACCTTACCGTTAGATGACATAGCTTTAAGGACGTTAAAACCGTAAATCTCTGCTTTGTAGTCAATAGTAGCAGATACTAACTTGCCTACTCCTTCTTCCTGACCAGTAGATTGACTTTCTGGCTGACTTTCTGGTTGATTTTCTTGTTCACTGCTTGGTCTGTCATCGTCGTCATCACCACAGGCTACAAAACTTGTTGAAATAATACATCCGCACATAAGTGCGAACATCATTCTAAAAATCTTTTTCATTTTTTTTCGTTTTAATTTGATTAATAAAAAGTTATTATAAAAAATATTATGCGTTAGAAATAATCGAGATACATATGTTATCTATAATCCCCAAAGAATGCCCCGTTAATTTTTTTCGAGCTGTGCGGTTTGAAGCAATCTGCAAGAAAGCCCGAAGCGCTGAAAGAACATAGGCAGGGCGTGAAGCGTAGCGGACCCCCTGATAATATGCAACCCTATTTTCAAAACTCTGAAAGAGTGACAGAATGGTGACACAACCAAGCATTTATTCTGTTACCCATTCTGGGTTCTTATGATGACGTGATGCCAATAACAGGGGTTCCGCTACGCTCCAAGCCCTGCCTGTAATCTCGCCATACTTTCAGGCTTCAATTCTGCAACCGTATAGTTCAATTTTTATGTTTGGAAAAGATAATACACTCTTTTTTATGCCATTGTTTTAACACAATATACGACAAAGTCCACCACTACTGTTTGATGAAAACAGTAGTAGCGGACTTTGTATGCTATGTATATAACTGTTTATCTATAAGTTGTTATACTTCTCCCTGTGGGACGAGTATAACGGAAGTTGAAACGGCATTTACCGTCCTGCATATAGATGTGATAATGTCAAGGTTGAGATGTTCCATTTTGTTTTTTATTTCACCTGTTAGTTTTCCTGAATAATATGGTCTGTCTTTTGTCGTTATTCCATGCGCAAACACTTTCGTATTTATGTATTAGAATATCCAAAATTGACCTTTTCTCCCAATAGATGGCGCAAAAATATGACGTTTTTTCCGAATTCACCAAATATTATTCAGAAAAAAACGTCATATCACAAAAAAAATTTGTTTTTGGTAATTAAGTAATGATATAAAACAATTTTAAGGATTGATAATTAAAAACTCTCACTGAGTATACGGAAGACTGAGAGAGTTGCGTGATGGTTATATACACATTCAAGTTATGCCATTTATTACCAACAAAGATGTTTTCACCCCAATTCATCATCTATCTAAAGAACGCCATCACTCCGTCGTTTAATTCCATGAATTCTGGAGACTAAAGCATTTGTTTCATATTTTGCCAAATAGCAGAGTTGTTCCAGCGCAACAAATCAACAATCTCACGTCACATCAAAAACGTGTTTGAGTTAGGAGAACTTGACGAAAAGTCAGTTGTTGCAAAAAATGCAACAACTGCTACAGATGGTAAAGTATATCAAGTTACTTTCTACAATCTTGACATGATTATTAGCCAAGGTTAACGAATCAACTTCTATTGTTATGTGTAGTTCTGTAAAAAACATAACACGAAACAATTCTCGTATCATTGGACTCTTTGAACCTGTTTAGTTAATGAATTCTTTTGTCGTTTGTTCTTTTCTTGTGTTTTCTTTGTTGTTTTGTTAATTTTATTTGTTATCTTTGCTCGGCGTTTGTGCCGTGAATGAATAAATATAGGGTGCACGAGACTTTACTCGGTTAGCATTCTCACATTTACACAAAATAACGAGATATCAATAGGTACATTAACTAAACTATATCTTTAATATGAATACAAAAAAACTATTCTCTTTGAGTTTGCTTTTGTGTGCCGTTGCTGTTAATGCACAGAAAGTTCCTGTGTGGAACGACCCTGTGGTTAACCAGGTAAACAGAAAGGCAGATGTGTCTAATTATTTTGCTTATGAAAACGAGAACCTTGCAAAGGATGGTGTCAGCCCTGTGACTGATGCCAAGAAGAAGTCGTCTCGTTACCTCTCAATGGAAGGTGTTTGGAAGTTCCATTGGGTGGAGAGTGCTAACGAGCGTCTCAAGGACTACTATTCTCTCAAGGTTGATGATTCAAAGTGGGGCACCATGCCTGTTCCTGGTATGTGGGAACTCAATGGCTATGGTGACGCTATATACGTGAACAATCACTACGCTTGGCGTAGCGACTGGGTAGGTGTTCCTCCTACTGTTCAGGATAAGGGTAACCACGTGGGTTCATACCGTCGTACATTCACCATCCCTGCTGACTGGAAGGGACAGAAGGTGTTCATGCACATCGGTTCTGCCACTTCAAACGTGGAGGTGTATGTGAATGGTAAGTATGTGGGCTACTCTGAGGACTCAAAGGTTGCTGCCGAGTTCGATGTTACTAAGTTCCTCGTGCCAGGCAAGGAGAACCTCATCGCCATGCAGGTGATGCGTTGGTGCGATGGTTCATGGAATGAGGACCAGGACTTCTGGCGTCTTTGTGGTATTGCTCGTGAGACATACCTCTACGCTCGTCCACAGGCTCACATCGAGGACTTGTTCATCACTCCTGACCTTACTAACAACTACAAGGACGGTAAGCTCAGCATCAAGATTACTGCTCCTGCTGCCAAGGGCAAGAAGGTGGCTGTTAAGCTCCTCGACGCAAAGGGCAAGGATGTTACTCCAAAGCAGGTGGGTACTGTGACTGTTGGCAAGGATGGCAAGGGCGAGGTTGTGATTAGCCTCACTAACCCTGACAAGTGGACAGCCGAGACTCCTAACCTCTATAATCTCTATGTGTCTCTCTATGATGGCAACAAGCTCCTTGAGGTGATACCTCAGCGTGTTGGTTTCCGTAAGGTTGAAATCAAGAACGCTCAGCTTCTCGTCAACGGACAGCCTATTCTTGTCAAGGGTGCTGACCGTCACGAGCTTGACCCAGACGGTGGTTACGTGGTTAGCGTTGACCGCATGATTCAGGACATCAAGGTGCTCAAGCAGCTCAACTGTAACGCCGTTCGTACTTGTCACTATCCAGACGACCCACGTTGGTACGACCTCTGCGATGAGTATGGTATCTACCTTACTTCAGAGTCAAACATCGAGTCTCACGGAATGGGTTACGGCAAGGAGTCACTCTCTAAGGATGAGCGTTTCAACTCTATGCACGTGGAGCGTCAGAAGCATAATCTCTGCGTTCTCAAGAACCACCCATCTATCATAGTATGGTCACTCGGTAACGAGTCTGGCTATGGCAAGAACTTTGAGGATGCCTACGACTGGGTTAAGTCATACGACACTTCTCGTCCATGCCAGTATGAGCAGGCACATCGCGAGGGACGTGCATCTGACATCTACTGTCCAATGTACGAGGATTACAATGGTAACAAGAACTATTGCGAGAACGACAAATATACTAAGCCACTCATCCAGTGTGAGTATTGCCACACAATGGGTAACTCAGGTGGTGGCTTGAAGGAATACTGGGACCTCATCCGCAAGTACCCTAAATATCAGGGTGGTTATGTATGGGACTTCGTTGACCAGGGATTCCGTGGCAAGAGCAAGATTACAGGTAAGCAGATTTGGACTTACGGTGGTGACTACGGCCGTTTCCCTGCAAGCGACAACAACTTCAACTGTAACGGTATGATTTCTCCTGACCGTGTGCCAAATCCACACGCTTACGAGATTAAGTATTGCTACCAGAACATCTGGACAACTCTCAAGGATGCCAAGGCTGGCGCATTCGAGATTTACAACGAAAACTTCTTCTCTCCTATCAAGGAGACTGCACTCCACTATGCTCTCTTGGCTGACGGTAAGGTAGTATCTGGAGGCGTAAAGGACTTGGGTGCAATGAACATTGCACCTCAGGGTCGCCACAACATTGGCATTAGCGAGGTTGCTTCTGCTCTCATTAATGACGAGTACAAGGGCAAGGAACTTATCCTCCGTCTTGAATATGTACTTACAGCTGACACTAAGCTCCAGAAGAAGGGTGAGGTAGTGGCACACGAGGAGTTCGTTCTCTCTGACTACGCTTATCCATCAGTTGAGGCTATCACAGCACAGCCTGTCGTTGACAAGAAGGCAAAGGTTGCACCAGCATCAGTAAGCCTTGACAATCGTGAGGTGTATGCTGTCCTTGCTGCCAACGGAATGTCTGTTACATTCAGCAAGTGGTCAGGCTACATCGCATATATTGACGTGAATGGCAAGCAGGTTACAATGGATGATGCAGAGATCGTTCCTAACTTCTGGCGTGCCCCAACAGACAACGACTACGGAGCTAACATGCACAACCGTCTCTCAGCATGGGAGAACCCACGTCTTGAGAAGAAGTCATTTGACATTAAGCTTGACGGTGTGAATGGCGTTGCCGTTGCAGAATACGACATCAAGGGTCTTGATGCAACACTCAAGCTCACATATACTATGACTCCAGCAGGCAAGCTCGTGGTTAATCAGGCTATCACAGTTGATGCTGAGGCAAAGAACAAGCCACAGATGCTCCGCTTCGGTATGAACCTCCGTATGCAGAAGCAGTTCTCTCAGATTGAATACTACGGAGAAGGACCAGGTGAGAACTATATCGACCGTAACAACGCTACTCTCCTCGGTATCTGGAAGCAGAACGTAAGTGAGCAGTACTGGCCATACGTTCGTCCACAGGAGTCAGGAACAAAGACAGGCGTACGTTACTGGCAGATGACAGACAAGGCAGGCCTTGGTCTCCGCTTTGAGGGAACAGAGGCACTCGAGTGTCAGGCATTGCCTTACACAGTCAAGGATCTCCAGCCTACACATGACAAGAAACAGTGGCACTCAGGCGACTTGATTGAGCGTCCATTCAACGATGTTCACATCTCTGCTCGCTCAATGGGTATTGGTTGTGTCAACTCATGGGGTGCATGGCCACGTGGTGAGTACCAGATGAAGTGGCAGAACTACGACTACACTTACATCATCTCACCAGTCAAGTAAAACAACTGATGAAATATCGTAAACAGACATAAACATTTCATAAAAACTTCAAAGGAGGATGTGCTTATTCAAGCACACCCTCCTTATGTTATCTACAGTATTCCTAATCATACAATTTGTAATTAACGTGAGTTCGACGAATATACTTTAGAATAAAGTAAGTTGTCTGTCTTTACGACAATCGACCGTCTGCACTCTTATTGTTGGCTTCTTCGGTAACATTCAATAAGCCGCCAGAGCGCCCAGTAGATTAACAATAAAGTTGTCAAAGCATCTATGCCGAGAATGTTCTGCCTGAGCAATATTCTTGAGTTCGTCGTTTATGGTTTCTATGATTGCTCTTTTCCTTAGCAGTAACTTGTCGGTAACAGACATCATGGCACCTTTCATGTTTCTCTTCAGTTTTGTTATGAGTTGTATTCCATTGACGAAGAGTCTCTCAAACAGATTCTTGCTGATATACCCCTTGTCTCCGACAAACTTACCATAGATAAACTCTACAAATGCCTTGTATTCAAGTGGCTTACGTCATCAACATCTCCAGGGGTAATCATGAAATTCAGCAGTTCTCCCTTTTCATTGCATATCAGATGCAGCTAGAATCCAAAGAACCATCCCATAGAGCATTTGCCTCTTTGTGCAATGCTTTTGAATGTCTTGTTTATGAGAATTCTCTGATTTCGGCATATGCGCAAAGGAGTACTATCAACAAAGCTGATGCCTGTGCATTTTCCCAGTAGAACCTTCTTGATGAAGATTGCCAGAGGAAGTGCAATCTCTCGCTCCAGTTCAACAAACCTGTTGTATGACACCACATTAGGAAACAAGTGGCGCATATGCTTGCAAATCTTTTCCAGATAGAAATGCTTAAGGCAACGGTAGCCAGAAGAATGAAAGAGAATCATGATTATCATAATTTCTGCCTTTGACATTCTGCTATCACGGTGATATTTACGCTTCTTGGGAGCTTTGAAGGTGTATTTTACCATCTGAGCGTCAAAAAACTTGCAGAAATCATCTGCAATATAGAAAATTTCAGTATTTTTCTCCTCGGTAATCATGCGTAATTTTTGTGTTTTTTGTTTTGTGTTGATTACAAAGATTCCAAAAAAAATCTCTAATTGCCAAATTTACAAAAGATTATATTTTGTTGAACTCACGTTAATTAAGCATTATCCTTCCAAATTTATTCCGATCTGATTTTTTCTGTTATTTGTTCCTCTTTCGTTATGATTTCGTAAGCTCCGCTATTTTCTAATGTGATAACGGTGGCATAGTGAGGTCTCGACGTGTGCCAGACAGACGCAAAGTGTAAAAAAAAGGAAACAAATTTCATTTTTTTGTACAAAACACATTGTTTGTTTAATCCTTTGGTTGACTAACAAAAAACGTATGGATTTAATGTGCTATATGGTTTGTATTTTTTACACCCATATCTCTCGCTCGGGAGATATGGGTGTAAATTTTACCAGATGTG
>JAFZVY010000099.1 GCA_017617575.1 Bacteroidaceae bacterium | reverse complement strand
TTTGCCGCAGTGCGGCCAGTTAAAAAAACATGGTAAAAACCAAATAAAATCAAAAAAAACATGTTTTTTCTTGTTTTTGTTCTGTTTCTTGACTGTTTTTTTAATATGCACCTTTGTGCAAAACTACAACCGTACAGGTCGCAAAATTTTCTTTAATTTTATAAATTTTTGTTCTTAAAACAAAAACGACCGAACAATCTACCATTGCAAAGGGCAATGATGAAAGTCCGGTCGTTCTTTTTATATTTCAAATCTTTTAGAATCTCAAATTTCAAATCTCAATTATTATGCGTCACGTTCTGTTCCGTAGGCATACATTTGAGATTTCCGATTTTACATTTTACTTAAGAAGTTCGTCGAGAGCTGACTTGAAGTCGTCGTTTGACTGCTCACCCTCTGCCTTTGGGGCATCCTGACGAGCTGGACGCTCACCGCGGTCGCGACGAGGACGACGCTCACCACCCTCTGGACGTGGACGACGCTCGCGTGCAGGACGCTCTACGTAGTCAGCTGGCTTCTCGATAAGAGCACGACGTGAAAGCTTGAACTTACCAGTCTTAGGGTCAACCTCGATGAGCTTAACCTCAACCTCGTCGCCCTCCTTGAGTCCAGCCTCTTCAACTGTCTCAAGACGCTTCCAGTCAATCTCAGAGATGTGGAGGAGACCATCCTTACCTGGGAGGAACTCTACGAAACATCCGTAAGGCATGATAGAACGAACCTTACCCTTGTATGTCTCGCCTACCTCTGGGATAGCAACGATAGCCTTAATCTTAGCCATAGCAGCATCGATGGCATCCTTGCCTGGAGCAGAAATCTGAACCTTACCTACACCGTCAACCTCCTCGATTGTGATTGTAGTCTGAGTGTCCTCCTGCATCTGCTGGATAATCTTACCACCAGGACCGATGATTGCACCGATGAACTCCTTAGGTACGATAATCTGCTCGATACGTGGTACGTGTGGCTTGAGTTCAGCACGTGGCTCAGAGATAGTCTTCATCATCTCACCCATGATGTGCTCACGACCTGCCTTAGCCTGCATGAGAGCCTTCTCAAGGATTTCGTATGAAAGACCGTCACACTTGATATCCATCTGTGTTGCAGTAAGACCGTTCTTTGTACCTGTAGTCTTGAAGTCCATATCGCCAAGGTGGTCCTCATCACCGAGGATATCAGAAAGCACTGCGTACTTGTCCTCACCTGGGTTCTTGATAAGACCCATTGCGATACCTGCCACTGGGTTCTTGATTGGAACACCTGCGTCCATGAGAGCAAGACATCCACCACAAGTAGTGGCCATAGAAGAAGAACCGTTTGACTCAAGCACGTCAGATACTACACGTACTGTGTAAGGATAATCCTCTGGAATCTGTCCCTTGAGACCACGCCATGCAAGGTGACCGTGACCAATCTCACGACGACCTACGCCGCGCTGAGCCTTAGCCTCACCTGTTGAGAATGGAGGGAAGTTATAGTGGAGGAGGAAGCGCATGTTGTAACGCTCAAGAGCGCCGTCAACAAGCTTCTCATCAAGCTTAGTTCCGAGTGTACAAGTACAGAGAGCCTGTGTCTCACCACGAGTGAAGATAGCTGAACCGTGAGGTCCTGGAAGTGGAGAAGCCTCACACCAGATAGGACGGATGTCAGTAGTCTTACGACCATCGAGACGGATACCCTCGTCAAGAATACAACGACGCATAGCGTCCTTCTCAACATCGTGGTAGTAACGGTCGATGAGAGTATATTTCTCTTCAAGCTCATCCTCAGAGAGGTCAGTGTGAGCAGCAGCGTAAGCCTCCTTGAAGTCCTCGCGAATCTTTTCGAATGCCTCAGCACGAGCGTGCTTCTCGAGACCCTGCTTTGTAACGTCGTAAGCTGGCTGGTAGCACTTAGCTGAGATGTCAGCCTTAAGCTCATCGTCGTTAACCTCGTGACAGTACTCACGCTTAACGTCAGTTCCGAGTTCCTTCATGAGTTCCTTCTGGATGCGGCACTGTGGCTTGATAGCCTCGTGTGCAGCCTTGAGAGCCTCAAGGAGATCCTGCTCAGACACTTCCTTCATCTCGCCTTCAACCATCATGATGTTCTCCTCTGTTGCACCAACCATGAGGTCCATGTCAGCAGACTTGAGCTGTTCAAATGTTGGGTTGATAACGAATTCGCCATTGATACGAGCTACTCGTACCTCAGAGATAGGTCCCTCAAATGGGATATCAGATGCTGCGAGGGCTGCAGAAGCAGCGAAACCTGCAAGTGCATCTGGCATATCTACGCCATCGGCTGAGAAAAGAATAACATTTACGTAAACTTCTGCGTGATAATTTGATGGGAAGAGTGGACGAAGCGCACGGTCAACGAGTCGGCATGTGAGAATTTCTTCGTCTGATGCCTTGCCTTCGCGCTTTGTAAAACCACCTGGGAAGCGGCCGGCAGCCGCATACTTTTCACGGTATTCTACCTGAAGAGGCATAAAGTCTGTACCTGGTACTGCGTCTTTTGCTGCACAAACAGTGGCGAGGAGCATTGTATTGCCCATACGGAGCATCACAGATCCATCCGCTTGTTTGGCAAGTTTTCCTGTCTCAATGCTGATTTCACGTCCATCAGGCAGAGAGACTGTCTTTGTAATTACATTCATCTTTGTATTGTATATAAAACATCTAAAAAATTTGCGTTAACCGCATAAAATCGTGCAAATATACACATTTCCCAATAAAAAATTATTACTTTTGCACAAAAATACAAAATACTTATGAAGAAAACCATGTTTTTTATCACTGCAAGCGCAATTTTGGCTGCATGTGAAAGCACCCCACAGTTTCAAGTAACTGGAAGTATCGAAGGAGCACAAGACTCAATCCTATACCTCGAAGCAAACACTCTTAACGGCATTCAGAAGGTAGATTCGGTTCGTCTTGGCGCCGATGGAAAGTTCTCTTTCTCGGCTGATGCACCTATATACACATACGAAGGCGACTCACTCGCTGGCAAGCAACAGAAGTTCTGTCCTGAGTTCTACTCTCTCCGTATCGCCAACAAGGTCATCAACTTCTCAGTTGACTCAACAGAGACAATCACGTTCAAGGCTAAGTACGCTACCATGTCATCCGACTACACCGTCGATGGTTCGGAGAACAGCCAGAAGATTAAGGAAATCAACCTCCTCCTCCAGAAGGTGCAGAAGCAGGTTGTGGACATCGAGAAGAACCAGGACATTCTCCCTGGCGACATGATTGACAGCGTGCGCAGCATCATCAAGAACTACAAGGAAACCGTCAAGCAGAAGTACATCTTCGTTGCCCCAGCACAGGCTTATGCTTACTACGCAGTATGCCAGAGTTTCACCGACCTTCAGGGAACATTCCAGTTGTTCAACCCACTCACTGACCGCACCGACATCCGTTGCTACGCTACCGTTGCCACAAGCTGGGACTACAACTACCCAGACGCTCCACGCACACAGCAGATATGCAACATGGCAATCAAGGGAATGGAGAACACAGCCACTCCAAAGGAGCAGATTGTGGAGGTTGACGACTCAAAGGTATCGGAGACAGGTATCATCAACGTTTCCCTTCCTGATATCAACAGCAACATCAAGAGCCTCAGCGACCTCAAGGGCAAGGTAGTGATGCTTGACTTCACCCTCTACGGGGCAAAGGAATCAGCAGAGCGTACACGTATCCTCCGCGACATCTACAACAAATATCACGACCAGGGATTCGAGATTTATCAAGTAAGCCTTGACGAGGACATCCACTTCTGGAAGTCATCAATAGAATATCTCCCTTGGATTTGCGTTCACGAGACAAACGGTTCTGCCACAAGGATATACGGAGTATCTGACCTCCCAACATACTTCATCATTGACCGTAACAACGAAATCGTTGGTCGCAGCGGCCTCATGAAGGGAACACTTGAGGAGCAAATCAAGAAACTGCTGTAAAGAATTCAAAATTCATAATTCAAAATTCATAATTAACAATAAAGCCGCCTAAGCCAATTAACATAAAGAAAAGCCGCTCGGACTTAATCATCCGAGCGGCTTTTTATATTAGAATTGTACGTCCTGGAATAATTATGAATTTTGAATTATGAATTTTGAATTCTACTACACGAACTCCTCTCCGAATTCCAGCTGGGCGTCATTCACGAACTTACGTATGGACTTCTGGTCATCCTTCTTGCAGATAACAAGCACGTTGCCATCTTCCACCACCATGTAGTCCTCCAAGCCCTGAAGCACGGCAATGTGACCGTTAGGAAGCTTCACCACGCAGTTCTTGCAATCATAGAGGAGCGACTTAGAGTCAATGACCACGTTGCCCTCATCATCCTTCTTGCTCTGGTTGTGCACAGCCTTCCAGTTACCAATATCCTTCCAACCGAAGTGGCATTGCATCACGTCCACGTTGTCAGCCTTCTCCAGCACCCCCTGCTCAAGGTTCATGTTAGGCACCTTGGAATAGATATCCTCCAATTGGCTACCAGTAATCACATTACCCTGATAGTTCTTAATCACATCCGAGAGGAAAGCCACGAACTCCTGGTTCTTGTCATGAATGGCATGGAGGAACGTTGCCGCCCCCCACACGAACAGACCCGTGTTCCAGAGGAACTCACCACTCTCGAAGAACATATCGGCAAAGCCCTTCTCTGGTTTCTCCGTGAAGCTCCTTACATTATATATATTATCGTCCACCTTGTCCGCCATCTGGATGTAACCGAACGCCGTATCTGGATGAGTAGGCACGGCACCGAGAGTAAGCAGGCGAGCGTTGTTGCACGCATAGTCAAGACCGTGCAGTATGTCCTGTTCAAACTTGTCCTCGTCAGTAATCATCTGGTCGGCAGGGCTAACCACCATCGCACCATCCCTATTCCTGCGAAGCACTTCAAGAGCCGCCCACGTAACCGAGGTCACCGTATTGCGGCGCATAGGCTCAAGCAGGATGTTCTGCTCCGCCAGTTCAGGAAGTTGTTCACGCACCAAATCCTTGAAGTTGGAGTTAGCAACGACAATTATATTATCCTTATCTATTATTCTCTGAAAACGTCGATAGGTCGCTTGTAACATTGTCTCCCCCGTATTCATTATGTCAAGAAACTGCTTTGGTTTCTTCTCTCGGCTGGCAGGCCACAAACGCATTCCTATTCCGCCAGCGAGTATCACACAGTAAAAGTTCTTATTCATATCATAACTCGTATTAGAACTTTGCAAATATAAACATCTTTCCCCAATCACCCAAAAAAGCGCACAAGTTTTTAATGATAATTGTCAATAATTGCAGAAGTAAAACGAGTTACGGAGAATGGGACATGGCACAATGTAGTAAAAAGTACGCTTTTTATTGTGTACATTAGATTTATGTTGTAATTTTGCAAGCGTTTTTTAGATATCATAAACAGAAAACTAAATAATAAACATTTCAAAATATGAACAAACTTAAAATTATGCTTTTATCTGCTCTCGCAGCAGTAACGACAAACATTTATGCCCAATACACATACTCTCCAATCAAGTACAAGTTTGAGGAGAAAGGTGTGAAGGCAGACGGATGGAACGAGATATCACTTCAGGTCTCACCTATCAAGCTTAGCACGACTAACAGCCTCAATGGAACAGGCTACTCACTCGGATATAACAAGGTGTTCAACATCGCAAAGGGTCAGCCTCTCTACCTCGTTGCTGGAGCAAACGTTCAGTACTCTTCATCCACAAACAAGATTAACGGTGAAGGCGGAAGCTTCACCTACAAAGATGCAAAAGGCAATGAAGTGCCAAAGAGCTACGGAACATCAGTAAGCAACGAAGTAACGCTCTTCGACATCAACGTACCTGTAAGCGTGATGTACGACATCGCCGTATCCAACAGCGTGTCCGTTGCTCCTTACGCAGGAATAAAGTTCAGGGCAGGTCTCTCTGGCACGACAACATCAAAGGCAAGTGCCACAGGACTCAGTTCAGAAGAGTCAACAGCCCTCGCTCTTGTGGCAGGCAATAAATTTGAAGAGCAGTCAAGCAGCGTTTACGACAACGGCTTCAAGCGTTTCCTCATCGGATGGCAGGCAGGTGTAAACCTCTACTACGAGGACTACATCCTCGGCCTCTCTTACGGAACATACCTCAACAAGATTGCTGACGACACAACTCTCAAGCAGGGTTCAATCACTATCGGCTACAGATTCTAATATCTGTACGAACAGAATAAATAATGACGGAAACAGATTCCATAACACGAATCTGTTTCCGTCATTTTTATTTTCAAAGCAACAGAGGATTTTACGTAATTCAAGTTTTGCTTGTAGTTAAATTGTAGTTAAAATGGAGTTATATAGGAAGTTAAAAAGACGTTTGATTGTTTACGGATTATCTTGTAAAACCACTTTGCGATGGACATTCGTCTTTTTTACTCCACTTCAACTACTCTTTAACTACTTTTTAACTCCTTGCAAGTAAAGCGTCAGCTGAACTTGCGAAACTTGAATTACGTAATGATTAAAAGACGGCAGCAATACGCTTGATGTTCTTCAACTTCTCCATGAACGTCTCATTACGTTCTGCCATCATCATGTTATATTCATTTTGCATAGCCAAGAGAGGAGCAGCATCAACACCAAGGGCTGCCTCCAACATCATAGCCAGCTCCGTATTAAGCGCACGCTTTCCGTTAAGCACCTCGTTAAGGACCGAATACGACATGCCCATATCCCTTGCCAAGGCGCGTTGTGATATGCCACGATAGTCCAATTCATCCTTCAGCACCTCACCCGGATGCGTAGGTTGAAACGGTTTCACGTTATTCGCTATCATTTGCGGATTAACCCCTTCGAGTGTCATCATATAATTCATTTTGGTTGCAAACTTAAAGAATAATTGCCACATTCGCAAATCCGAGAACATATTTTCGCGTCCATCAAACATTCTTTTTCCATATTACCCTCTAAAATCCAAAAGTTTTTGCAACAACAGAACAAACTCCCTATTTCCACTCCCATTCCCCCTCTATTTTGCATACAATAGAGCATCAAATAAATTAGCCGTTCGGACACTTGTTCCGAACGGCTAATCACTTTATTGCAGTCAGAGAGACCGCTTTGCTTAGTTATCAATTTTCAATTATCAATTAAGCCATAGGCTTCTTGGGCTTCTTACTCGCAGACGGCACGCACACTTAGACCGTAGCTACGGTTGTCGCCGTTATTGCTGCTGCGGCTGTACGAAGCGAAGTCGAGCCTCCACGCGCGGTAGCTGTAGCTCTCGTGGAGCGAAGACGACCAGTAGTCGCCGTACGAACCTGCACTGAGGAGCGAACCATTGCTGCGATAGCCTGCAGCAGGAAGGAAAATAGAGTTGCCGTTAGAACCGGTTACTACATAGCCATTGACGCTTACATTGTTGTATGATGTCACCCATTTCCATGTGCAGTTGCTTACAAGTTCCACCTGCTCGGCATGAGTCGGCATGCGCCATGCACCGCCCCAGTTTACGCTGGCAGCATCATCCTCGGCATCGAGAGTGGTATTGTTATCAACCGTTCCGTATAACGTGCTTACGCAATACTTGGTCATGGATGAAGATGTACCGTTGCCCCACTTGTAAGAATCCCAATAATAACGATTGCTTGACTGTGGTTCTGTCTCACCCCATGCAAAATAGTCACCATAATCTGTTTCACTCTGTGCGCCTACGTTCATGGTAGCCCACTTTACGGACAAACCGAGGTCAACCGCTTCGTATGTTGGTTGTGCCTGTAACTCGCTTACGGTATATCTGTAAGCCTTACCTGCTACGAGTGTCTTGCTTGCAAGTGATGCTGTGTATTCTTCGTCAGCAGACGTAGTAGCGGTAAGCGTAAGTGCGCCAGTAGTTGTTGGAAGTACAGAAGCATAGAGAACGACCTCCTGACCTTCGGCTGTTGTTGTCACACCTGAGAGTGCAAGGCTGATGCTTGAAGCTGTTGTTGTAGATGTTACCGCACCTGTTGCCACGTTCATGGTAGCTGATGTAGTCCACACCTTATCGCCAGCATCATTAGTGATAACGATGCTCTTCCATGTTGCAGCCACAGGCATGGTGAGCTTGAACTGAAGGATAGATACCACGTGCTGGAAGTCGAACACGAGTTCATGTGTAGGATTGGTTGCACATTGTGCATCGTTTGCAGATGAAGGAGCGCACATATAGTCGTACTTCTGACCTATAGTCGTGAGTGTACCATCCTGACCATTCATGTCGATTGGAACAGCCGTGTAAGGAGTAGCAGAAGGAAGCTCACCATTGTAAGGAACGTATGCTGCGTATGTATTGCCTATCTTCAAGCCCCATCCTGCACCATCGAATGATGCGAAGTGAGCATCCTGAGGTTCACAACCAGCTGGGACATTTATCTTTTGCTCTGCCTGACTGTTGGTAGTAGGAGAAACAGGGAACACGCCAAGCGCATCATAGCTTGCCCACGCAAAGGAGATACCCTTGTCCGTAGCTGTAAGCAATGTACGCGTGCCGTCCTCAAACTCGAATGGATGACTCTGGATTGATACTTTCTCGACATTGCCCTTTGAGGCATTGTCTGCTGTCTCGATTAGCTCTGACGAACAAGAAGCGAGCAGAGCCATAGGAAGAATCGTTAGATAACTTTTTTTCATTTCACCTGTGTTTTTTGTGTTAACAGTTGTTTTGTTTTTCTCATGTTCCTTGTTCCCTATAAACGCAGAGAACACGGAGGACACAGAGAATAGAAATTAACCCGAAGGACTCAAAGTTACAAGTAAAATCATGAATTACTCTGAGTTCTCCGTGCTCTCTGTGTTTCAAAGATGAAGAGTCGCATTAGAAGCCTAACAGCGAAGCACCTTCCTTTGCATCTGGAGCTGGAGCAGAGACAGCCGTACGCTGACGAGCACCCCATTCCAAGTCATGACCCTGGATTATCTGACTACCTGCAAGGATGGAAGCACGAAGCCCACTCCTGCGCACCTCGCATAGAGGTGCAGAATAATTCTTAATCTTTTTCATTGTTGTTGTTTTTAATATATATATTGAAACAGAAAAAATAAATTCACCTGAAAACGGGAAGATATCATTTCACCTATTATGCGTTATTATTCACCTAATATCGTTCACAAAACGGTGGCGAATATATATATGGAAACAACAAAACAAATGAGAGGGAAAAACACCATGAAGATGAAAAAAGTTGCATTCTCCCAGTATTAGATGGCTAATTGACACGAGAGGGGGGTAAAAAATGAAAGCCCGACGGGCTGATAGAACACAGACAGGGCGTGGAGCGTAGCGGAACCCCTGTATAAAATTCGGTTCTGTTTTTCAGAACTCCGAAGGAGCGAC
>JAFZVY010000098.1 GCA_017617575.1 Bacteroidaceae bacterium | reverse complement strand
GTTTTTTTAACTGGCCGCACTGCGGCAAAAAACAACATACAGTTTCAACCGTACAGGTCGACTTCTTTTGCTGTGTTCACGTCTATTCGAGGTATCAAGATTCGCAAATTGACGAAAATGCCGAGTGCGTTGTTCTAAAGTTCATAGTCGCTAATGAGTCAATACTTAGTCAGTACTTAGTCAATACTTTGACCGTACTTTAACTCAAGCTACACTACTATCGCTTTACTCAATGACACCTCAATGACTCCTCAAAGCCTCCTCATCGTTGAAAGTATAAACGGAAATCTCTTGGTTGAATTGAAACTATTGTGTAACTTTGCACTTAAACAATGAGTAATTAGTAATGAGTAATTGGTAATATCCTTATTACGCAACAACTTAAAAACTCACAAACGGTCAAACTCAAGACGCAAAAACTTAAGAGTACACAAACTCAAAAACTTATAAACTAACAAACTCAAAAACTTAAAAAATGAGTGATACTCCATACTTCGGTCAGTTGATTGATGCACTTGACACAGATGAGGCACAGGATGTGCCGATGACGGTCAGGTACGCAGAACTGTACCGCATACTCAACGATATGATGAATGAGAGAACTGAGCGCACAGGACTTGTGTTCTCAGGTCCTTTTGCACGTCTCACTTATCTCGTGAGGGAGTATGGTGTGGAGCATGAGTTGTATAGGCACATCAACAGTTTCCGTGCGTTGTGCAAGAATCTGCAAATGGCAGATGTGAAACAACTGGAAACTCACTACAAGTATGATGCTAAGGCGCTGGCAAACTTTATTTCCGCTGTAACCGGAGAGGATATACCGAGTAACCTGGCAGAAAAACTTCCTCGTACAGTCAAGGCATGGAAGACAACACGTCAAGCCACTCAGTATATACGTGTGTGCGTGGAGGATTGGAACGACACTCACATCATAGCAACTGCAGAGAATACGGACGAGGAACAGATTCGCATCAACTACACTAAGCCGAATATGCTGGGCGACTGGTCGTACATCCGTGGATTACTAAGCAAGGGGGCACAACTGAACATTATCCGTCCAGTAAAGATAAATGACGAATACCTACCTGAGCTTATCATCTTCGAGCCTGACTACCTTATTGACATTTCCGCCATCGCCTCATGCTTCAAGGAATATGGGGTGACGCCTTTCACATATCTGTTGAACAGATTCAAAAAAGCGGCTAACACCAAGGCTATACTTGTGGGTAACATAGCTGGACAGATGCTTGACGAGGAGATAAACAACCCGAAAGGAACGAGTTACAAGGATTCTGCCATCACGTTTTTCCGAAACAACTCCTTGTCCATAGTCACTTGTCAGGACTCTATGGCTACCTTCCACGACGATGCAAGGGTGCAGCAGGACAATATCCGTAACATCATAGAGAGGGCTCAGAAGATAGACCATTGTTTTCAGTTGGACAAACTCGTTGTGGAACCGTCTTTCTTCTGCGAGATGCTCGGAATTCAAGGACGTATGGACTTGTTGCACACGGAATACAAGGTTCTGCTGGAGCAGAAGTCGGGTAAGCGTGCCTTTATGAGCAACGCCCACCAAGAGCCTCACTATGTACAGATGTTGCTTTACTTGGCGTTGCTTCACTATAACTTTGGAATATATAATGAGGAGGTGTCTTGCTACCTACTCTACTCTAAATATCCAGATGGATTGATGAAGGAAGGTCCTTCGCCGGAACTTCTGTTCAAGGCGATGAAGCTCAGGAACGAGGTGGTGTGGAACGAATACTACCTTGGCAAGGGTGGCATAAGGATGATGGAACGTCTCACACCCGACCGCATAAACGTGAGTGGACTTAACTCGGATTTCTATCGCAAATATATCTTGCCTGACATCACCCACACGCTTGGCGTGATACAGTCGGCAAGCAAACTAGAACGTGAGTATTTCTTCCGTATGTTCACGTTCATGCACAGGGAGCACATCCTTGGCAAGGTGGGCAACTCACGCAAGGAGGCAAACGGTCTTGTCTCCGTGTGGAACTGTACCCTTGAGGAGAAGAAACTGGCAGGCGCAATACTTGACGGACTGACGGTTGACAGGCTATCCCTGCAACCATCTTCCCCTACAATCGTTTGGCACACGCCAGAGTCGGATGACGACTACCTCCCTAACTTCCGCGAGGCAGACTCCGTCATCCTGTATAAATACACACGTGGAACCGTGCCTGACGCTCGCAAGGGAATAGTCTATCGTGGTTCTATAGAGTGCATGACGGGGAATGATATTGTGGTCACACTTCGTTCCGTCCAACGTAACATCTCCCCATTCATAACGGATGAGGATACGTTGTGGGCAATGGAGCATGACTTTATGGAGACGTCATCCAATAGCGTGAACCGAGGACTCTTTGCCTTTCTTGAGGCAGAGCAAGACCGTCGTGACCTATTGCTTGCCCAGCGCAAGCCACGACGTGACGAGACGGTCACGCTCAAGGGCGACTATGGAGCGTTCAACGACCTTGTGCTTCACGCCAAGCAAGCACAGGATTACTATATCGTGATAGGCCCTCCGGGAACAGGGAAAACCTCTTTTGGAATGCTCAACATACTCAAGGAGACTCTTCTTGAGGAAGGCACGAGCATACTTCTTATGTCTTTCACCAACAGGGCTGTGGATGAGATATGCAGCAAACTTGTCAAGGAGTCAATAGACTTTGTGCGCATCGGAAGGGAAAACCTGTGTGCAGAGCCTTACCGCCCATATATGTTGGAAAACAAGATTGCCGGATGCAACAATGCTGAATCCATCAAGCGTGTACTTACAACCACACGAGTGATAGTGGGTACTACGGCTTCACTCTCAGGTAAGATTGACATATTCACGCTTCGTCGTTTCTCACTTGCCATTATCGACGAGGCTTCACAGATTCTTGAACCACAGATATTGCCATTGCTGTCTGCCCGTCATGGAGACACAAACGGCATAGGCAAGTTTGTACTCATAGGCGACCACAAGCAGTTGCCTGCCGTTGTACAGCAATCTGCAGAGGAGTCAAAGGTGGACGAGCCAATACTTAACGACATTCATCTATACAACTGTCGCAACTCGCTATTTGAACGTCTGTTGAGCCTTCAGGATGGTGACGCCTCACCTTTTGTCTATCGTCTCACCCGACAAGGACGCATGCACCACGACGTGGCATTATTCTCAAGCATATCATTCTACGAGAACAAACTGATGACCGTACCTCTTGCACACCAAGAGGCTGACATCTGTTTTGCCGAACACGAACAGGAAGGAATGGAGAACCTACTTGCCACACGACGTGTAGCCTTCATACCTGTTGAGCGACCAGAGCATTCGCCATCGTGCAAGGTTAACATACCAGAAGCGCAGGTTATAGCAAGCATAGTGTATGCGGCATGGCAACTATACAACAAGAACGGACGTGAATTCATCACCGACGAATCCGTAGGAGTAATTGTCCCTTACCGCAACCAGATATCCGTGGTACGCAAGGAAATAGACAAGTACGGAATACCAGAGCTTCACGACATAACCATAGACACGGTGGAGCGTTACCAAGGAAGTGAGCGTGACATAATAATATACGGATTCACCATCCAGCGTGAATACCAGATGTCATTCCTTACTAATAATGTGTTTGAGGAAAACGGTCACATCATCGACCGCAAGCTGAATGTTGCCCTCACTCGAGCAAAGGAACACAACATAATAGTAGGCAATCCTGCCCTTCTCCGCAAGAATGAGATATTCAAGAGTCTTATGGAATGGACGGAGGGTAATTAAAAATTAAAAATTAAAAATGCAAAATTCAAAATGCTACTTCGCTGTTTTTGAATAAACGAAAATTTAGAAAATTAGGGAAAATTATTATCTCAAGTGCTTCCTCGAAAATAGAGGAAAACTTTTTGAATTATTATATGAATAAAATTTTCCTTAATTTTCTAAATTTTCGTTTTAATATCTTAGTATTTCAAATACTCCGCGTTTTTTACATTTAATTCTGCATTTTGAATTTTGCATTTTGAATTTATTTCTTCTCGTATTCGTGTTTTCTCTTTGGGTTCATAGGAAACCAACCTTTGAGCACACGTTGTCTCTGTTCAAAAATCTCAAGGATACTCCAGAGGCAAGAACAGCCTACCACGCCAAGCACAGGACTGAGGATTTCGTTTTCCACAAATAGAGAAGCGGCAATAAAAGCGACTCCTGAGACAAGGAACCACCACCAGCATTTAGTGCCGAAGTAGTATTCGCCTTTGATAACTATTGGATGAAAAAGACCTATTACGAAGAATGTTGTAACTGCAATGATGATACCTAAAAAATTCATATTTATTATTTACTTTTGAAATTGTGTGCAAAGTAAATAATAATAATTGACATATACAATCGTAATGATTAATGATTTTGCATTCTAAAAAAGAATAATAAATGTTCTAACACGTGTCTTAAAAGGGTATTTTTGCATTTTTAAGACATGTATCATTCCGCAAAATCGTGAAAATAAGACAAAAATGCGCTTAAAATACAAATACAATTACGAATAACAGCATATCTTTGCAGTGTTCAAAAAAATATAATAGCTTTTTCTAAGTTCAATACTTTCCAAAATCAATCCTTCACAAAATTCTGAAGCGTCAGTACATTATGTTTAAGGAATAAGAGATGCCACTTCGATTTTTCCGAAGTGGCTCTTTTATTATGTTTTTGTCACATGAAAAAACAAAACACTTTACTTACGATTATTTCACCCCTGTTTGTCCTTCGTGATTCTGCTGTTTCTCCACTGTTTCTCTACTATTTCTTTGCTACTATGCAGAGACATAGCAAAGTCATCAAAGTATCACTTAGGACTCAAAACATTAGAAAAGCGAATTCAATACAATAAATAATATAAAAAAAGAAGGCATCGAGAACCGATGCCTTCTAATATTAAGAATGTATGTAATAGTCAAAACTTACTTGATGACAACCTTGCGAACCTTGCCGTCAGACATCTTGACGATGTTGATACCCTTAGAGAAGTTAGTAACACGTACACCAGCTGCATTGTAGATTGCAGATACAACATCAGAAGCAGACGCTGCACTTGTTGTTACTTCCTCAATTGCAGTTACATCGCTACCGAAATAGAAGAGGCGGAAGTAGTCAGCCTTGTACCAGTTCTTTGAATTAACCTTGATAGTGAGGCACTCATCTTCGTCTGTGAGGATGAATCTTACTTTACCAAGCAAACCGTTCCTCTTATCAATCTCTGTAGTGAAACTTTCAGATGTCTCATTTGCATAGAGAGTGATTACTGTACCAGCATCACTTGCAAGAACAGCAGAGAGCTCGTATGTACCAGCAGGGAGACCATAAATCTTCTGATAAATTGGGAGACCATCAGCAGGCATTGAACTGCTCCAAGTGTTGAAGACATAGGCACCAGCCTCTTCACAACCCTCAGGGAAATCAACATGGTAATTTTCATCGCTTATCGGCTTTGAGTCTGTATCCTCACCTTTTACGAATGTCCATCCCTCAGTAGTTGACATACCGTCAATCTCGAAGCTTGGGTTTTCGATAGCACCAGTTGCGTCAATTGGTTTTTCAGGAGTAGCCTGTGTAAGGTCAACATCTGGCATCTTTGCAGCAAGCTTGTACTTACCCTGAATCTTTCGACCTTGTCTTGCCATTGCAATAAGTTCCTCTGTTGACATATCCAAAGCATCCAAGAACTTAGTGTACCATGTCATATATTCGTCAACTATGCTCTGTGGGATTGAAGGTTCCCCCTCGTATTCACGTGAAATATTGTTAACTTCATTAGCAACAATATTAAGCTGTTCCATTGCTGCTACGTTTTTCTTAGCCTTAGCAAGAACATCTGCAACAGCAGTAACGGCACTAAACATAGCATCTACATCAGCAGCCTGCAAAGCTGTATTGTATGCGTTATCAACCTCGTTCCACATTGGAGTAGAGAGTTTATCAGAGTTTGCGTCCCTAAAATCTCTGAGTTGGTCAACAAAGCTTGCATATACGCTTGTTACAGCTTTTTCATTCTTTGCCATGTATGTAAGCTTGAAGTCAGCCCAAAGAACCCAGTCAACACTATTACCATTTGAAGTAAGACCGATGTTCAACTTACGATTCTCAACAAGTCCGTAAACAGTCTGCTCGTAACGTCCTCCTGCAAACGCATAAGCTGCACCTTCCTGAGAGTTTGGAACAAGCCATGTAACGCCCTCGTTATCTGTCCAGCGACTATCTGCAGGATAATCAGTATTGCCATCGTCCTTTGTGTCGAAGCAGTTAATCTTGTTTTCGGCATTCTCCTGATTGAGGGCATCATCTTTGATGTGCTGTACAGGAGTCTGGAACTGATTCAAGAAGAGATATACTTTTGCAGCATCATCGTTACCACGACGCTCATAAACCCTACATGTGAGTGCATAGATACCATCTGGAATGTTGTCAACTGTCTGTGAGCAGTCAACAGAAGTCTGGTAAACTTCCACATTGTTCATTCCATATCCGTTTGCCTTGTAAACCTTGCTACCATCGCTAAGATTCTTTCCAGCCCATCCGTTGAATCCATCAGCAAATGAAGCATTAGTAAGCATATCTGAGCAGTCAGTACCTTCCTTGAGAGAGTTCTTGAGAGCAAATGCATACTTTTCCTCTACAGCCTTGATGTAGTCTGGAATCTGTTCAGTTGTGAGTGAACGGTCACCATCCAAGATGGCACCTACATTTGGTGCTGGATAACCGTCAACCACTTCATCCTCTGAGTTTACGAAGTCTGTAAATGCATACCAGTAATCACCAGCAAGATCTTTCTTCTCAGTAACAGCATTATACCAACGATTAGCGTTTTCAAGAAGTTCCTTATAAGCTTCTGCACTTGCATCGAGTTTCTTACTCAACTGCTTAACCTCATCAAGGAGTACCTTGTATTCTGCATAAGTTGTAACTTCATCCAAAGCCTCAATCTTACTGTTGTAAGCCTCAACAAGAGACTCTGTAGCAGCACCCTCAAACTCCTCGAAGCTATATACTTCCTTCATGAGTTCGATTGCATGAGAGTCGATGTCGTCATTACCATAATAAGTGAGTGACGTATTCTTGAAAGCAATCCAGTTGAAGTTAGCATCCTTGATATCGAAACCGAACTGAATAGTTCCTGCCTTCTCCAATACAGAGTAGATAGTAAAGTAATTCTCACTCCAAAGAATGGACTTGTCTTTCTTCTGGTAAGCATCTACCTGTGACTGGAGGTTAATAGTATCATTACCGAAGAACATTGAAAGTCCATTGAATTTATCGATGCCACCAGCCTCGTTGTAAGCACGGAGGTCAATAGTGAGTTTATAAAGACCTGGAGCTGCAGCATACTCATAGTAAATCTTCTGGTCAGAGAGGATGCCACCACGTCCTGTCCAAATCTGACAGAAAGGAGTCAACATATCTGTACCATCAGCACCATCATTAGCCTCTGATGACCATGTGTTTGTTGCAGTATCACCTGTTGTGCCTGCACCTGTGAACTCACGAGTCCAGCCATTCAATGAAGAGCCGTCGCCAATGTTTACATCAAGAGGATTATCAAACGTTGCCTTTGTTGCCTCGTATTGGTCAATGATATTCTTTATCTCCTTCTTTGCTGCCTCAAGTTCCTCTGTTGTTGCATCAACGTTGTTATACACCTCATAAACGCCTTTAAAGTCACAGAAGTCCTCATACTCGATAGTCTTGTCATAAATTTCATTATAGAGAGCAATGAAAGCATTTACATTAGCTGTAGCGGCATTCATTTCCTCTGTTGTAGCGTTTGATTTATAGATAGCCTCGAAGCGTGAGAAATCATGTTCTGGGTCAAGTTCTTTTGCACGCTTAATTGCTTCAGCAAGTGTTTGTAATGCGTTTACATTAGCTGTAGCGGCATCCATTTCCTCTATTGTAGCTTTTGCATTATAGATAGCCTCGAAGCGTGAGAAATCAAGCTCTGGGGCAAGTTCTTTTGCATGCTTAATTGCTCCAGCAAGTGTTTGGGAACTTAGGTAAAGCTCAGCCTGTGGCATAAGGGCATCGCGCTCTTCTTCAGATACGAACACCCACTTGTCGTAAGCCTTCTCTCCAAACATAGAAGAGCCATCCTCGTTAAATACGTCTGTGCCATAGAACCAAAGACGAGTATTGCCATAGTTACCATCAACAACCTCTACCAAAGCGAGGTTTCCACCATTATATTTATCATGAGCATTCTGGTTAGTGAATGTGTAATAACCATCATGCTTTTCAAATTGCCAATAAGCACATCCCTGATAAGTTTTTTCATCTTTTAAATTACCATCTATCCAAAGTTGCTTGTCACCATTAGCAGAGACATACTTCCATTCTTTCTTTGATGTTGGATAACATCTCAAGAAGTATAAACCTCCGTCAGACTCTTCCAAATAGAGCTTTTCACCACCAGCAGTAATAGATGCACGTGTGCCCCAATCATTAGCACCGCCGAGGAATCCACCTGCCTCAAGATTGTAAAGGTAAGCAGCACTTTCTGCATCCATAGGCATATCCACTGTAGAAGAAGGAACAGGGAGAGTCCACTGAGCAAATGCGCCAACATTCATAGCCATAGAGGCTACGAGAAGTAACCATCTCTTCATAATAAGAATTTATTTAAGTTGTTAATTTTGTAATAAACTAATACAACCAAGCCAAGGAATTAGGTAAAGACACCTTGTGCAAAGATGATTAATTTATAGTTAGTTGTTGTTAAATATCAAATTCTTTTAATTCACTATCCTCTCGTTTTATTACGAGTTTTTCATCTTGTGCAGACAATGCGACATCCGCACTTTATAAATTCATGTAGTTCAAATAACATTGCAAATGTCAAAAAAAAAACTATAAACACCAAACGTTTCTCAAAAAAAATGTCATTTTTCTTCCAAACAGTAATTATGTCGCTTTATTTTTGGTATTTTGGCACTAAAGTTCTTAACAAAAAAATATATCGCGCCATAGACGCGATATATTTCTTCTATTACCACAAAAATGATTGTTATAATCTTTATTTCGAGAATACGATAAGGGCTTGCTGTGAGCCTACGGTGAGGGTGTTGCCATACACCTTGTCAATGCCGTCAGTGTTTATCATGCCGTCACGACAGATGACGGTATATGTGCCATCTGGAACTGTAATGCGCCGAGGTGACTTGTTTGAATTCATTACACATATAATGGTGTCCCATGAGTCGCCTACGGCTTTGCCGTTAAGTGTGAAGGCAATCACATTGTCGGGAGTGTCAAGGAACGTGAGGTTCTTGCGCACAAGGTCGGCATCAGCCATGCGGAATGCTGGATGTTGTTTACGCATTTCTATAAGTCCCTTGTAGTAGAGGAACACCTCTGAATGACGCTGAAGATTTGTCCAGTCTATCTGATTGACGCTGTCGGGTGACTCGAAACTGTTGTGAACGCCTTTCTTGTCACGCAACGCTTCTTCTCCTGCCAAGAGGAACGGTATGCCCTGCGACGTAAACACGAATGTCTGTGCAAGTTCGTCGAGGCGTATGAGTTCTTCCGTGGTTATTCCCGGGAATGATGTGCGAAGCCTATCAACAAGACACATGTCATCGTGACAACTAACGTAACTGATGTGCTGACTTGGTTGTGCCGTCCAAGGTGACGTACTGTAGTTCACCTTCTTCATGTTGACTTGTGGATGGGCAATGCCTCCCACTATGCCAAACTTGATGCTCTCGTCATTACCCTTGATTCCTGTAAGGTAGGCAGGCTTGGTGTCATCGGAGAAAGGACCTCGGATGGCATCACGCATATCGTCACCAAAGGCACCGATACGTGGCATCTTGTACATGACAGCCTTCATGGCAAGCTTATCCTGCGGGAAAGCACAAGTACCTGCACTCCAACCTTCGCCGTACATCGTTATGCTTGGGTCAATCTTGTCTATCTCCTTGCGTATGATGTTCATGGTCTCAATGTCATGGATACCCATAAGGTCGAAGCGGAATCCGTCGATATGATATTCGTTAATCCAATACTTCACGCTCTCTATCATAAACTGACGCATGAGTGGCCGTTCACTTGCAGTCTCATTGCCACATCCGCTACCGTTGGAGTAGTCACCTCCCTTTGAGCCTATGCTACCAGACGTACCCTTGCCCGTTTCCGTCTTTCGGAAATAGTAGTCCGGATAGGTGAGTTGGAAATTACTTCCCTCTATACTCATGCAATGGTTATACACGACATCGAGAATGACACGTATGCCTGCCTTGTGAAGGGCGTTTACCATTTCCTTGAACTCACGTATGCGTACCTCTGGCTTCGTGGCATCGGTGCTATAGCTGCCCTCTGGCACGTTGTAGTTGAGAGGGTCATATCCCCAGTTGTACTGTGGCTTGTCAGGCTTCGACTCGTCAACCGTGGCATAGTCGTAGGATGGAAGTATCTGTACAGCGTTTATGCCAAGCGTCTTGAGATAATAGATAGCCTTTGGCTCTGTGAGAGCAAGGAACTTGCCCTTGTGCTCATAGCCCGACTGTGGATGTATGGAGAAGTCACGATGGTGCATCTCATATACCACGAGGTCTGACGATGACTTTAGGGCTGGGCGCACATCCTTGTCCCAACCCTCAGGATTGGTCTCGTCGAGGTTGATGATTGCAGCACGCCTGCCATTGACACCCACTGCCTTGGCAAATGTTCCCGGACATTCTCCCTTGCCTGTGTCGAAGGTGTAGAACTTGCCCATCATATTGCCCGAAGCCGTTCCTTCCCAGTAATCCTTGCCTGCTCGCTTTAGTGAAACCGTCTTGACAGGCTTCGCTGACGTGGCAGACTCATAGATACGCACCTTTACGCTTTTTGACGTGGAAGCTGCGTTGAGATGGAACGTCGTCTTTGCAGGAGTGTACTCCATTTCATTGAACTGCTCCTGAGCATTCATAAGCATTGGAAATGTCAATATAAAAGACAGTATTGATAATTTCATATTCATATCGGAAGAGTTTTACTATCTCCATGCTCCCTTTATCATGCCTCTCAGTTTCTCGTTGAAGCCATCGGCAGCAATGAGGTCTTCGAGGTTGAGGTGCATACGGTAACGCCAGTAGTGCTTTGGATTGGCTGGTATGTTGATGCGCTCTGCATTTGCGTCAGGCAGACGGAGTGCATCCGAGCCGGCAAGCCAGTCCTGGAGCGTGATGATGCAAAGGGCTGAAGGACACTGGAGATGGCGCATCACTATGTCATCCGCAAGCCATGATGGCATAGGGTGAGGTGCAGGGCCAGAATAGCCAAGCACGTTATTGAAATACTCTTGTGCCGTTGGGTAGTCCTCGTCCCACCACATACGCATGGTGGCTGAGTCATGGCTTGATATTGTGCACACGCTACGCCAAGGATTATTTTGGATAACTCCGAACTTAACGCTTGAGTCTTTTGGCATGGACTGTATCTCAAGAGAAAGAATCTGAAGCTGGTTCATTACCCAAGGAACACAGTCTGGCACCATACCGAGGTCTTCGGCACACACAAGCATGTCAGTGGCATCCACAAGTACAGGCAACTTCTTCATTGCCTCCTCATACCAGAACTGGTTGTTGCGACGATAGTAGTAATCGTTGTAGAGACGGTTGAAGTTGTCCTTGTCATGTTGCCACAATGTCTCATATACAGGGTCGAGCTGTACGGCGATGCGTGGATGGAAAAGCTCAGGATGCTTATGGTCACGCACAAAGAGTACGTTGCTTATGAGTGAATAGAGGCCGTCACGGAGCTGTTTGAGTTCTTCCGTGTCCTTGTCTGCCTGTGCATTATACCATGCCTCTACCTTGCGCTGCGTGTCAAATTCCTCCTTCATGTCCCAGATGTCATCATGAGCCCAGCGGAGGAAGGTCTGCTTCACATAATCCTGCTTGCCTGGGAAGAAGCGGTCAATAATCCAATCAGCAATGAAAGGCTTGGTCATAAAGTTCTCGTCAAGCCATAGTCCGTAGCCTTCAATCTCCTGCTTGCTCATGGCGAGTGCTGGAGAGAACTGGCCGAGGAGTCCGTGGACTGCATGAGTCGGAATCTCCCATATACGGAAGAAGCCAAGCACGTGGTCTATGCGGTAGGCATCAAAGTATTTAGCCATGTTCTGGAAACGACGAATCCACCACTGGCAACCATCCTTGAGCATCTCGTCCCAGTTGTATGTAGGGAATCCCCAGTTCTGACCGTTGACGGAGAAGTTGTCCGGTGGTGCACCTGCCTGACCGTTCATGTTGAAGTAGCGTGGCTCTGCCTGTGCGTCACAGCCATAGCGACTCACGCCAATAGGTATGTCACCCTTGAGCATCACGCCCTTTGACTTTGCATACTCGTGTGCACCACGCATCTGCTTGTCAAGTATGAACTGTATGAAGTAAATAAAATTGACGTCCTTGGTTGGATAAGTGTCATGGTCAAGGCAGAAGCGTCCGTAAGGCTCAAGCCATGTGCTTTCTTGGCTCACGAATGTCTTGAACTCCTCACTACTGATTACGCCCTTGCCTTCCTGCGCATATATCTTCAGGAGATAGTCTATCTTGGCATTGTTCACAGCCTCGTAGTCTATCTGCGGAAGGGCATTAAGCTTTGCCTGTAACTTGTCAAACTTAGCTTGCTCCTTGGCATCTGTAAGTCGTGGCAACTGTCGCAGGTCGCAATACTGTGGATGGAGGGCATATATGCTTATGCACGAATATGGATAGGAGTCCGTCCATGTGTGCGTGGATGTAGTGTCATTGATAGGCAGAATCTGCAGAATCTTCTGGTTGGTAAGTGCCACCCAGTCTATCATCTTCTTTAAGTCGCCAAAGTCACCCACTCCAAAGCTGCCTTTGCTTCGGAGTGAGAATACAGGAACAGCCGTTCCTGCTATGCGAGTACCTTCTTGTAAATGCTTCATTTCAATTCATAATTCTTAATTCATAATTCATAATTCTTCTCATTCCTTGATGGCAAGCACGCAGGCAGCACCAATGATGAGGAATACGCCTGCCAGTCCGAGCATCATGACCTGACTACCGCCAACGAGGGAGAGGAATACACCTCCCAATACGGCAGCAACAATCTGTGGAAGACAGATGGTACAGTTGAACAGACCGAGGTATGTTCCCATGCGTGGGTTTCCTTCAAGCGCGTTGGTGAAGAACGTGAATGGAAGCGCAAGCATTGCTGCCCATGCAAATCCTATAAGGAAGTAGCTACCCCATAGCACGTACTGGTTATGTATCCACACAAGGCTTATGAAACCTGCAGCTCCGAGGATGAGGCTTACGATGTACGCAAGGTGGTATGAACTGAAGCGTGGGATAATGACTGCCCATACAACAGAGCCAATGGCTTGTACGGCAAAGACCACGCCCACCCAGTTGCCAGCCTCTTGGTAGGCATCAGACGTTACGTCTGTCGTTCCCCAACAAGTGTCGGCTATTGCGCCTGGGGTGTATGTCCACATATACATGAACGCTGCCCAACAGAAGAACTGCACAAGTCCGATGGATATGAATGTATAGGCAACGCTTGGCTTATTAGTCTTCATCTCGCCGTCAGCTGTAGTGGCAGATGCATCCTGTGGCTGCTGATACTGTGCAAACTCCTCTGGCGGCATCTCCTTCACCTTGGCAGTGGTGTAGATGACACAGAGTATAAGGATGGCAGCACCAATGTAGAAACTGTATATGACAGAGTTTGGCACTACGCCCTCTGGTGCTACGTTCTTGATGCCAAGGTATGTGAAGATGTAAGGGAAGAGATAGCCCACGAGCGAACCTGCATTGCACAGGAACGACTGTATGGAGTAAGCCAGTCCTTTCTGTTTCTCGTTGACCATGTCGCCGACCATCATCTTAAATGGTTGCATGGCTATGTTGATGCTTGTGTCAAGGAACATGAGTGACATGAGTCCGAACATCATCGTACCAGTCAGTCCCCAGCACACAATCTGCGTGGTGACACCAAGGCTTCCTGCATTAGGAAGGAGGAGCATCACAGCCACGGCTACTATTGCGCCGACAAACAAGTATGGTATGCGTCGTCCGAAACGACACCATGTCTTGTCGGACAAAGCACCGATGATAGGCTGGACAATCATACCCATCAGTGGAGGTAGAATCCAGAAGAAGCTAAGCTGATGTGGGTCAGCACCCAGCGTAGCGAATATTCGTGATATGTTGGCACTCTGAAGTGCGTAAGCTATCTGTACACCGAAGAAACCGAACGATATATTGAACAGTTTCATGAACGATTGGTCTGGTAAGTGTTTCATATTCTAAGAAAGGAAGACCCTCTCCCCAACCCTCTCCCTATAGGGCGAGGGAGAAGTTACCATAGGGTCATTATTTATTTCGTTAGTTAATTTCCATTATTCACACAATACTACGTCGCTCACTTCACTATTAGCGAATGAGTAACTACTCCCCGCCCTTTAGGGAGGGGGCGGGGGAGGGTCTGTATATAGACTTGTCCTTTTCTCATCGTCTTTACCTCCTGTCCCATGAGGTTATATATACGAGAGTTGCCTTTGTCTGTATCTATGTGGATATCATCAATGGCTACGGTAGAGGTAACATCGGTATATGACACAGAGGTGCCTGTGAGGTGTGCCTCGAAGTAACGGTCAGTCGTGATATTCTCAATATCCTTTGTCTGTGGCTTACCGCTACCTTGGTTGAAGATGATGTTGAAGTAGTAGCCGTATGACTTTATCTCAAATGTCTGGTGATACCATGTCTCGCCATTGATGGTGACGGTTGAGTTGGTCATTAGCTTGCCTGGCCAGTTGCCGTTGAGCTGTGTGTTGTTATTGCTGTCCCATACGTAGAAATATACAGGAGTGAAGTCAGCCTTTACATACACATTCACGGTGTATGGCTTGAAGTTAGCCTGCTCGTCTTCCTCTGCCTTCTGCTCTGCATCTATGCCATCAAGGGTAGTCACCCAATCTGCTACGAGTTCGTTTGATATGTAGTATTGGTAGCCCTTACCCTCGGAAACAAGCGTATAGAGCGATGTGTTAGCCTCATACTTCTTAGGAGAATTACCCACCACGCAGAGGAGCTTACCCTTTGTACCAGTGGTGAGTACTGCGTAGTAGTCTCTCGCACATGACATATTCACGTATGTGCTCTGGTTGTCGATACCCACGAGCTTACGGATGGCTATCATCTTCTTGAGTTCATACTTGCAGTCCAGCCAGTGCTTGTAGAAGATGCAAGGCGTGCCAGGCATTGCAAGCAGGTAGGCGTTTGCTGCAAGCGTGTCAGCCTTCAGAGGGTCTTGATTGTCCGAAGCGCGCTTCTCTGTATCGTGGTTCTCAACGAATGTCACGGCATACTGGCGATAAGCAGCGTCGTAGATGAGAGGACGTGCTGCCGTGTTTGACGTATTGTCCTTGAGGTTAGTCCAGTCACGGCTGTTGATGGCATCACGCACACGATAGCGGAACTGGAAGTCGAAGGCAGCACTTGTAGGCGTACCGTCCTTCTTTGTACCGTTAATCCAGTTCTTGATGTTGGTAGAGCTGTCCCAGTATTCGCCCACGGAGAATGTAGGCTTTGAAGCCGTGTTGTAATCTGCCGTGAAACTTGCAGAATAGCCCTTCACCATGTCGTAGCGGAAACCTGCATAACCAAGGTCATTGATGAGGAAATCCTCGTAAGCCTTGATTACCTTGTTCACGTTAGCCGACTTATGGTCTATGTCGCGGCATCCGTCCCAGCCTTCACCTGTGTCATTGTTAGCCGACAACTGCACGCCGTCCTTGTTAGCCTGCGTGAGAGCCGCCCCGCCGTCATCGTTCCTGCATATATCGGTTGACTGCAACTGGTAGGTCTGTCCCTTGTATGTCTCAGCCGGGAAACCAAACCAACCATTGGTGTTGTGATGATTGATAACCACATCAGCAATGGTTCCAAGACCCTTATCCTTGAAGGTCTTAATCATGCTACGGAGTTCAGCCTCAGTACCGAATGTAGAGTTCTGATTAAAATAGTATAGCGGGAGATATCCCATGTTGTTATGGTCGGAACAAAAGCCTGAGTTAGGCACCCAGACAATGTCGAAGTACTTAGAGAGTTCGTCAGCCTTACTCTCCAACTTAGTCCACTTGGTGTCACCGAAACTGTCCCAATAGAAGCCCTGAAGCATCACGCCGTCATAGTTCGATGGCCAGCCTTGAGCATTAGAGTGCAAAGCAAAAAGTGAAGATAATAAAAGTGTGAAGAGTTTTTTGTTCATATCTGTTTGTTTTTTAAGTTAAAATAAGAGTGTCTCAGACTAATGCTAGTCTGCGATACAAACTAATGCTAGTCTGTGGTACAAACTAACGCTAGTCTGCGAACGGACTAATATTAGTTTGATTGGCCATATCCGACAGTAAGAATAATAATGCGCATTATCGACCTTAATATTCCGCATTATTGAGGTCAATAATGCGCATTAATGATTTTGAGAGATTATTTATTTCTTAGTGAGTACCACCTTGCTCTTGCCCTCACATGTGAGGTAGAACTGAACGAGGTATTCACCATCGCCATTAGGAGCGTCGAGGTCCTTACCACTATACTGAGTAAGGTTGTCGTAGTTAGCAGGATTGCCATCAGCACCACCCCAGCTTACAGTCCAGTCATCGTTCATGGCGAACTTGAAGCCATTAGTGAGGGTAGTAGTGATTTCCCAGCACTTGTTCTCAACGTTGTATGTCATGTGCTGACTTGCATCAGAAACATTCCATCCATTATGATTACCCACGCAAGTGATAGATGTAACCTTAGTGAGGCTGTAAGTACTTGTCTGGAGATTTACATCTACTTGATATACGCCAGCCTCTGCGTTAAGGTTATCACCTGGCTGTACGAGTGCGCCAACAGTACCATTACCTCCCCAAGTATCAGCATCATCCCATGAAGCATTCTGACGAATCTTGAATCCTCCATCAAGATATACATATCCCTGATAGATACCATCGTATGAAGGTGAAGCTATAGGCTCATCTGCACCCCATCCGTTATGATTACCGATAACGCCAATGTACTGATTGAAGTTAAGTGGAGTAACCTTGTATGTTCCGTCCATCATGTTAATCTCAATCTTGATGTACTTGGCACCAGCATCTACCTTGAATGAACCATCGTCACTCAACTCTGAACGAGCCTTGAGCTGTCCGGATTCTCCGTTGTTGCCATTACCAGAAGCTGTACCGAGGAGCTTGTTCCATACGTTATCGTTGCTAATAGCATCAAGTGCCTCATCATCACCAATGGCAAACCATGTGTCACCTTCACCAGCAGGAATAGTGATAGTGAATACAGGGTCATCATACACATCCTTATCGCTGTGGTTGAACTTCTGTGCCTTTGAAGCAGCAGACTCTGCCCAATCAAGAGTACCACCTACAACATAGTAGTTTGCGGAAATCTTTGGAGCAGTAAGCTTTGCCTTGATGATGAAATTGTCAGAAGTAAAGCTTGTTGATGTGTTGTCACTACCTATTGTGGCAAAAATCCTTGAAGTGATTTCACGCTCATAAGGTGCCTTGCCGTATTTATCAATGATGTAGTTCTTCAAGTCCTCAGCAGCAATCTTACCATTCTCGCTGATATCAAATGTTCTGTCATCAAGAACGAGCTTGAAAGTACGCTTTGCTGCGTATTCTGCATCAGAACTTGTTGGAGCTGTAATGTCACATACCTTAACGGAATCATCCGTTATAGTGGCAAAGTCAATAACATCAACTGTGGCTATTGAACCATTGCCGAACGAAACAATAGCATCCTGAGTATTCTGTGCTGGAATTACCCAGTCGTTGAAAGTTTCGTCACAGGCAGACAGCAATAATGCTGCCATGCCTGCCATAATATATGATTTAATTTTCATAGTTCTTTAATTAGTTGAGTTTGACAATTATTTACCGAATGGAACAATAAGGAAGTAACCGTCAATATCATTGAGATAGATTGTGTATTGACCAGGTTCAATTCCTATGTTCTTACCATTCTGAACACCGAATCCGCTCAAGTTGACTTCACCATCCGCAGAACCATATCCCCAGTTGACTGTCCAGTCAGCATCTGCACGGAACTTGAATACTGCAGTCTCTGTTACTGTAATCTGAGCTGTCCACATGTGATTATTTGCGCCAGCACCTGCAGCAGGAGACATATCTATGTCTGTTTCCCAGTCACCATTAAGACCAATGATGCTGATCTTGCTAAATGTCTTTTCAGGAGCTGGAGCAGCCTCCATTGACACTTCATCCTTCAGAGTGTTGTAAGTGATTGTGTAGAATCCAGGCTTATCAGCAGTGATATTGCCTGAACCACCATCATTCTTCTTGAATCCGCCATCTACCATACCCCATTGCTCGTTCCAGTCACCGATAGTGTGAATAAGCTTGAGAGAAGCACCTTCCTCAAGGTAGATTGTTGCACGAATCTCTCCAAGACCACTCTTTGCGTCGTATTCATACTCTGGCACGAGTGACATTGGGAATACTGCCTTGTATGAAGCAAAGTTATTGGCAGAATTTGTCCATGTACCATCACCAATGCTTCCACCAATAAGCCACCAGAAGTCTGGTGCAGCAGGCTTCAACTCTACATAGTAAGGATATACCCTGAGTTTCTCCACGTTAGAGTAAACGATGGAAGAGCTATCCATGTCATTGCAAAGCATGGCAGAGAGGCGCACATAGATATCTGTTGGTGCGTCAGTCTTAACCTGACTTGCGTCTGTATAGCCACCCAAAGTGAGGATACCCATATTAATGTCTGATGCGTTAGGTCTGAGAATTGTAGAGTTGGTAGTGTAATCTACGTTATATACCTTCTCAGCATCGCTGAAGTCATTGTCGAGAGCAATCTGCAAACCATAGTTCACCTGAGTAGGGAAACCATAGTCTGGCTGTTCCAACGCCTTAAACTCCACAACAGAGCTTGACTGAAGGTCGATAGGATTATCTCCGAAAGCCTGTTGGTTAAGGACAAATGTTGTTGGCTTCTTTACTATTGGGTTATCGTCACGGTCTGTTGCGCATGATGCGAAGAGGAATAGTGACATAACCATGGAAGCCATTATAATATTCTTTTTCATGTTTATTCGGATTTATCGATTAATAAAAATTAGTAACCAGGATTCTGTTTAAGATTCTCATTAGCGTTGAGGTCACTTGCAGGAATTGGGAAGATGTTGTAGTGAGCATCGAAAGACTTACCGTCTTTGACTCCGCCCATCCATTCCCACTTGTACTTGTTCTGACCACCGAACTTGCCAAAACGTACAAGTGTGACACGACGCATTCCCTCGTATGCAAACTCTCTTGACCACTCGTCACATATTTGCTCTGTTGTGAACTTAGACAAGTTAGTGTTTGCATTGGCACGCTTGCGGAGAGCCTTAATCTTATCAAGACCGTCAGCAGTACATGAACCGCCATTGAGACGTGCATCTGCTTCTGCAAATGTGAGGTAAGCCTCGGCTGCACGCATCATTGGGAAGTCGATGTCAACATAGCTGATGTGATGTGGGGCTGTTCCGTCAGCATGAGTGTTGTTGAACTTTACGTATGCATATCCACTCTTGAAGTCACTCTCGTCAGAAATAGATGATGTACGTCCCTTAGTATAGAAAAGTGCACGGTCATCATTTGCTGCGATTGTAAGATCGTCCATTGTACCCTCTGGAGCATCATCGTTAGGGAAGAACTTCTCTACGAACTGCTTTGGACAGTGGTTACCACCCCACTTCTGGTCTGTACCGAGGTTGCAGTCTGCAAGTATAGGTTCGTCAACGGTTGAAGCGAGAACGAAGAGTGCGCCTCCCCATGTCTGTGTCAACTCACCATCGTGCATGGCAGGAAGGATAATCTCATTCTGTGCACCGTTTGTGTCATTGTCACCCATGAAGAGGAGACGGAATGGAGAATATCCGTTCTTTGGAGTCTCGCAAAGCTTGTATGCTGAGTTGATAACCTTCTCTGCGTATGTCTTTGCATCCTCCCAGCGAGCAGTACCAGTATATACTTCTGCGTTGAGGTACATACGTGCAAGGAGCATCCATGCTGCTACCTTGTCAGCACGTCCGTAGGAGTTCTGCTTTGCATCCATGAGCACCTCTGAGCCAGAACCTTCAGTAATAGCCTTGAGTTCACTCTCAATGTACTTGAAAATATCTGCACGAGCCGCCTGTGGAGCCTTTTCACTTGTTACGGTAGTAAGGAATGGCACGTTTCCATACAAATCCATGAGATAGTAGTAATGGAGTGCACGCAAGAATCTCACCTCAGCGCGGCGGTCTGCCATTGTTGACTGCTCAAGGTAGAAGTTGGAAATTGTTACACCAAAGTAAAGACGATAGTAGAGGGCACGAAGCATCTCGTGGCTGTCACTCCATGCATTGTGATTGTATTCAGGAATACCAGCATCACCCCAGATACACTTTGCCTCGTCTGTTGAAAGCTCGTTGGCGTTCCATATCTGACGAACCATGCTTGAGAAACCTTCGTCAATGTCCTCTATATCTCCAGAACCGGCAGGACCAACCTGACCAGTAAGAACCATGTTGCCATAAACCTTGTTGAATACGGCATCATCGTCGTATTTTGACACCTGCTGTGGGTTGATGTTCTCGACATCAAGGTCTTTTACACATGATGCCAATCCGCTGCACATAAGTGCTGCAGCTACTGCAGGGAATATATATTTCTTGATTTTCATAATATCAATCTGTTAGAAGTTTAATGAAAGACCTAAGATAGTAGTGAATGGACGTGGGTAGAGACTGTTGTCAATACCGTTTGAAATCTCAGGGTCGATGCCACTATACTTTGTAATAGTGAATACGTTCTGTACTGTTGCGTAAGCACGACCACCAATGTTAGAGCCAAAGAGGTTGTGGAAGCTATAACCTACTGTGATGTTGTCCATCTTGAGGAATGAAGCATTCTCAACCCACATATCTGAAAGGAACTGTTCTGTGAGTGGGCTTGTGAAACCTGTATTTACAGCATCTGTTGTACGGTTGCCGAGGTAACCCAACTGATAGATAGAACCCTTGCTGATGTTGCAAGCACCTGCCTGATTGTCGTTATACACATAGTTTCCAAAGCTTGCACGCATATTGAATCCGAAATCCCAGTCCTTGTAGATGAACTTGTTTGAGAGACCCATAGTCACATCAGCATCTGGCTTGTAGTAATAGTAACAATCCTTGATGTTGATGATACCGTCACCATTACGGTCAACGTATGTATTAGCAACTGGTTTTCCTGCCTCATCGTAAGCCTGCTGGTAAACGTAGAATGAGTTACGTGCGTGTCCTACTGCATGAGCCTGTATATTGCCACCTACACCTGCACTGATACCACCAGTCAATACCTTGTAGTCATTTCCGTCGTTCTGCTCTACGAGTTCGTCAATCTTGTTCTTGTTGTAAGTAACATTGTAATTAACTTCCCAAGTGAAGTCCTTACTTACGATTGGACGGAATGTAGTAGCAAATTCGATACCTGTGTTGTGGAGGCTACCTATATTGGCTGGCACCTTGTTCTTGAAGTTTGAACCTGCTGCCACATAGACAGTGTTGATGAGGTCTTCTGTCTTTCTGTAATACCAGTCGAGGTTGAATGTGATACGGTTACTCAAGAAACCGAAATCAACACCAACGTTGTATGTTGTAGTCTTTTCCCAAGTAAGATCTGCATTGTAAGCATCTGGACGATAAGTAATACCACTGCCTACGAGAGGATAGTATGCATGCTCACGGTTAGGTGTGTATGTTGCAAGATATCCATAGTCATCAATACCATCCTGCTGTCCAGTGATACCCCAACCGAGACGTAACTTAGCATCGCTTACTACGTCTGAATTTCTTAGGAATGCTTCCTCGTTAATCTTCCATGCGAATGCAGCAGAAGGGAAATATCCCCATCTGTTATCCTTGTGGAAACGAGAAGAACCATCTGCACGCATTGTGAATGTGAAGAGATAACGGTCGTGGAGTGTATAGTTCAGACGACCGAAGTAACTTAGGAGATAGTTCTCAGTCTTGTACAGAGTAACAGTGTTCTCATCTGGAGCATTGTATGGCTCACCTGTTACATAATCCACACCTGCTGCATACCAATCAGTCTTATTGTGATACCTCTGATACTCATAACCTGCCATTACGTTAAGGTTATGTACTTCGTTAAATTCCTTGAGGTACTGTGCATATGTTGTAAGCTGAAGGTTGTAAGAATCACCTGTATTCCATCCAGAGCGTCCAAAGTAGTTGTCTGAGTAAGATGTTCTCTTGTTCTCAAACTCCTGACGACCAGTAGAGATATCGAATGAACCATTGGCATGGAGATGGAGGTCTTCGAAGCCATGGATTGCATAATCTACTTCCAAGTTACCGAGGAGAGTCTTTGAAGTGGCATGATCATCACGGTTGTTGAGGAGCGCTACTGGGTTCTGAGTAGCCTTGTCGTTGACTGCAAGTCCCCAGTTTGAATCACCAAACTTGCTTGCATCTGAAGACCACTGGTAGTAGCCACCGAAGAACTCGTTGCCTGCGCCATCCCATTTAACTGGCTTTGTAGGATCCATGTAACGTGCTGCACCAATAGCACCACCGTCAGCATAACGGTTGTTTGAAATCATACCCTTACCGTTGATGTTCAGCTTGAGGTGGTCTTCGAGGAATGAAGGAGCAATATTGAAGCTTGCAGTGTAACGCTCAAACTTTGAAGTCTCAACGATACCCTGACTGTTAGTGTAACCAAATGATACACGGTATGGCATGTTATCCAAGCCACCTGCAACTGTGATGTTGTGGTCTGTGCTTACGGCTGTACGATAAATCTCGTCCTGCCAGTCTGTATTAGCATATACCTTCTCACCTTCGGCATTTGTATAGCCAAGAGCATTGAAAGCATCGCTGTCTTCACCGTAAAGGTTTCTAACAAGTTCTGTGAAAGCAGGACCGTCAAGCACGTCCAAAGTCTTTCTGTTAGCAGAGATAGACACATTACCATTATATGTAACCTTTGGCTTCTGTCCCCTTACACCCTTCTTTGTAGTAATGATGATGACACCATTAGAGGCACGGCTACCATAGATAGCTGTGGCAGAGGCGTCCTTGAGGACTGTGAATGTTTCAATATCGGCAGGGTTAACCATAGAGAGAGGGTTTGCAAGACCTTTGACTCCGTAGCTATCCATTGCAAGACCGTCAATAACGATAAGTGGGTCGTTGCTTGCGTTAAGTGATGAACCACCACGAATACGGATAGTTGAGCCACCACCAGGAGTACCGCCGTCAGAGATAACGCTTACTCCGGCAATCTTGCCTTGAAGCATGTCCTGTGCGTTAGTCTCAAGACCATGGTTCTTAGAATCTGGCTTGATAGCTGTTACCGAACCCGTAAGGTCTGTTTTCTTCACTGCACCATAACCGATGATGACGGTTTCGTTGAGCAGTTTGAGGTCTTCGTGCAAGGTGATGCTCATGTTCTGAGCGGCACTTACTTCCTGACTTTGGAAACCGATGAACGAGATAATGAGTTTAGCACCCTTCTCAACCTTGATTGAGAAATTACCGTTTACGTCTGTAACAGCACCTTGTTGAGTGCCTTTTACTCTTACAGATGCACCTATGACATCTTCGCCGATGTCATCTTTCACGTGTCCCTTGACAAGTATGTCTTGGGCAAACGCACTAACAGATACGAAGACTCCAATGACCAACGTCATGAGAAATCTAAGGTTTAGTTTCTGTTTCATGTTGTTTGATTTAAAGGTTTATTAATATTTAGTTGTTGATTTTAGTTTGTTAGTTCGTAAGTTTTTAAGTTTATAAGTTTTTGAGTTCTTGAGTTTTTTTAGTTCTCGCGAAAAAGACTCCGCAAAAACATAAAAACTTATAAACTCAAGAACTTAAAAACTCAACTTTTAACTTTTAATTTTTAATTTGCAATCGCGCGCAGCGCAATAGCAAATCCTCCTCCGCTTGCGCTCTTGAGTCGGAGCACGCTCTTGCTTGTCACCTTACGCTTTGTGATGGTGTAGCTCTGCGGATTCTTGTCCCAGCTTGCATCCTTGCCGTCGGCATAGATGGTTGCCTCATACTGAGTGTTTGGCTTCAGGAAGTCGAGGCGGAACGTACTTGTGTGACCGTTCTCATCTACGGATGAACCGATGAACCAGTTGTCTGACTTCTTGTCCTTACGTGCTATCGTCACGTAGTCGCCTGGCTCAGCCTCGATATATACTGACTTCTCCCAGTCACATGGTACGTCCTTGATAAACTGGAAGGCATCAGGGAAACGCTTGTAGTTCTCTATGAGGTCGGCTGCCATCTGGAGCGGACTGTATATCACGAGGTAGAGTCCCAACTGGCGTGCGAGTGTACTGCGCACCTTGCTTGTGTTGCCTGGGGCTACCTTTGACAAGTCCATCTCGAAGATACCCGGAGTGTAGTCCATAGGACCGCCTATCATACGTGTGAATGGCAAGATTGTCGTATGGTCAACAGGATTACCGCCAAAGCTCTCATACTCCGTACCTCTCGCACTCTCATTGCCTATCCAGTTAGGATAAGTACGGCATATACCCGTTGGACGTGTTGCCTCATGTGCGTTCACCATTATCTTATAGTCGGCTGCCTTCTGTATGCAACGTAGGTAGTGGTTGTTGAGAGTCTGGCTGTAGTGGTGCTCACCGTAAGGAACGATGTCGCCCACATATCCACTCTTCACGGCACTATATCCGTTATCCACCATAAACTGATATGCCTTGTCGAGGTGACGGTCGTAGTTGGCTGTTGATGATGATGTCTCATGGTGCATAATCATCTTCACGCCCTTTGATGCAGCATACTGATGTATGCCCTTGAGGTCAAAATCTGGGTAAGGAGACACGAAGTCGAAGACATAGTCCTTCTGGTGACCGAACCAGTCTTCCCATCCTTCGTTCCATCCTTCGACGAGTACGGCATCAAAGCCGTTCTCTGCTGCGAAGTCGATGTACTCTTTTACATGGGCTGTGTTTGCTCCGTGCTTGCCGTTAGGCTTGCACGCCTTATAGTCAGTCTGTCCGAGCTTTACGCTATACACGTCGTCCGTGTATGCCCAGCTGCTCTTGCCTGTAATCATCTCCCACCATACACCCACGTACTTCGTTGGCTTAATCCAGCTTGTGTCCTTCAACTTGCAAGGCTCGTTGAGGTTGAGTGTTATGCGACTTGCAAGGATGTCCTTGCCGCTCTCGCCCACTATGACCGTACGCCAAGGTGTGTTGAACGGTGTCTGTATGCGACCCTTGCAACCCTGTGCATCAGGTGTGAGGTGTGATGTGAATACCATGTTCTTGTCATCCAGTTCGAGGTGCATGGTTGCATAGTCTATACAGGCTGCCTCGTGAAGGTTGATGTACAAGCCGTCGTCCGTCTTCATCTGGAGAGCCGTCTGCACGCACGTTGGTCCTGCCGGTGTCTGTGAAGAGTTCTCAGAGATGGCATCCTTCATCTTGCCTCGTATCTCAGACAGGCGGCTTGTCTGCCACTCATACTCCTGTGTGTCGTAGTCACCTGCCACCCACCATGCCTTGTGGTTGCCCGTCATGGCAAACTCAGACTTCTCTTCCTTGATGATGAAGTATGTGAGGTTCTTCTGTGAAGGGAACTCATATCTGAATCCGAGACCGTCATTGAAGAGGCGGAAACGAATGAGTATGGTGCGGTCATTCTCAGGCTGTGCGAGTGTCACGGCAAGCTCCTTGTAGTTGTTGCGGATGCTTGACTCCTCACCCCATACAGGCGACCATGTCTCGTCAAAGGCAGTCTCCTTTGTATCGACAATCTTGAAGCCCGTTGTCATGTTAGCCTTCTTGTCAAGTTTTTCCTTGTCAGCAAAGGTCTTGTACTCAAAGTCTATTGCCTTGTTTGCATTCTCCCTCACCAGTTGAAGTCCAAGGTGACTGTCTTTGATAACCATCTTGCCCTTTCTGCTGAGGTTATATGTCGGTGTACCCTTGGCATCCACGCTGAAGTTCATCTCCATCTGCCCATCGGGCGATGTCAGCTTCTGTGCATTTGCCGATACCGATGCAAGAATTGCCAAAATTGAAATAAATAGAGTTCTCATTGTTCTATTTTTAGAAGTTAGAAGAAGTTAATAGAAGTTAGAAGAAGTTAACGGACGTTTGATTGTTCGTTGTTAAGTTATTAGAAACGGTCTTTTTCAACGCAGAGAACACGGAGGACACAGAGAAATTAACAATTAACATACATATAAAGTCATTTTGCATTTTGAATTATGCATTTTGAATTCCTCTACACTCTGTGTTTGAAATCACTCAGCGAACAGAGTAACTACTCCCCGCCCTATAGGGAGGGGTTGGGGGTGGGTCCATAATCCATTATCACTACTTCTCTCGCTCCCAACGTTATTTTATCATTAAAGGTGCGTCTCTTTCCCGTCATCACGTCAAAGGCAGACAGTGAAGGAAGAACCTCCTCGTATATGCTTGCATCCACGGTCTGTGGCTTGCTCGTTCCGTTGATGAGCACCGTCACCCTCTGTCCCTTGTACAGGCGTGAATAGACATACACGCCGTTGCGGATGGCATAGTGCGTGAGCGTACCGTATGCCACGGCCTTGTTGCCCTTACGCCAGTTGAGGAGTCGCTTGGAGAAGTCGAAATACTCGTTCTGCAACTTTGTCCTACCCTCCTTCGTGAAAGCGTTGTTCTTGTCCTCTGCCCATCCACCAGGGAAGTCCTGACGGAGAGCACCGTCATTCACGCTCTTGTTGGCATACATACCTATCTCGTCACCATAGTACAACTGAGGCGTGCCTCGCAAAGTAAGCAGTAATGCAAGAGCCTGCTTGTACCTCGTTATGTTCTCAGCCTTCTCCTTCGTTGGCTGGAAACGGTCTGTGTCGTGGTTTGCAAGGAACGTCAGCAGGTTATTGGTATTGGCATACACCATGTCCTGTGACAGGTAAGCGTAAAGCTTTGCAAGACCGTTGTCCCACTCGTCCGTCTCCTCATCCACAACGCTCGTGAGCAGGTACATGAGAGGGAAATCCATCACCGTCTTCAGTTCAGAGTTGAGCGGAGCAGCCAACTTACTGTCCTTCTGCCAGTAGCTCACACCCACGTTGTTGTTTACCCATGTCTCACCTACGATGTTGAAACCAGGATATTCCTCGTCCATCTCGTGACACCAACGCTTCATGAAGTTGAAGTCATTATAAGGATATGTATCTTGTCGGAAACCGTCCACTCCGGCATATTCCACCCACCACTTACTTGCTTGGATGAGGTAGTCAGCTACGAGCTTGTTCTTTCCGTTGAAGTCTGGCATGGTCTCGACAAACCAACCGTCAACGGTAAGCTGCTTGTCGAGACATGATGCGTGGTTATCCCCAGCTGCGCTCGTCTTATACCCTGTCTGCGTATATTTGCTGTCGTAGTTGAACCAGTCGTCAGCAGGTCTGTCCGCAAACAGGAAGTTGAACGAACCACAGTGGTTAAAAACAATGTCTTTAATTACCTTAATACCATTATCATGGGCTATTTGAACAAAACTTTTGTAATCTTCGTTAGTACCAAGACGAGGGTCCGTCTGGTAGTAGTCAGTTATGGCATATCCGTGGTACGACATCTCCGCCATATCATTGGAGAGCGTCGGCGTTGGCCAGATGGCTGTGATACCCAGTTCCCTGAGATAATCCATGTGCTGGCTCATACCCGCGAGGTCACCGCCATGGCGTGCCATGTCAACCTTGCGGTTCCATGTCTTCTCCCTCTCTGCCTTGGCATACATAGGCTCTTTCTGCTTGTCTGTGAAGCCCTGTGCAAAGCGGTCAGGCATAAGCAGGTACATGACGTCCGAAGCATCGAAGTTGCCGAGTCGGAGTGACTTCCTCTCCTTCAACTCGTAAGGGATGCTCTTCACCACCTTCTTACCGTTCACAAGGTCGATGCTGAATGTCTGGGCAGGTGCGCCCTTTGTATCTACATATAATATAATATAGTTCTTGTTGTCAAACTTGTTCACACTCTTCAACTCGATGTCCTTGGCGTTCTTGAGCTGAACGTCATACACGCCGAGTCCCATACCGTGAATCATTATCTGAAGCTCGGTACTGTGCATTCCTGACCACCAGAACATAGGGTGGACATGGTTCACGTTAATCTTTGCTGCATCTATGCTCAGGAAAGAGCACAGGCTCAGAAGGAATGTTAGTGTAAGTTTAGATTTCCTCATTAGTTAGCTGGTACTTGTTAGTATTAATTATTATAGGTTCCGCATTTTTCACCTTTAGGTGTAATCATGATAGGTTTAACTTCCGTTTGGATGAATACGAAAACCGAGATTAGTTGACCTTTGAAGAACACCGAAGGAGTGACAGAGTAAAGAGAATCGAACGACTACCTGTTCTGTCACCCCATTCAGGGTTCCATGGCGACTTGTCACGACAAGCATAGCCATACAGATAAAATATTTTTTGTACGATGCAAAATTACGGTATTCTGCAATACAAAAAAGTGGCAATAAGAAAAATATAAAATGTAACAAAAACTAACAGCGTGATATTTAATCATTAAAAATAAAAAATAGTTAATAAAATATAAACGAAATATAAAAAAATAATCTTATATTTGCAGACAAATGTAACAATAATCTATATCATAATGAAACATATCATTACCATTTTGCTTCTCTCTTTCGCCTTTTTAGGCAACGCAAGAGCACAGCAACTCAACACATTGTTGACTGAACTTGATAAAGTAATACAGGAAAAAGGCAAGTACCACAAACTCCTCCAAGGCAGGATAGACAGCCTGAAGCAACTCGTCGGCACATCATCCGACGAGAGGCAGTATGCCATATACGACCAGATATACAAGTGCTACAACAACTATCAGGTGGATAGTGCCTTCCACTACATCCAACTCATGGAGAGGCTTGATGCCGTAAGGCGTAACAAGACCCTCTCCCTCATGGTGGGCATGAAGAAAGCCATCACCTTCGGCATCATGGGCGACTTCACCTCTGCCATCAGGATTGTCGATACCATCAACGTGGACAACGCTTCACCGGAGATACGCTCAGAGTATTTCCACACCTGCCGCACCGTATATGGATGGTACGCAGAGTACATCAAGGACTTCCACCATGACGACAACCACTACGAGCAACTCACACAGTCCTACCGCGACTCCATACTCCAGTTCACAGGGGCAGGAATACGCCGAGACAACGTACTGGCTGACAACTTCATCGTGAAGGGAGAGGCTGATGCCGCCATCGACATACTCCACGACATCATCACCAAGGCAAAGGACGAGCAGAAGGTATATGCCTACTACAACCTTGCCCAGTGCTACAAGGTCAAGGGCGACGACGAGAAACATGCGCTCTACCTCACCCTCACAGCCATATCCGACATCAAGAACGGAGTGACCGAGTACGTGGCACTTCCAGAGCTCGCAAGCCTCATGCTCAAGATGGGTGACATCGACAGGGCATACACCTACCTCTTTTGCAGCATGGAGGACGCCCACTTCTGCAGCGCGTTCCTTCGTACCTTTGAGGTTAACACCATCTTCCCTATCATCGACAAGGAGTACCGCGAACAGGAGAAGCGCAACCAACTCTTTGAGCATACCATATTCACGGCAGTATGTGCCTTTGCCGTAATCCTCATCCTCGCCCTCTTCTACCTCCAGAAACAGATGAAGCGCATACACAACATCAAGGAGAAGCTGTCGGAAGCCAACAAGAGCCTTGCCATCGCCAACAGCCAGTTGGAGGAGGCAAACCTACAGTTGGAGGCAGCCAACTCACAGCTTCAGGACTCCAACTACCAGTTGGACGAGAACAACGACATGCTGTCCAAGGCAAACGACATACTTCAGAACACCAACAAGATAAAGGAGGAATACATAGCCCACTACCTTGAGCTGTGCCGCAGCTACATGGACACCTTCGAGAACTTCCGCAAGTCACTTCTCAAACTTGCCAAGAGCAACCAGCAACAGGAACTCATGAAGCTTCTCAAGTCCGACAATGTGATGGAGGACGAACAGAAACGCTTCTTTGCCGACTTTGACAAGTCGTTCCTCAGCATCCATCCACATTTCATCACCGAGTTCAACGCCCTCCTCAACGAGGACTCCCAGCTCATCCCAAAGAAAGGTGAATTGCTCAATATCGAGCTTCGCATCTTCGCCCTCATCCGCCTCGGAGTGGACGACTCTGCGATGATTGCCCACTTCCTCAACTACTCGCTCCCAACCATCTACAACTACCGCTCACGCATCCGCAACGCCTCCATCTACGACAAAGACGAATTCAACCGCCGCCTCATGGAGATTAGTTGACAACATAATTTTTCAAGTTTAGCTTGTAGTTAAATTGTAGTTAAAATGGAGTTATATAGGAAGTTAAAAAGACGAATGTCTGAATGTCAAATTTCAAATCTATTATTTATGCCTTCGGAACAAGCGTTCGGGACGCATAAATTTGAAATGATAAATTATCGATTGGAGTATCGTCTTTTTTACTCCACTTTAACTACTCTTTAACTCCTTTTTAACTCCTTGCAAGTAAAGCGTCAGCTGAACTTGCGAAACTTGAATAATTCATTTCAAATTGTACGATTGTGCTGGAGAAGCCTGAAAGGCTGATGAGATTACAGGCAGGGCGTGGAGCGTAGCGGAACCCCTGTTTGTAGGAATCAAATCATCCTAAGAACCCAGAATGGGTGACAGAAAAACGAGTAAAGCTTTTATTCTGTCACTCCTTCGGAGTTTTGAAAAAAAACGGAACTGCACACTTACAGGGGTTCCGCTACGCTCCACGCCCTGCCTGTGTTCTTTCAGCCCTTTGGGCTTTCGTGTAGGGTGAATCATAAGTGTATCTTGGGTGTACCAAACATTCCTTTTGCAAATCAAAGCGCCTTCATTGAGAGTAACGACAACTTTTCGAACTGTACGGTTGCGGTTTTGCACTAAGGTGCATATTAGAAAAACAGTCAAGAACTTCTCTCACTGACCGAAGGGAGGTAAACAGAACAAAAACAAGAAAAAACATGTTTTTTTTGATTTTATTTGGTTTTTACCATGTTTTTTTAACTGGCCGCACTGCGGCAAAAAACAACATACAGTTTCAACCGTACAGGTCG
>JAFZVY010000097.1 GCA_017617575.1 Bacteroidaceae bacterium | reverse complement strand
GTAATATGTGTCGATGTCGTCTTTGTCTGCCTTGAAGAAACAATCGTAGTCAGCTTTCTCTCTTAGTGTTTCCAGTCGAGAGAAAAGTCTGCCTTGCTCTTGTGTTATTATGCCTGTTTTTACATAGTGTAAGCCGAGTGTCATCTTCGCACCTAAGTGTGTTGCGGTTGGGTGTCCGTCTTTTATGAATAATGCTGTAAGAATATGAAGGAGCGCATAGTATAGCCTGTTTGCTGCCATGCTCCATTTCTCTGCATCGATAGCCACTTGTACCTCAGCCATTGTTTCGTCGGCTTTCTCTGTGTATAGGGCAATCAGTGCCTCTCTGTTTTCCTCCGACAGTTTCATGCTAATAATAGTTTATCTTGTTCCACATTCTGATAGTACGGACTTATAGCCCTTTGTTTCCATTCTGAATAAGAATAGAGCTGAGGATTGACGTTGGCAGCGAAGTCCCAGCCTGCTTCGATGAATGGGTAAGCTACCGTGTCGAAGTCGTCATGCTCAATCTTTGGCTTGTCAAGCAATATGAGTAAGTCCCAATCGGAGTCGTCCCGTGCATCGCCTCTTGCACGAGAGCCATAGAGCCAAACGTGTGCGCCGTTAGGCAGTACGTGCTCTGCTACGTTCTTTAGGGAATTTATTAAGTTGTTGCCCATATAATACATAATTAAGTCTTGACTTTGCAAAGGAACATATTTATGTTGAGTTTACCAAGGAAAAGAAAGAAAAAATGATGCTTGTGGTGTGTGGGCTTATGGGCTTTTGGCGTCATTTTTACTTTTTAAAAGCTTTTCGTTACGTTATTTTTCGTACCTTTGCACCGATTTTGACTAAAATAGGTGATTATGATAGAGGTAAAAGCAATTAACTCTCACAAAGATATAACGAAGTTCATTGATTTCACTAATGAACTGTACAAGGACAATGCGTACTTTGTACCTGACCTTGCCATGGATCTTCGCAACACGTTCGACCCAAAGAAGAATGCTGGCTTTGAATTCTGCGACGTTCAGTTGTTCCTTGCCTACAAGGATGGCAAGGTGGCTGGTCGTGTGGCTGCCATCATCAATCGTAAGGCTAATGCGAAGTGGGGCACTAAGGTGGTTCGCTTCGGCTGGATTGACTTCATAGAGGATATAGACGTGTGTCGTGCCTTGCTCGATACCGTGGCTGCATGGGGTAAGGAACGAGGAATGGAAGAGGTGGAAGGTCCTCTTGGCATTACTGACCTCGACAAGGAGGGAATGCTCATCGAGGGATTTGACCGCATCGGTTCTGTTCTCACCATCTACAACTATCCTTACTACCCACAGTTCATGGAGCAGCTTGGCTATGTCAAGAAGGCTGACTGGATGGAGTTGAAGGTGACTGTGCCTGATGTCATTCCTGAGAAGTACGTCAAGATTACGGACATCGTGATGAAGCGTAACAATCTGCGCATCGTGAAGCCTACGGGCAAGGACCTCTTGAAGAATGGCTACGGACAGAAGATGTTTGAGCTTGTCAACGAGGCTTACGCTCATCTCTTCGGTTTCTCTGAGATTAGCCAGAAGCAGATTGACCAGTATGTGCGTGAGTTCCTTCCGTTGGTTGACCTCAGCCTTGTCACTCTCATCGAGAATGCAGACACGGGCGAGCTTATTGCCTTCGGTGCATGTATGCCTTCACTTGCCAATGCCATGCGCAAGTCGGGCGGAAAGCTCCTTCCATTCGGTTGGTTCCACCTCCTGAAGGCTCTCAAGATGAAGCGTTTCTATGAGGATACGGTTAATCTCATGCTCATAGCCGTCAAGCCAGAGTATCAGAGCCGAGGCGTGAATGCTCCTATCTTCAACGACCTCATACCTCATTTCCAACGTTGCAAGTTCAAGTATGCCAACGTATGTCCTATGCTTGAGACCAACTCCAAGGTTCTTGCTCAATGGGAGTACTTCGAGTACGAGGTGGCACGCCGTCGCCGTTGCTTCGGAAAGACGATGGGCAATTAACAATTAACAATTAACATATCGAGCCTTCGGGAAAGATATAACGTCTTTTCCGAAGGCTCGTTTTATGTCTTTGCTCAACATGTAACATTTTGGTGAACGAGTAAAAGAAAAATGTGAAATTGTGAAAGTACGTAGCCGTACGTACTGCCAGTACGTGCCTAACGTACTGGGAGTACGCTCGCCACGTACTACGAGTACGTTCACGACGTATTTTAAACAAAAACGACAACCTCGTGTGAGGTTGTCGCAAATTTCCTATAATACAAATTGTTTTTAACATCTTTATTACTGAACATTCCAACGGTATGCCTTACCAGCAACGAGAGTCTTGCTTGCAACTTGGTAAGTGTTGCCATCAACAGTAATTATACAAGCACCTGTTGTTGTTGGGAATGCTGCCAAATAGAATGTCGCTACACCATTTTCTACATTTTCTGGAGATGTTAATGTTATGGTATTTGTGAAGTCAGTACCAGTCACGACTCCAGTTTCAAGATTCCATGTTCCTGCTGTAATGAATGGGTTTCCGCTTTGAGCAGTAACAGTTATACCGTTATTTGATTCTGGAACTTTAATCTGAATGATTGCGATAGAATGGTCGAAGTCGAATGTAACTCCAGAGCTTGGCTGATGTCCAGGATTACTAACATCTCCAATTTCACAATTGGATTCTGAATCGTATGGACCTTCCCATGGTTCATTATGATAATCTCTGCTTGCAGGACCAACATATGTTGAAGTGTCGCACATGAAGTCCACATTCTTACCTATGTAAGTTAATGTTCCACCCTGAGTAGTTGGCATTGTTACAGGAACTGCGGTATGTACGGTGTTACTTGGAATCTCTCCGTTGTATGGTTGGTATGCTGCATATTTTGTGCCAAATTCCAATCCCCATCCTTGACCGTTAAATTGTGCATAGTGGTCGCGTAAATGACTTTGGCTATCATATATGCTGCCGCCATTCTGAAGAGCCCACATAGCTTGATTGTTTACTGGATTGATTGGGAAGACACCAAAAACTTCGTCAAAAGACCAAGAGAAGAGTAAACCTTTCTCCTCTAATGTGAAAGTTGTACGTGTTAAGTCTTCAACAAACTCAAAAGGCTTAGAGCCTATAATGTATGTTTGCTTCTCTGTGGAATTATCTATAGCAGGTGCTTCTTCTACATCTGATGTACAAGATGCCATTGCAGCTACGAGTGCTACAACTGGAAATAAATACTTTTTCATACGCACATTGAATTAAAAACTTAATACTTCGTTTACTTTGCCATCAGATGGTGTTGTTGGAACTGTTCTCTGTCTTGCATCTCCCCATGGCACATCGTGTGAGTGGATGTTATCAATACTGCCAGCTAAGATGCTTGTGCGTATGCGTGACGCACGCTCCGAAATGGAAGGAGCAACATAATTTTTCTGTTTCATTGTTGTTTTTAATAAAAGTTAGAATTGGGCAAGAATAGTCTTGCCTTGATTGTTAATAAAAAAGTTTTGATTATCTCAACATTTCAACCTTTGGATGTTTCCACCCTTAGTCGTTATCCGTGTATAATAAGCGAATGAACATACATGATAGATACAAGAAACTGCCTTAACGACCTCACAGCCGTCAAGATATTATCCTTTGCGTATATACTATATGAAATTCATATTATGCTTATATCACCTAATCGTTTGTTAATAATATTTAATATTTCGGTGGCAAAGGTATGAATATTTTACTGAACATACCACCTATTATGTTAATTTATCATTCCATCCCTTTTAATTTTACCCCCCCATGTTCGATATAAGACAATTATAAAGCAAATATGCTTGTTGTTTGGGGCGTGTTATGTTAGTCGTGGAGCAAACAAATGAATGTGGTCGTTTTGCATCCATATCCCTTGTTTTGAGAGATATGTTATTTATTCCATTGACTTTAGAAATTCCTCGGCTGTCATGATTGGAAGGGTGCTGAACTCGATGAAGTCTTTACGGTTGTTTGTCACTATTACGTCGCAATTGGCAGTTTTTGCACATTGGTATTGGAGCATATCTTCAAAATCATGTACTCTATGGGTCAAGGCTGTATGTAGTTGCTTCTCGTCCATAGGTAGTACGGAAATGAATTTGCAAAGGTCGTTGAATAGCTCGTACACATCAACTTTGTTCTTCATGATATATGCCATGTTTGCAAACGTAAGATATGATGCTTGTAAACTTATGATTCCATCAAGTCCCCGTTGTAGTAGTTGTTCTGCATCGTCACCGTGTTCTCGTTCCAAAGCAAAATCTACAAGAATGTTTGTGTCAAGAAAAATTCGTTTCATTTGTTTATGATAGCTTTAAGACGTGCATCGTTTTCTAATTCATTTTTTGTGAAAGAAGCACAACCTCTCCATTTCTTGATGGTTTGAGACACTGGAGCAACCTCGTATGGTTTGTCATTATGCGTTGGCTCGTTCATGGATTCGTTGATGAATGTCACTACAATACGCTTTTGCTCGCGGGTCATTCCGCGTAGTAAAGCCGTATATGGTGCCATCGGCGTTTCCATTATTCTCTGTGCTAATGTTGTCATAATGCTATTGCGTTTTGATTCTGCTGCAAAACTACAAATAAATATTGAATAAGCAAAAAAAAAAGAATAGATTTACATCCATATCCCTTGTTTTGAGAGATATGGATTTTCTGGTTTGCCCCATTGACTTTAGAAATTCCTTGGCTGTCATGTGACCCTAAAAGAAACGTCCTGCTTGCGACTAAAGACGGTCGCAAGCAGGACGCTTGTTTTAGTAGTGTAGAGCGCTTCTTTCGAGTGCTATTCTTGCATTAGTCACCCTCCCCATAGAGGGGGAGGGTTGGGGAGAGGGGCTCCTACTCGTACTCCGTTGTGTCCTCTATGCCTGCTTCGGCAAGGGCTTCCTTGCGCTCCACGCAGGTGCCGCACTTGCCACAATGCTTGTCGCCACCCTTGTAGCATGACCATGTCTCGGCATAGTTGATGTTGAGAGCCTTGCCATGGCGAGCAATATCCGACTTCGTGATGTTGGTGTAAGGTGCGAACACCTCCACATGAGTGTCCGTGCCGAGAGTCATGGCGCTTGACATGGCGTTGATGAACTCTGGACGACAGTCTGGGTAGATGGTGTGGTCGCCACCGTGGTTGGCTATGAGTACCTTCTTGAGTCCGTTGCTCTCGGCAAGTCCGCATGCTATGCTCAGCATGATGCCGTTGCGGAAAGGCACGACGGTACTCTTCATGTTCTCTGCCGTATAGTGACCCTCAGGTATGGCGTCAGCACCTTCAAGGAGTGAGGACTTGAAATACTGACCCATGAAGGCAAGTGGTATGATGAGGTGGCGAATGCCGAGACGCTCACAATGGAGCTTGGCAAACTCAATCTCTTTCTTGTTGTGGTTGCTTCCGTAGTCGAAGCTAACTGCAAGAGCTATCTGTTCTGCATATTCGTACATCATAGTGACGGAGTCCATTCCTCCAGACACAACTATAAGTGAATCTTTCATTTTCCTTTATTTCTGTAGTTAATAGGAGTAAGAAGAAGTTAGAAGGAGTAAAAAGACGATAGTCTGTCACACTAATGGAAAGAACGAAAATTTATAAAATTAAAGAAAATTATCTTTCTCTATTAGGTTCGCAACTTATAGCTTAACGACTTCTCTCTCCACTTTTAACTTTTAATTTTTAACTTTTAACTGACGAGCTGCGCGTAGCGTCAGCATCTTCGAGTACTGGGAACTTCTTCCTGAAAGCGTAGAGGGCATCGAGGTCAAGTTCCACGGTTATGCCGCATTCCTTGTTCTCCTCACATTCTGCCACGGTATTGCCGTAGGCGTCTATGAGCATCGTACCTCCGCTGTATGAGCAGTATGGGTCGTTGCCCGTGCGGTCAACGGCAGCCACGTAGCATTGGTTCTCTATGGCACGTGCGTGGGCAAGCGTCTTCCATGCACCAAGGCGTACTGTAGGCCAGCTTGCCACGTAGAGAGCCACGTCGTAAGGGTTCTCCTTCGTGTTGCGGGCAAAGATAGGGAAGCGCATGTCGTAGCACACCTGAAGAAGGAACTTCACGCCACGGAACTCCACCACTTTGCGCTCCGTGCCACGTGTGTAGCGGTGGTGCTCTCCTCCGAAGGTGAAGAGGTGATGCTTGTCGTAGTACTCGTATGTCTCGTCAGGCTTCACGAAGTAGAAGCGGTTGTGGTACGTCTTCTTGCCGTCTGTCACGATGCACGTAGCCACGCTTCCTGCTATGGCAGCATCCATCTCCTTGGCTGTCTTCTGCATCCAGTAGAGTGACGCGAGGTCGTCCTCGGCTATACCCTCAGGTTCTGTGGCAAAGCCTGTGGAGAACATCTCCGGGAGTACATACACGTCCGACTTGTCGAGGCTCTTGATAAGCTCCTCTGCTCTCTGCTGGTTGGCAACAGGGTTGCCCCAGACTATATCTGTTTGTAGTAAGCTTATTGTCATTATTGTGTAAGTTTTTAAGTTTGTGAGTTTGTGAGTTTGTTAGTTCTTGCGGAAAGTTGTGCGCATGTGCGCCAATTAGAAAAACAGGCAAGAAACAGAACAAAAACAAGAAAAAAATCTTTTATTCTCTGAGTTCTCTGTGCCCTCTGTGTTTTAACGAAATACAAATCTTCGTTTTGTCTATTTTGTCAACTCGTAGTTTGTGCTTCTTCCTCCTTCCTCCGTACTGCGAAGGATGCCTTTGCTTATCAAGTCCTTTATGTCGCGTATGGCTGTGTCTTGGGAGCAATGGTTGATTTTGTACCATTTTGAAGAATTGAGTTTCCCCTCAAATCCATCGAGTAGCATGTTGAGCACTTTGCGTTGTCGCTCATTTAATTGCGTGTCACGATGTCTGTCCCAGAAGGAGGTCTTATATACTATGTTGTCAGTCTTTGTGAGGGCGTCCTCCAAGGCTTCCTTGAGTGAGTGCAAGAACCATTCCGTCCAGGAGGTCACGTCGAGGCTGCCTTTCTGTGATGCTTCAAGGACTTGGTAGTAGTCCTTTCGCTTGCTGAGTATGGTGGACGATAGACTGTAGAATCGTTTCTGTGTCTTGTCTGCACGTGAAAGTAGCATCTCTGTTATGGTTCGGCAGATACGTCCATTGCCGTCGTCAAAAGGATGAATAGTAACAAACCAAAGGTGGGCAACGGCAGCTTTGACCAAAGGGTCGATTTGCTGTTTGGCGTCATTCAGCCAATGGAGGAACTCTTTCATCATTATTGGCACATCTGCACTTGGTGGTGCTTCGTAATGTACTTTCTGATTTCCGAATGCGCCTGAGACGACTTGCATCGGTTCGTCTCCGTCTCTCCATCTTGCTACGGCAATCTTGTATGCTCCGCTATGTCCTGTTGGAAATAAGGCTGCATGCCATCCGAACAGGCGTTCTTCTGTCAGCAGTTCCGAGTAGTTGTGTGTCGCGTCAAGCATTACCTGAACAACACCCTCAATATAATGGTCTTCACGTGGGAGACCGTCATATTCAAGTCCCAACTGTCGTGCCACGGACGAGCGGACGCTATCTCTGTTTAGGCGTTCTCCTTCTATCTCGGATGAATGAACGATTTCTTGCGTAAGTGTTTCAACGAAAGAATCATTCTGCTCATTCATGCCGAACATCTGCAATCGCCCTAACAGTTGTCCACGTAGCATATTGACATCTGCAAGGAGATTGTAGAGCGAGGAATCGTCCCAGTACATTTCTGGCCATTCCTTTTGTTGCCATATATATAGTTGAGCCATATATCTTAAGTTTTCTATCTGCAAAACTATCACATTTATTGCTCAAAACCAAATTATGCGGAGAATATCTGTGTTATTCTCCGCAAATTTGCGGAGAATAGACACGCATATCGTTAATTTCCTATTGTCTTCCCCTTGGTTTCCCCTTATGTTCCTGTACAAATCCTTGGAGAATCGTAGAGGAAAATAGAGACCCACCCTAAGTCTTCCTCCGTCGAACAGGGCACTGTTCTCCCCTCATTTCGGGACAGAGAGACATTTAGTCTCTCTTCTTCGCCCTCATTCGCCCTATAGGGAGGGGACTGAGTTTCTCGTAAAAGTAGGATTAAACGAAACAGTACGGTTCGGTTGTGAAGGAAAAACGAAAGACGCTTAGAGATTTCCTTGGGGAGGCAAAATTATTTCTCTGGGCAGGGAATTTTTTTTCTCTGCCCAGAGAGTTAAAATTAAGTCGTGAGGGCATTTGATCGAAAAGACGAGAATAATTAAAGTGAAAGAATGTGAGGGAGGAGGACAAAACGAAACTGCGCCATATGTGAAGTGTGAAATGTGAGGAGAGTAAAGCATTCGTCTTGCTATTGTGTTGCTACAGTCTTGCTAAAGGTTGCTGAAAACAGCAAGGTTTGGCAAGGCTGAGGCAAGGGAAAAGAAAAGACAAAAACACCTTGATTGTAATTTGACACCCTTTTTTTTGATGGCTTTTGTCCAAAAAATAAGAAAAATTAAAGAAAAAGTGTAAGAATCTTGCGTTTTTTTTTTTTTTTTGAACTAAAAGGACGATTTTTGCGTCAAATCGTAAGAAACGATTAGGTGAATATTGATATTTCTAAATATTGATGTTTCTAATATAGTTAAAAACAAATTTAATTCTAAAACAAACAAAAGTATGAAAAAACAATTCGTAAAGCCTGAGATTAAGGGCATTAGACTACGTGAGAACATTTTGGCTGGTAGTGGTGAGTGCCATCAGCACTTTTGTAGGCCAAGATATTGTATTATAGATGGCGATGAAGGTGTGGTTTGTATGCCTAATTGTAGAAAGGTTGATGAGGGATATGCGCGTAGTAGAATGACTTTTTAATATACACAAGCAAATAATGAAAGTTCTTTCCTTGCCTATAGAAGAGGTGATGGATATAACGGGAAACCAGCCTATTACTGACTGTGTTTCCCGTAAGTCTTCCTTTTGTTACGAGTTGAAAGTTGAAGATGGATTTATTTTGTTCAATACGTTAACAAAGGAATGTTTGTTAATTGAGAAATCAGAATATTATGGTGAAAGCATAAAAGATGTTTTGTTTGAGAAATGGTTTTATGTTCCTTCGGATTTTGATGAGTTGCAATTTGTCGATGATTTGCGTAATATATTTCTTTGTACACTTCATCAAACACCAGGAATAAAAGGCTATACAATATTACCAACAACTGATTGTAACGCAAGATGCTTCTATTGCTTTGAAGCGAATTCTAAAAAAAAATCAATGTCAGATGACGTTGCAAATAGAGTTGTTGAATATATTGATAAGACGCATCGCAGAGATTCTAAAGTTTCTATTTCTTGGTTTGGAGGTGAGCCATTGTATAATGTTAAAGCTATTAATATTATCTGCTCTGGCCTTAAATCAAAAAATATTAACTTTAGAAGTTCTATGGTAAGTAATGGCTATTTGTTTGATACGGAGATTATAGGTGAAGCCAAAGAACTTTGGAATCTCAATCGTGTTCAGATAACCTTGGATGGAACGGAAAAAACGTATAATAAAGTAAAGGCATATATTTACGATGGCGTAAATGCGTTTGAACGTGTACTTTGCAATATTGATAACTTATTATCCTCTGAAATAGATGTGTCTATTAGGTTGAATATAGATGCATATAATATGAAAGATATGTGTTGCTTAGTGGAAGGCTTAGCAACACGATATAAGGGGCGGAAAGGATTAAGTGTTTATTCTCATCCTTTGTTTGAAGAAGTTGGTAAGTGTGGAGGTTTTGTGAGAACACATGAACGTCGCAAGGAAATCTGTGAGTCTCAAAAGCTTTTGGATGAAAAAATTGTGTCGTTGGGACTTAATAATTCGTCATATGTGATAAATAAGTCTTTTATGAACCATTATTGTATGGCGGATTCGTATGATGAAATTGTTGTTTTGCCAGATGGACATCTGACAAAATGTGAAAGTTGTCTGGATGGTAATTATGTGGGGCATATAGATGATGCTACTCTAAACGAAGATATGCTTGCAAAATATAGTAAACATTGTGATAAGCTTGAAGAATGCAAAATATGTCCTTTATATCCGGAGTGTATTAGACTTGAAGTGTGTCATGACGCAAAGAAATGTCACAAAGAATTTAGGGACAAGAAAATTGCGGATATAGAAGCCTATATACGGAATGAATACAAGTCATATTTGGAGCGTCAAAAGAAAGATGAAAGTGTATGAAAACAGTTGAAGGTTATAAATTGCAAACATTAGGTTCACAGAACCTATTGGTTGGAATGGGTGCAAATGTTGCTCATTCGGGCGTGCTCCGAAAGATGAATGAGAGCGCGGCTTATCTGTGGAAAGCAATTGAAGGAACAGACTTTACGGAAGGTATGCTTGTGGATTTGCTTCTGGAAGAATATGAGGTAAGTCGTGAAGATGCACAGGAAGCCGTTAAGGACTTGGTTAAAGACTGGATAGAAGAAAAGGTCGTTACTCCGTAACGTCTTTTCTTGCTTATGTTGGATATTAGGATTCAAGCCTAAATCCACCATTTGGAATGGTATGTGTTTTGTATCATTGCTTAATGGTGGGTTTAGGCTTAATTGTTATATCTTCCCCTTTTACTTTTCAAGCAAAAAGAGGAGAAAAGTATAAAAATGATTAAAAATAACGATGTTTACTTTTTATTTATCTAAATATTGGCTACATTTGCAAGGATTTTGAAATTTCTGAACTTAGAAAAAGAAAAACATTCAACAATATAAATGGAAAAGAAACTACTTCTTGGTGATGAGGCTATAGCGCTTGGCGCCATTCATGCCGGATTGAGCGGAGTGTATGCTTATCCGGGTACCCCATCCACAGAGATAACAGAATTTATCCAGGGCAACGCCTTGGCAAGGGAGCGTGGCATTCATAGCCGTTGGTGTACCAACGAGAAGACTGCCATGGAGACTGCTCTCGGTATGTCGTATGCTGGCAAGCGTGCCCTCGTGTGCATGAAGCACGTGGGAATGAATGTGTGTGCGGATGCTTTTGTCAATTCTGCCATTACGGGTGCTAATGGCGGTCTCGTCGTACTTGCTGCCGACGACCCTTCCATGCACTCCAGCCAGAATGAGCAGGACTCTCGCTTCTATGGCAAGTTTGCCATGGTGCCAGTCTTTGAGCCAAGCAACCAGCAGGAGGCTTACGACATGATGGCTAAGGCTTTTGACCTTAGCGAGGAACTGCACGTGCCCGTTGTACTTCGTGTCGTCACTCGCCTTGCCCACAGTCGTGCGGCTGTAGAGGTAAGCAGCGTGAGGGACGAGAACAAGTATAATGCAAGTACGGACCAGTGGGTTCTCCTCCCTGGTATTGCACGTAGGAAATACTTGGAGTTGCTCGACAAGCAGCCAAAGATGTTGGCAGCTTCCGAGAACTCTTCATTCAATAAGGTGGAGAAGGGTGGTGGCAAGCTTGGCATCATAGCTTGCGGTATCGCCTACAACTATGTGAAAGAGAATGTGGGCGACACAGCCAATATCCTCAAGGTAAGCCAGTATCCACTTCCTGAAGATAAGGTAAGGCAACTTGCCAAGGAGAATGATGCAATCCTCGTGGTGGAGGACGGTCAGCCAGTAGTGGAGCAGGACGTTAAGGCTCTCCTTGGTACAGGTTATGTGGTTAAGGGACGTCTCACCGGCGACCTCCCACGTACAGGCGAGCTTACTCCAGATAACGTTGCTGTGGCTCTTGGCAAACCATCTGGTCCTGCATTCGATAACGCAAAGAACCTTGCAGGTCGTCCTCCACAGCTCTGTCAGGGATGCGGTCACAGGGACGTGTATGGAGCACTCCGCGAGATTATCGAGGAATATCCAGATGCACGTGTGTTTGGAGATATCGGTTGCTACACGCTTGGAGCTCTTCCTCCATTCAAGGCACTCTCAAGTTGCGTGGACATGGGTGCAAGTATCACCATGGCAAAGGGTGCTGCTGACGCAGGTCTTCGTCCAGCCATAGCAGTCATAGGTGACTCTACCTTCACTCACTCTGGTATGACAGGTCTCCTTGATGCCATAAATGAGAATGCGCCAATAACGGTAATCATTAGCGACAACCTCACCACAGGTATGACTGGAGGACAGGATAGTGCAGGACTTAACAAGTACGAGGCAATATGTCTCGGTCTTGGACTCAACCCAGAGCATCTTCACGTGGTCACTCCTCTTCCTAAGAACATACCTGCCATCGCACAGCTTATTCGTGACGAGATAGCATACGAGGGAACGAGTGTCATCATCCCACGTCGTGAGTGCATCCAGACGGCTGCACGCCATGCGAGGGAGAAGGCTAAGACCTCTGGAGGCAATTGATAATTGACAATTGATAATTGATAATTGACAGTTGATAATTGATAATTAATAATTAACATGGAGGCTGACGAAGGGTAATTCTCAGAGTCCTCTGTGTTGAAAAGATACGACCTGTACGGTTATATTTTTGCACTAAGGTGCCTATTAGAAAAACCATAAAGAAACAGAACAAAAACAAGAAAAAACAGGTTTTCTTTTGTTTTCTTTGGTTTTCCCTATGTTTTTCTAACTGGCCGCTTTGCGGCAAAAACCGCAATTCAAGCTTTAACCGTACGGGGGGGGCGTGTTTTTTATGAAGAAAGATATTATTCTTTGCGGTGTGGGCGGACAAGGTATCCTCTCCATCGCGACAATCATAGGTGAGGCAGCCACAAAGGCAGGTCTCAATCTCAAGCAGGCTGAGGTTCACGGAATGAGTCAGCGAGGTGGTGACGTACAGTCCAACCTCCGTCTCTCAACTGAGCCAATATATTCAGACCTCATCTCTCAGGGTGGTGCCGATGTGGTTATCAGTATGGAGCCTATGGAGTCACTCCGTTATCTTCCATACCTTGCCAAGACTGGTACAATCGTTACGAGTAGCAAGCCTTTCGTCAACATACCTAACTATCCTGACGAGTCAGCCCTCATGGCAGAGCTTGACTCCATGCCATCCGTCGTGAAACTCGACATAGAGAGCGTGGCAAAGGATGCAGGTAATGTACGTGGTGCCAACATGGTACTCCTCGGCATGGCTGCCCCATATATAGAGATACTTACCGTGGAACAGCTGCGTGACGCCATAGCCGTAATCTTTGCTCGCAAGGGCGAAGCCGTGGTTGAGGCTAACCTCAAGGCGTTCGATGAGGGAGTGGAAAGGGTGGCCCCCTAACCCCCAAAGGGGGCAGCCTTCGGAGTAGAGCGAAGATTTGATTTACTCCAAGGTTGAGAAAATGGTGGCATAAAATAAAAACGAAATAATAACACAAATAATAAGCTTTTAACTCCGTGTCCCGGAGGCCGCCCCCTTTGGGGGCTGGGGGGCTTTTAATAAAACATGATACATAATCCGGAAATTGAGTGCATGGACCGTGAGTCTATGCGTAAGCTCCAGAGTGAGCGATTGATAAAGACTGTTAAGACTTGCTACGAGAAAGTGCCTTTCTACAAGAGAAAGATGGACGAACTCGGAGTGAAGCCTGAAGACATAAAGAGTATTGACGACATCACGAAGTTGCCATTCACCACTAAGCATGACTTGCGTGACGAATATCCATTCGGCTTGCAGGCTGTGCCACAGGAGGAGATAGTACGTATCCATGCTTCATCAGGTACTACTGGTAAGCCTGTTGTGGGTACTTACACCAAGAATGACCTCGACAACTGGGCAGAGGGCGTTGCACGTGTGTTTGCAGTAGGCGATGTAGGTCCTGGTGATGTTGTTCAGGTAGCTTACGGCTACGGACTCTTCACTGGAGGTCTTGGTGCACATGACGGTGTGGCAAAGCGTGGAGCCATCCAGCTTCCTATCTCTGCAGGTAACTCAGAGAAGCAGATTATGCTTATGCAAGACTTCAAGACGGCAGCCATCTGTTGTACTCCTTCGTATGCTCTTCACCTTGCAGAGGTGGCAGAGCGTAATGGCATCAAGCCGGGAGACTTGAACCTCCGTGTGGGATTCTTCGGTGCAGAGCCTTGGACATGGGGCATACGTCGTGAGATAGAGCAGAAGCTTGGTATCAAGGCTATAGACATATACGGATTGACAGAGATGTCAGGTCCTGGTGTAGGCGGTGAGTGCGAGTATCAGGACGGTACTCACGTGTGGGAAGATATGTTCTACCCTGAAATCATCAACCCAGAGACACTCGAACCTGTTGCTCCGGGAGAGCAAGGCGAACTCGTGTTCACTTCACTCACCAAGGAGGCTATGCCAATCATCCGCTACCGTACTCGTGACCTTACCCACCTCATCTACGAGAAGTGTAAGTGTGGACGTACGGCTGTACGTATCGGTAAGATTCTCGGTCGTTCAGACGATATGCTCATCATACGTGGTGTAAACGTGTTCCCAAGCCAGATAGAGACTGTACTCACAGAGTTCCCAGCATTCACTCCACAGTATTTCATTACTGTTGACCGTAAGCATAATGAGGACACATTCGACCTCGACGTTGAGCTTCGTGAGGAATACTTCTCGCCAAACCCAGCCAAGCAGATGCCGTTCATCAAGCCTCTCTACGACCGTATCGTTTCGCTTGTCGGTATCAAGCCAAACATCCACATCAAGGAACCTGGCAATATCGAGCGTTCAATTGGCAAGGCAAAGCACGTCAAGGATCTTCGTGACTTTAGCAACTGGCAGGAAGGCTCTCCAAAGAAGTAATATTTTATTTGAGTTAGCTTCGTGAAGTAAAAAGAAGTTATAATCGAAACACAGAGTTCACAGAGAACTCAGAGATAAAAAACTCAAAATAAATAAAAAACTCTGTGTCCTCCGTGTTCTCTGCGTTGAAAAATTTTACTTCCTTTAACTCCAAGCAAGTGGAGCGTTAGCGGAACTTGAATAAAGACTATATGCAACAATACATAATATGAAAATCTTTTCAGATGAATTAGTGGCAGAGGCTGCACGCGTGAATCACGTGGCAGACCTATCTCACGCTACAATAGGTGAGACTCTTTTGGTCGCACAGTATCTTGAACAGAAGACGGGCATTCCTTTCATCCGCATGGATCAGGGAAGTCCGGGTCTTCCAGCCAACAGGTATGGCATAGAGGCAGAGAAGCGCGCCCTCGACAGCGGCATAGGTAGCCAGTACCCAGCAGCTGCGGGAGTACCTGAGCTAAAGGCTGCCGCAAGCGAGTTTGTTAAGGCATTCATCAATGTGGACATCACTCCACGTTCCTGCATCCCTACCGTGGGTAGTGTGGCTGGCAGCTTTGGCAGTTTCATAGCTTGTTGCCAGCGTGACCCAAGGAAGGACAAGGTGCTCTTTATCGACCCTGGATTCCCTATACAGAAGAGTCAGCTCCGCATCCTCGGCATAGAGTGGAGGGAGTTTGACATCTATCCTTACCGTGGCGAGGCTCTTCGTGCCAAGCTTGAGGAGGAATTGAAGGATGGCGACATAGCCGCTATCATATACAGCAACCCAAACAACCCAGCATGGATTTCGCTTGAGGAAGATGAGTTAAAGATTATTGGTGATCTCGCCACAAAGCATGATGTCATCATCATGGAGGACTTGGCTTATTTTGCCATGGACAACCGTCGTGACCTCTCACATCCATACGTGGAGCCATACGTGCGTACCGTAGCACGTTATACGGACAACTACATCCTGATGCTCTCAAGTTCCAAGATATTCTCATACGCAGGACAGCGTATGGCACTTGTGTGCATAAGCGACAAACTCTTTGAGCGACAGTTCCCTGCACTTGCCGAGCGTTATCATGACACAGGCGTGTTCGGTCCTACTTTCATAGCAAGCATTCAGTACATGATTACTTCTGGTTGTACTGCCACAACCCAGTACGGCTATGCAGAGATGCTTCGTCTCTCTTGCGAGGGAAAGATAAACTTCGTGGAGGACACCAAGGAGTACGCCATCCGTGCACAGAAGATGAAGAAGATATTCTGCGACAACGGCTTTACCATCACTTATCCTAATGATGTGCACGAGCCTATCGGCGACGGCTTCTTCTTCTCTCTCTCGTTCCCTGGAATGACGGGTGGCGAACTGGCTTCCGAGCTCATCCACTACGGTGTGTCAAGCATCAACCTCGACACGACGGGTAGTCTCCAGCCGGGAGTACGTGCCTGCACTTCTCGCATGCGTGACGAGCTCTATCCTGTACTCGAGGAGCGCATGAGGGCGTTCAAGGAGGACCACGGCACGAAGTGACTCACGCACTTCGTGAGTTAAAAGTTAAGAGTTAACAGTTAAAAGTTGAGTGGTAAGTTATGAGTTATAAGTTCTTTTACGACTCATAAGTTATTGGCTCAACCATAGAAAACAAAAAGCAGAAACATGTCTGTCATCAGACGTGTTTCTGCTTTTTTATATGCTTTCGCAAAGCCCCAAATATCAATAGTAATCGATGTGGTAATTCGATTACTATTGATATGGTAATTCGATAGTAAACGATGTGGCAATTCAATTACTATCGATATTGCAATTCGATAGTAATCGATTTTTAGGGTCTATTGTAAAAGATGGCATTATATCCAACATATCATTTTGTAACGAATAGTGTAGCCGTATTTATCCGTTAAAGGAGTGATACGTGGCAATTCTTTGAAGAATTTCTTTATTAGCTCCACTTTTTCTGTGTCTTTTATCTTGTCCGAAATTTTAAGGTCAGATATGGAACCGTCTTTTTCAATAATGAAAGAAACAGAATTTGTTCTATGTATATGGTTTTTTTTGAAAAACTCTTCATTTTGTTCTGATGGCAATTTGTGCAATACGTTCGTCTTGAACCTGCTTACATGTTTCTTTAGTTTCTCTCCTGATATAAAGGTGATGTTATCTTCATATTCTGTCCATGAAGACAAACCATCAGGACTTACAGAACTATGACCATACACGAAATCTTCCGGGTCGTATCCTTTTGGAACCTCAATTTTAATACTTTTGACGCCCCCGGAATTCTTGCTAATTTCCATTTCCCTGTCTGGAAATCTGTTTTTCAACTGCTCAATCTGCTCTTCATTCAGCTCGTTGTAGATGTAAATACGGTCAATCCTAACGCTGTCAAACCATTCGGGGATTGCAACATTCCCGTTGAATGATAGCTCTATCTTTGGAATGAAACGTGCTTTTTTAAGAATGTCTGGTATGGCAGAAACGTGTAGCGTATTATTACCGTTTGAAATCAATGCATTAATTTGCTCCTCGTCCGTATCAGCCTCTCTGATAAGCCATCCAATTCTTGGACGCAAAGCACCAGTTATACTGTCTTTGTCATAGCCAACAAATCCGCCCCACAATTCCATCGGTGTTTCTTTTAATAATGTTCCGTCCAAATCTACATCTTTAAGAATGAGATTGGCGTATGTCATCTGAGAGCTTATTTTGTCATAAGTATGTGGTACGGAATCTGGTGTTCTGCCATCTTTGGAGAAAGGCATTAGTTTGAGAAACCATCCGTTCAGTATGGTTGGTTTCTCGCTGGAACATCTACCACCTGCTAATCTGTCTGCTAAGTCCTTGTTTACAATATTCCGCCAGAAGTCCCTGTCAATATTACCTTTGGAGGCTGCGACAAACTGGTCGAGTATTGGACGTAAATCATCTACCCACCATCCAAGACCGTATTTCCTGAGAGCTTCTGTCTTTTTCACAACCTTCTTCCAGTCTTCCGTCGTTCCTTCGAGAGTGATGCTTGGAATGCCACAAGACAAACGTATTACTGTGTAGTCAAAATACTGTCTCATGGTACTCATAAGTGTGATGCCAGAAGCAATCTTTTCTGTGTTCCCTGTTGTAGTGAAGTCTGCAGTTAATACTTTTGCGATTTTGTCCTTTGTGTTGCTCTCAATCTGCGTTTCAAAAGAGTTGACTACCTCATCCCATTTCAAGTCTTTTCCTTTTGTGGTAACAACAAGTTGTTTCTTACCTTCGTGACTCACAATCTTATCCATAAGAGCTTCAGCGTTCTCATTTACATGATAGCAAAAGCCTTGGCTGATAAGCATCCAAATCATATCTGGAGAAAGAACCAAAGACCTATGGTCTGCGTATGCTTCTACAAGACAGTAGTAAAATGGGGCTGAACCTCCATAGCACAAGCTGTCATTACGGAAACTTGATGCCCAAATCTCCTTGTTTGCATTTGTGGCATTGTTTTCGTGTAGTATGGTTGTTTCCATGTCTTTGCCTCCAATTGCTTTTAGAGTCTTTTGTGGTGCAGGAAGATTCGCATCAACAACAAAGGTCGTAGATGACTTTTGTTGTGCAAAGGTTGATGTGTTTAACCCAAGAAGGCAGAGAAAGAATAGTAGATGATTATTTAGTTTCATAGAATGGTATTTTTATTTTGTAATAGTTTACAATTCCATGTGTCTGGCGCAAAAGCTTTTTGTTTGCGGATGGAAATTGTTTTCGCTTGCAAAGGTAGATTTTTTTATCAAATTGCCGTGAAAAATTGTTTACAAATTTTTCACATTTACATTTGATGATATCTGAAAAGTTCACAGAAAATTCACAACGTCTTTGCTGTGGCTTGATTTCTCGTAAGATACAATATTTCTTTTGATAAATTCAGAAGATTCGGCATAGATGCGTATTTCGACTCGTATAGATTTTTATATTTTCTTATGATTGCTTTTTGTGCTTGTTTGGTCATTCCTTTTTGGTACGTCTATGCTACCGTTGTGCCTTCGCCATGGATTCGTATTAATATCTATTATGTTCCAATTTAAGTACCATTGATGTCCCATTTTTAATGGGAGGTTAATGGGAGATTAATGGGAGGTTAATGGGACCTACAACGGATTTATAGCGAACACATGGCGAAGACATGACGGTAGCATGGCGTAGTTGAAATGATATTTTGAATTTCTAATGGTGATATGGTGTTCTTCTGACAAAAAAGGAACTATCGTGTTTGCTATGTGTAATAAAAGTGCTATCTTTGCCAATGTTTATTGAAAACAAGAATTAACAAAACCTAATGATATGAACTTTAATTTTAAGAAACTTATACCAGATGCATTGTGCGTGGTGCTTTTTGCTGTTATCGCCTTTGCATATTTTTCGCCTGCCGTACTTGACGGACGACGTCTTGAGCAGCATGACAGCAACGCTAACTATGGTATCAGCGTAGAGACAAACCAATATCGTGCAACTCATGACGGAGAGACTCCACGATGGAACACGTCTCTCTTTGGTGGTATGCCTACATACCAGATTGCTCCGTCTTATGGCTCTACAAAGACTATGACGTTCGTGGAGAATGCCTACCACCTCTGGCTTCCTGACTATGTGTGGTATGTGTTTGCTTCCATGCTCGGATTCTATATTCTTCTTCGTGCATTCGACTTCAAGCAATGGATGGCGGCTCTTGGTGCAGTAGTGTGGGCTTTCAGTAGCTACTTCTTCATCATTATTGCTGCTGGTCACATCTGGAAGGTAATGACGCTTGCTTACATCCCTCCTACTATTGCAGGTCTTGTGTTGTGCTACAGGAAGAAGTACCTTGTCGGTGGTATCGTTACGGCTGTGTTTGCCGCACTTCAGATTCAGGCAAACCATGTGCAGATGACATACTACTTCCTCGTTCCTGAGATTCTCATGGTCATAGCATTCCTTATCGACGCTATTGTCAAGAAGGAAATGCCATCATTCCTCAAGGCTACTGGTGCGGTTGCCGTTGCAGCTGTGATTGCCGTATGCCTTAACCTCTCAAACCTTTATCATACTTACGAGTATGCCAAGGACACTATGCGTGGCAAGTCTGAGCTTGTGAAGGCTGGCAAGGTGGAAGACCAGACGGACTCTGGTCTTGAGCGTAGCTACATCACGGCTTGGAGCTATGGAATAGATGAGACATTCACGTTCCTCATACCTAACTATCGTGGTGGTGCTTCCGACGTGCTTTCTCACAATGAGGATGCCATGAAGAAGGCTGACCCACAGTTGAGCAGTTGGAACATCTACAATATGTTTACCCAGTATTGGGGAGAGCAGCCTATGACAAGTGGTCCTGTATATCTTGGTGCCATCGTGTGCATGCTCTTTATCTTGAGTCTTATCCTTGTGCCAAACAAGAATCCGCTCAAGTGGGCTTTACTTCTTGCTACGGCTCTCACTCTTATGCTTGGATGGGGACGTAACTTCATGGCGTTTACGGACTTCTTCATTGACTATGTTCCTATGTATGCCAAGTTCCGTACCGTATCAAGCATCCTTGTGGTGGTTGAGTTTACTGTTCCTTTCTTGGCTCTCTGGGGACTCAAGTTGTTTGTGGAGAATCCACGCATTAAGCCACTCTATATAGCTACAGGTATCACGGTAGCTCTTTGTCTCATTCTCATGTTTACAGCAGGCGATTGCCTTAGCTCACATGACCGTGAGGCTATTGCTTCTGCCGTTTCTTCAGGCAATATCGACCAGATGACAGGTCAGCGCATTCTTTCAAGCATATCATCTATGCGTGAGGCTATGATTACTGCTGACGGATGGCGTTCCATCATCTTCATTCTTCTTGGTGCTGCTTGTATGTGGTTCTATGCCAAGAAGGCTGAGAAGGCAGGAGACAAACAGAACTCAAAACTCGAAACATCTCTTACTGTAGCCTTGCTCGTTCTTTGTCTCATAGACATGTGGCAGGTAAACAAGCGTTACCTTAATGACCAGATGTTCGTTATGCCTCGTGGCGTGGCAGGTATTCAGAAGACTCCAGCTGACGAATATATCCTTGAAAAGAGCGGAACTGGTCGTGACTATCGTGTGGCAAACTTGACTGTTTCTACTTTCAACGACAATACGCCAAGTGCATTCTTTAGTAGCATCGGTGGTTATCATGCAGCCAAGCTCCGTCGTTATCAGGAACTCATTGAGGCACGTATCTCAGGTGAGTTCGGCAAGTTCTATGAGGCTTTGCGTATTGCTCCTATGGATACGGCACGTATGGCAATAGAGTCTTCTCCTTATCCTGCTTACGACTTCACTGCGGTTAATGCAGACTCCCTCTTCCCAGTGCTCAATATGCTCAACACACGTTGGTTTATCCTTGGTGCTGGTGAAGGTCAGAAGGTTCCTATTGAGAATAATGCAGCCAACGGTAATGCTTGGTTCGTGACTAACGTGAAGTATGTGAACAACGCAAACGAGGAACTTGATGCCCTTGGTAAGGTCAATCCTAAGCATACAGCCGTTGTGGCAAAGGCAGACTTCGGTTTCCTCAAGGCAGGAGGCGAGGGTACTGTGAAGCTTACAAGCTATGGTGCTACAGAAGCTAAGTATGAGGTTGATTCAAAGGCAGGCGGTCTTGTAGTGTTCTCTGAGGTTTACTACCCAGGATGGACAGCAACAATCGACGGTCAGCCAGCAGAGATAGGACGTGCCAACTATGTGCTTCGTGCCATGAACATACCTGCAGGAAAGCATGAGGTGGTTATGACGTTTGACCCTCAGACGGTTCACACTACTGAGACGATAGCTTACATTGCCCTTGCACTTCTCGTGCTTGGTGTGATAGCAGTCGTTTATCTCTCAACAAAGAAAAGAGATAATGCGTAAAGCAATATCATCATTTATCCTGACTGCTTGCCTTATGGTGGCATGCAGTCAGGATTGTTCTTTCTATAATGGCAAGGAGTTTGTCTCTGGGCAGTATCGTATGACATGGGAGGAGGTGCACGACTCGCTCAGCTTGTTCCGTCTCTATGTGGATGGTGAACAGGTGGACTCTCTCACTCTTCCTTATCCTGTCTATCGCTTTGACTATGGCGACCTGACGGGTGACAGCATCCCAGAGGTCTTGATTGGTGTCTTTAAGCCTACGAAGTATTGGAAGGAGCCAGCCAAGCGACTCTTCATCTATCATCTGTATCATGGCAGGTACATCCGTCCTTTATGGCTTGGCTCACGTGTTGGCAGTCCCCTTGTGGATTTCTCCGTGTGTCGTGATTCCTTTCCTGCCGTGGTTCATACTACGGAGATGCACCATGACAGCACTCTCTTCCATTCCGAATATCGTCTCCAAGGCTTCGGACTCAAGTTCGTGAAATACTTGGGTAATTAAGAGTTATGAATTAAGATTTAAGATTTAAGAAATAAGCTAAGCCGTCTCATTGACCGATGGGAAGTAATTAAGATTTAAGATTTGGCTAACAAGCTCATTCTCTTGAATTGGTCATGGAAAAAACTTTCTTGTAATTCTTAATGTAAAGATTAATGAAAGGGTTAATGCAAAGCTATAGAGTATATTGCATGATAACTTAAAAACCTAAAAACTAAAAAACTTAAGATATGAAAAAACTGAATTATTCACTTATTGTGTTGGCTGCTTCTGCAATGATGCTTGGCAGTTGTAGGGGTGGCTCGTCAAAGTCGTCTAATGGGGACGATAACGAGGTTGTCGGTATGAGCATAGAGGAATACCAGACAAACAAGACGTTCTTCATGATTAGGGATGATAAACTCCCTAAGAAGGTTAACCTCAAGCAGAATATAGAACAGTTGTCGTACCAGAACCTGCGTCTGTTACGTAGTTATGTATATGCCGTTCATGGACACTGGTTCATGGAAGGCGACCTTAATGACTTCTTTGAGCATCATACTGATTGGTACTATAAGACTTGTTTAGATGCTTGGTTCGAAGATTATGAAAAATCATGTAAGGAAACCGAGCTTAATAAGAAGTATTGGGAGCTTTATGCAAAGGATTATCCTGCTACGTATAAGTTGATAAAGCTCTCAAAGGAGGAGCAGGACTTTGTTGATGCCATCGACAAGCGTATGGCTGAACTTCGTAAGCAGGGCAAGGTTAAGTCGCCAGATGGCGTGGATATCCTCAACTCCAACCTTGCCATCAATATGTATCAGATTAACGACCCAAGCAAGAAGATGCTCAATATGTTTGCACAGTATAATGTGGCTATGGAACGTTCCAACTTTGAGCAGCTCTTCAACGTGTATGAGAATAATGACTATCTGCACATTCCTAATTTCGTTACTACTGATGTCATTCTCCAGCTCTACCACATGTACTTCAGCTATGTGCTCAAGGTCATCGAGGGCGATGAGATGAACACTTGTCTCAAGTCAGCCTTCAAGGACTTGATGATTGAGAGTGCCAAGGCTACAAATACAACTGATGAACTTGCAAAGGCACAGGCTTCGTGGAACACTACGTTCTTTGCCGTGGGTCTTAATCTCCTCGGTACTTCTCCTTACGGCATGACAGGCTCGTTGGGCATAGACCTTGATGAGGCTATGGGCGACTATAAGGATGACTATGATAAGGAATGTAGGAATGTTCATGATATGAAGGACCTTCCATCTGAGTTCTTTGATTTGAATGGCAAGAACTTTATGTACAGCCTCTTCAAACCACGTGGCCATTATACTCGCAAGGAGAGTTCGCAGCAGTATTTCCGTGCCATGATGTGGTTGCAGAAAGGTTGCCTTATGCGTGAGAAGCCTCTCCAGCTTCGTCAGGCAATCAGTATGGCGCAGTTGCTCAATCGTGTTCCTTCGGCTCGCAAGAACCTTGACAGGATTAACACAGCCATCACGTTCCTCATGGGCGACCCTGATAATGTCTCCATCATGGAGCTTGCAGACTATGTATCTTCAAAGGGATACAACGGAGCAATATCCGAGAATGAGTACAGAACCATCAACTCATGGCTGAAGGATAAGTTCAAGTCACGCAACCGCATCAAGCCTAAGCAGCAGATTGGCGACCAAGACCAGTTGAACCTCATGCCACAGCGTTATATGTTCGACAGCGAGATACTCGGTACTATGTACGACCCAAAGCCTAATGCCGACCGTGCATACCCAACGGGTCTTGACGTGATGGACGTCCTCGGCATACAGGCAGCTACTGATGTGCTTGGCGAGTTCTACAACAAGAACTGTCCTTGGAGCGACTATGGCAAGGAGCGTACCAAGATTAAGAAGTCGCTTGACGGTCATATCGACTGGGACAAGACGATGTACAACAAGTGGATGAAGTCGCTCGTCGAGCTTCAGAAGAAGGACAAGACGCAGCCGGGCTTTATGCGTACCAAACTGTGGGGCGTAAAGAACCTTAACACAGCCCTTGCTTCGTGGGCACTTCTCAAGCACGATGCCATCCTCTATGGTGAGCAGCCTATGGGAGCAGAGTGTGGAGGCGGAGGCGAATTCCCAGACCCTCTTTACTATGGATATGTTGAGCCAAACATCAAGTTCTGGAAGGAGTTGCTCAGCTGCATCAACCTCTCATACCAGATGTTGAAGCAGACAGGATTCCTTACTAATGACCTCGACAACAAGAGTACAGACCTTTCGCAGCTTGTGACGATGTTGCTCCGTATCTCCGAAAACGAGATTGCTGGCAAGCCTATTGCTGATGAAGACCGCTATAGCATCTTGTACATAGGTAGCACACTTGAAATGTTTACCTTGGGAATGCTCGACCCAGACATCACGTTCTGTAGCTGGGACGATGTGAAGGGTGCTGACCGTAGCGTGGCTCAGGTGGCAGACGTGTTTACTCGTAACATACTTGGCTGTGAAAAGCAGGGTGTGCTTCACGAGGCAACGGGTAATGCCAACATCATATATGTCGTAGTGAATGTAGGTGGCGAGTATCGTCTCACTCGTGGTGCCACATATAGCTACTATGAGTTTGTACGTCCAGCTAATGAGCGTCTTTCTGATGAGGAATGGCAGAAGATGTTGCTTGACGGCAAGGCTCCTGACGTACCAGAATGGTTTGCTCCTTGGTTGCTTGGCGACAAGAAGGTGGACTGCGACCAGCGATTCGTGTATGGCACTGGATGCTAAAAGCTGAGTCGTATGAAACGATTCATGTTCATAGTATTCGTAGCACTTCTTTGTTCATGCAATAGTGGTGAACACAAGCAAGAGGGAGAGGCTGCATGCGATTCCCTTGAACTTGTGTTCACGGGAGACCTGTTACTCGACCGTGGCGTGCGTCCGTTGGTTGAGCGACATGGCGTAGAGTGGCTTCTTGACAACGTGTCGCCATTGTTCCGCAAGGCAGATGCAGCCATCGTGAACCTTGAGTGCCCACTCACGGATGTGGTTGCTCCGCAGCCCAAGCAGTTTGTGTTCCGTGCCGATGTGTGCTGGGCTGATGGCTTGCACAAGGCAGGCATCACACATGCCTCAATGGCTAACAACCATTCCGTGGACCAAGGCTTTCAGGGGGTGGAGTCAACATACCGCTCGTTGACGGAGGCAGGTATCACGCCATTGGGTTGTGGCAAGACGAGGGATGAACGTCTCATGCCGTGCGTCATATCAAAGGGTGGGGTGACGGTAGCCATCTTTGCCAGCGTCATGTTCCCGATAGAGAGTTGGATTGCAAACCCAGTGGACAAGTATTCGCCTTGTCAGTCAAGTGCGGAGGAACTGTCACGTACCATCATGGCTTATCGTGAGGAGCATCCAGACCATCGCATCATCGCTTACCTCCATTGGGGCGTGGAGTATCAGGAGACGCCTGTTCCCCAACAGCGGATGCAAGCACGAATGCTCGTTGCCGCAGGTGCTGACGTCATCATCGGGCATCATCCTCACGTCATCCAACCATTAGGCTATGTGGCAGACAAACCTGTCTTCTACAGCCTCGGTCATCTCGTGTTTGACAGCACACGTCCACAAGGCAACAAAGGACAGATTGCCCGCCTCGTCGTGAAAGCCGACACGATAATGGCAGAAGCGATAGACATAAAGATTGAGAGGTGCAAACCTGTGGTGAATTAAGAGCTAAGAACCCCGAAGGACTCAACGAAGTTAATTAAGAGTTAAGAATTAAGATTTTTCTCGCTTATGATAAAGATAGAAACAAAAGAGCAATATGAGTGGGCACTCAAGAGAGTGGAACAACTTCTTCCGCTTGTGAATGACGATACGCCACGAACGGACCCAAACAGCATCGAACTTGAATTGTTGTCAAATCTTGTGGCAGATTATTCTGAAGCGCATTATTCGTTGGGCGAACATTGATGCCCACATCATATTAGGTGTATAAAGAACAAAACCGAGACCTCACACAGAGGCTCGGTTTTTGTTTTCTTTTCTATTACGGTTTAAGTAATGATTTTATTCTTTGCCGTAAGATTGCATAAATTGTTTTACGTTCTTATCAACTTTTATGGATTCTTTTGTTATTGGTGATAATAGATGAATGCCATTTAGTGTTTTGCATCTGCTTAGGGCAACATAAACCTGTCCAGCAGCGAAACACTTTTCTGCATCTATGGCAATCACCAAAGCTTTCGTTTGATTCGTTCAAAGCTTTCGTTGACTCTCACCAAAGCTTTCGTTTGGTTCATTGAAAGCTTTAGTTGCATCTCACCAAAGCTTTAGTTTTATTCATTCAAAGCTTTCGTTGAATTGATTGAAATTTTTAGATGGTTTTGTTTGATTTTTTGCACACATTTATTTGTGTTATGGAGAAGATGAGCCTTTTTATCTTTAATGATGCTTTTATATCCTTAATTTTGAATTATGCATTATGAATTATGCATTATGAATTGTGAATTATGAATTTATTTCCCTACCTTTGCACTCAGAAAAATAAAACGCGATTAAATAACCCAATGAGAAAGTTTAAGTTGATCTTATGTATGCTGTCTGTGTGTGCCGTTGCAAGCGCACAGACTGATTCCATTCGTGGATATGTGTGTGATGACAAGGGCGCACCCCTTGATTATGTCAATGTGTTGCTGGGACAGGCAAGCGACTCGTCCATGGTGCAGTGGGCGGTTACTGATGCTCAGGGATACTTCGCCATGCCTCGTGATGCAAGGGGTGGTTACCTCAAGGCTTCGTCCATGGGTTATGGCACGGTGTATGTGAACGACTTGGCGTCGTCACCCGTTAGGATTGTACTCCGACAGAGTGACCTGATGCTGGGTGGAGTGACGGTCAAGGGCTTCCGTCCTTCGGTCAAGATGACTAAGGAAGGCTTCTCTACAGGTGTGGAGGGTACGCCTATTGCCATGGCTGGTTCGGCATCTGATGTGTTGGAACAGATACCTATGGTGCAGAAGGATGGTGACAATATTCAGGTGTTTGGCAAGGGTGCGCCTATTGTCTATGTCAATGGCAGACGCTTGCGTGACTTGACGGAGCTGGAGAGCATCAAGTCGCAGGACGTGAAGAACGTGGAGGTGATAACAAACCCTGGTGCCAAGTATGATGCCACGGTGCAGTCGGTCATCAAGATATACACCAAGAAGCCTGTGGGTGAGGGCTTCGGTGCTGACTTGACTTCGTATCTCCGTAGGTCTTCAGTATGGAGGACAAAGGACATGGTTGCCTTGAAATACCGTAAGGGTAGGGTGGAGCTGTTCGACGAGGTGTCATACTCTGGCGGTGAAGTCAAGTCGTATTCGGATAACATCCAGACGGTGCTCGGTACGACGGATTGGACACAGCAGTTGCATACGGACGCACACGTGGTGACTAAGTCGATGAACAACACGTTCTCCTGCAACGTGGAACTGGCAAAGGATAATTTTGTCGGTGCAAGATACAAGACAAGTTTCCTTATCGACTATGGCCAAGATGCGGACATACGAAGCACCGTGAATGACAATGGCGATAAGGAGGAGTTCTTCACCAAGAATAAGGCTAAAGAAAAGAGTCCTGCCGGTCATCAGCTCAACGTGTATTACGCTGGTAAGGTGAAGGACTGGGACATCAACCTCGATATTGACTATGTGAACAATAAATCGACATCGGAGAATGAGTATCTGGAGTCGAGCAACAAGGGCGTGAACCGTCGTGTGTCGCCAGTCAATGACATCCATAACTCGCTCTTTGCGTCACGTCTTGTGTTTGATGTGCCTCTGTGGAAGGGAGCATTCACGTACGGTGCGGAATATACCTATGTGTCACGTAAGGATGACTATGTGGATGAAACAGGAAACGTGCCAACCACATACAGCACGCTCAAGGAAGGCAACATCATGCCATTCGTGGAGTATTCGCGCATGACACCTGTCGGCCAGCTTACCCTTGGAGTGAGAAATGAGAATGCCAAGTTTGAATATTACGACAACGGTGTGAAGTCGGACGATAAGAGTCGTTCGTACAGTCAGTGGTTCCCAAGCCTCACGCTCGGAACGCGGATAGGTGGAGTGACGACTCAGCTCTCTTTCTCTGGTAAGACAAGCCGCCCTTCATATCGTCAGTTGAGCAACGACATGGTGTATGCTAACCGCTTTACATGGCAGACTGGTAATCCGCTTCTCAAGCCTGAGTACATCTATGACTTTACTGTCACGACTATATGGAAAAAGCTTATGTTCAATGTCAGCTACAAGGACGTGAACGATGCCATCTTCTATTCGGGAGAGAGAATGGTGTATGAGTCAACGCCAGTCACGAAGATTGCCTTCGAGAATGTACCCCATTGGCGAATGCTCGTGGCTTACGTCAATTATAGCCCAACGATAGGAATATGGCGTCCTAATGTATCATTGTCTTTGCAGAAGCAGTTCTATACGTACAATGATGGCTTTGTGTCACGTAAGTTGAACAAGCCTATTCCTTATTTCGACTTCCGCAACAACGTGATGCTTGGTAAGGACATGATAGCCTACGTGTCATTCGTTTATCAGGGCAAGGGTAATTACCAGAACATGGACGAGAATAAGGATATGAGTGTGCTCAGCGTTGCCTTGACCAAGACGTTTATGGATGGTAACCTCAGCGTGAAGATTGAGGGTAACGACTTGTTCCGTGGGCGACGTGACGGTAACTTGCTTTACTTCCCAGGCATGACTATTGATAACTCCAACACATACGACAGCCGTTATGCTGCCATAACCGTAAGGTACAAGTTCAACCAGTCAAAGTCGAAGTACAAGAGTCAGAGTGCCGTTGAAAGGGAACTCAACCGCTTGTAGGATAGAATTAACAATCATATGGGATTAAGAGCTAAGAATTAAGGCTTGGAATAATGAGGCGCATGGCTTCGTTGTCCCAATCTTAAATCTTGGCTCTTAATTTATAACTCACGACTCTTAATTTGAAGCGTTTTTATATGTTATTCTAATTTCTCATGTCCCTATTGTACAATTATGAATTGTGAATTATGAATTGTGAATTAAATTGCCTACCTTTGCACACAAAATAAAAATAGAATTATGGAAAGAAAAGTTCGCGTGCGTTTCGCACCAAGTCCAACAGGACCACTTCATATTGGCGGTGTTCGTACTGCTCTTTACAATTATCTCTTTGCTAAGCAGCATGGTGGTGACCTCATCTTCCGTATTGAGGACACAGACTCTAACCGCTTCGTTCCGGGTGCAGAGGAATATATCATTGAATCATTCAAGTGGCTCGGCATCAAGTTTGATGAGGGCGTAAGCTTCGGTGGCAATCACGGCCCTTACCGTCAGAGTGAGCGTCGTGACATCTATCGCAAGTATGTGCAGGTGCTCCTTGACAACGGCAAGGCTTATATTGCCTTCGATACTCCAGAGGAACTTGACAAGAAGCGTGCTGAGATTGAGAACTTCCAGTACGATGCCAAGACTCGTGGCATGATGCGCAACTCCCTCACTCTCTCAAAGGAGGAGGTTGATGCTCTCATCGCTGCTGGCGAGCAGTATGTCGTTCGCTTCAAGATTGAGCCAGGACGCGACGTGCTCGTTGACGACCTTATCCGTGGTGAGGTGACTATCAACTCAAGCATCCTTGATGACAAGGTGCTCTACAAGAGTGCTGACGACCTGCCAACATATCACCTTGCAAATATCGTGGACGACCACCTCATGGAGGTTACTCACGTCATCCGTGGTGAGGAGTGGTTGCCAAGTGCTCCGCTTCACGTGCTTCTCTACGAGGCATTCGGATGGACTGACACTATGCCACGCTTTGCTCACCTCCCACTTCTTCTCAAGCCAGTGGGCAACGGTAAGCTCTCTAAGCGTGATGGCGACAAGCTCGGTTTCCCAGTCTTCCCACTCGAGTGGCACGACCCTAAGAGCGGCGAGATTTCTTCAGGCTACCGTGAGAAGGGTTACCTCCCACAGGCCGTGGTCAACTTCCTCGCTCTCCTCGGATGGAATCCAGGTAATGACCAGGAACTCATGTCACTCGACGAGATGGTTAAGCTCTTCGACCTCAGCAAGTGTTCAAAGGCAGGAGCTAAGTTCGACTATGTCAAGGCAGCTTGGTTCAACCACCAGTATCTCATCCAGCAGGATGACAAGGAGTGGTGCCCAGCATTCGACAAGGTACTCAAGGAGAATGGCATCGAGGCTACAGCCGAGCAGGAGGCAGAGGTTGTACGCATGATGAAGATGAAGGTCATCGAGTACGTTGACGGACAGGGTAACAAGAAGAAGCGTAACATTTCATTTGCAAGCGACCTATGGCCACTCACTAAGTTCTTCTTCGTTGCTCCAACATCATTCGACAAGGAGGACAAGTTCATCAAGAAGAATTGGAAGGAGACAACAGGCGAGGATATGACTCAGATGCTCTCTGTCATTGAAGGCATTGAGGACTTCACCGTTGAAGGTATGAAGGCTGTCATCGACCCATGGACAGAGCAGACAGGCATCAAGCCTTGGAACCCTTGGCGCGTTGCTCTCGTAGGTGAAGGACAAGGTCCAGACATGTACGAGCTTGCTGCCTTCCTCGGAAAAGAAGAAGTCATTAAGCGTATGAAGTTCGCCATAGATGCAATGAGTAATTAGTAATGAGGAATTAGGAATTGATAGTTGATAGTTCAATGTCTTGCCAATTATCATGTGATAGTTGACGGCTCGGTGAATTATCAATTATCAATTGTCAATTATCAATTATATACCGTGTATTCAGTAATTTATTCAATCGGAATATTCATTTATATGCTCGGTGCTATATGTGCCTCACTTGTCAGTAAGAAGGCAAGGAAGATGGTGGAAGGTATTGCACACACCTATCGCATATTGAAAGCCGAGATAAAGCCGGACGACAGGGTGGTGTGGTTTCATGCTGCAAGCCTTGGCGAGTTTGAGCAGGGACGTCCACTTATGGAACGTCTCCGTGAGGAACATCCGGAATATAAGATTCTTCTTACGTTCTTCTCTCCATCAGGATATGAGGTGAGAAAGAACTATGAAGGTGCAGACGTTATTTGTTACCTACCATTTGACACGATAGGCAACGCTCTTTCGTTCATTCGTCTTGCACATCCAGAGATAGCCGTATTCATCAAGTATGAGTTCTGGAAAAACTATCTCACCGTTGCACGCAAGAGAGGTGTGAAACTCTATAGCGTGAGCAGCATCTTCCGTCCGGGACAGTATTTCTTCCAGTGGTATGGAAGTGCAAAGGTGCTTCGCCAGTTTGACCATCTCTTCGTACAGAACGAGCAGTCAAAGCAATTACTTCATTCCATTGGCATCGATTGTACGACAGTGGTGGGCGACACTCGCCTTGACCGTGTTATTGACATCAAGAATGCAGCCAAGGAACTTCCACTTGTTGAGCAGTTCGTGGGCAATAGCCCTTGCTTCGTGGCAGGTTCAAGCTGGGGACCAGATGAGGAGATATACATTCCTTATTTTGCAAAGCATAAGGACTGGAAGCTTATCATCGCTCCGCACGTCATAAGCGAGGTACACCTGAAGTCAATAGACAAGTTGCTTACGGCTAACGGTTTGACTTCTGTTCGCTACACAGACATTGAGGCAGGGGCAACAGTGCCAGAGGGTACGAACGTGATTATCGTCAACTGCTTCGGCAAGCTCTCGTCTATCTATCGCTACGGCAAGGTAGCCGTTGTGGGTGGTGGCTTCGGAGTAGGAATACATAATGTTCCAGAGGCAGCTGTGTATGGAATACCAGTACTCTTCGGACCTAATAACCGTAAGTTCAAGGAAGCACAGGAACTCAAGGCATGTGGTGGCTCGTTTGAGTATGTCGATGCCGATTCGTTTGCATCCATCATGGATAACTTCATTGCCAATCCTGATGCCTTGACAAAGGCTGGAGAGGCAGCAGGCAAGTATATCAATGGTAACGCAGGTGCAGCCGATAAGTGCTTTAAGGCTATATTTGACTCCCAGCTTTAAATAGAACACGATTATTTTACGCCTACTAACTATGGATGAACAAATATCACAACATAGGCAATCAACAACGAAAGCCAAGGCATTGCTTGCTGTTCTCATCGTGGGAATGGCGCTTGCCTTGGCTTTTGGCAATCCATACAGTAGTGCGTGGCCGTTGAAGTGTCCGTTGTTTTGGTTGACGGGACTTCAGTGTCCGTTGTGCGGAATGCAGAGGGCAACGCATGAGTTGTTGCACTTGCATCTGTACGAGGCATGGAAACTGAATGCTGGGTTCATCGTCATTTCACCTTACTTTGGTGTACTGGTGCTTGGAACTCTCTTCCCATCCACCCAGAGATGGAAGCTGGTGGAATGGTGCAGGCGTGACCGCACGTTCCTCATAGTCATGAGTTTGTTTGCTCTCTGGGGAATCATTCGTAATATTATGTAAACATTTATTATAACTTAAATTAAAAACTAAACTTAAAAACAAAAACTTATGAAGAAAGTAGTAATTGACAGCAGCGAGATTCTTTCAGCTGCATGGGAACAGGCAAAGAAGAATGGTTTGGCTCTTGCCGTAATCTTTTTTGTGATTTCAATTATTCAAAGCGCAATCTCAGGTTCAGGTTATGACTATAGCGCAATTCTTACTGCAATGAAGGAAAATGATGCGTTGGCTCTTCAAAACTTGATGGGTGGAAATAGTGCTATGAGTTACTTGGCATGGGTTGTTTATGCTGTTCTCATGATTGGATTCAATCGTATGATTTTGCTCATTGTTACAGGTGTGAAGTCTGCTCCTTCTTTTGATGCATATAAGATGGACATTGCTACTTGGGCAAAAATCATTGCTGTGGAATTCATCGTTGGTATTATCTGTGCTTGTGGTTTCTGCTTGTGTATTCTTCCTGGTATTTACTTGTTGGCAAGATTGGAATGGGCAAGCTATTATTTGATGGAAAACAATGAGGCAGGCATTGGTGAGGCTTTGAGCGCAAGTTGGAACATGTCTGGCGATAATGCGTTTGAACTTATCCTTGTTGGTCTTATTGCATTCTTCGTGGCAATCGCAGGTCTTTTACTTTGCTGTGTCGGTGTTTACTATACAACTGTGGTTGCAGCATATATGCAGGCTATCACTTACTTGAAACTTAAGGCAAACCTTGAATAATGGCACTTATCAAGACTGTTTGCGGTCTTACTCCTAAGTGGGGCGAGAACTGCTATTTCAGCGAGAATGCCACGATAGTTGGCGATGTGACGATGGGCGACGGTTGTACCGTGTGGTTCAATGCCGTTGTGCGTGGTGACGTGAACTATATCAAGATTGGCAATCGCGTGAACATTCAGGATGGCAGTTGCTTGCACACCCTTTATCAGAAGGCAGCCATTGAGATTGGTGACGACGTGACCATTGGTCACAATGTCACCCTTCATGGCTGTAAGGTGAAGAGTGGTGCCTTGATAGGTATGGGTGCAACGGTTCTTGACGATGCGGTCATTGGCGAGGGAGCCATCGTAGCCGCTGGTGCCTTGGTTCTCAAAGGTACTCAGATTGGTGACGGTGAACTGTGGGGCGGTGTTCCTGCCAAGTTCATCAAGAAGGTGGACCCTGAACAAGCCAAGGAACTTAACGTCGGCATAGCACAGCACTATCTAATGTATGCCGAATGGTATAAGTAGCTTGCATCACTCATCCTTCGTGATGCAAGAGTTAAAAGTTATAAATTAAAAGTTATAAGTTAGAAATTACTTGTGTGAACACGGAGCACAGAGGATGGAGAATAATAAAATCTCTGAGTCCTCTGTGCTCTCTGTGTTTTTATAATCGATAAGAAAAATAAATTTTCTTTAATTTTCTAAATTTTCGTTCTAAAAACAAATCGTGTTTTTGTCTGCAAGTCGTGCGCCGTCTCCCTCCCTCGGGAGGGCAGGGGTGGGGCCGCTCCTATATTTTCTCAATGAACGCATCCACGTCTTCCTCGGATGTAGCCCAGCTTGTTACGAACCTTACCGTTGTCTCATGTTCGCCGCGTATGCCCCATAACTCGAATGTGGCGTGTGCCTTCAGTCTGTCCAGTGTCTCGTTTGGAAGAACGACAAACTGCTGGTTGGTTGGCGAGTTGACGGCTATCTTGTACCCCTTGCTTACGAATGCCTCACGCAGTTTCATTGCAAGACGTACGGCGTGCTTGGCAATGTCCACGTAGAGATTGTCCGTGAAGAGCGTCTCAAACTGTACTCCCTGCATGCGTCCCTTTGCCATGAGTGCTCCGTGCTGCTTGACGAGTGGGAAGAAGTGAGGCAGAGTCTTTGGGGCTCTTGCCACAACGGCTTCACCAAACATTGCTCCTACCTTTGTGCCGCCAATGTAGAAGACGTCGCAAAGACGTGCTATGTCGGCAAGTGTGAAGTCCGCCTCGTCGCTGGCAAGCGCATAGCCAAGGCGTGCACCGTCAAGGTAGAGCGGAATGTTGCGTGAGTGGCAGATGTCGCTCAGTACCTCGAGTTCGTGGAGTGAATATATAGTGCCGTACTCCGTAGGCTGTGTGATGTACAGCATTCCCGGAGCCACCATGTGTTCGTATGTCTCGTCTGCATAGTAGTCGTCGATGTATTTCCTTACATCGTCAGCACTCACTTTACCGTCGTATGATGGAAGAGTGAGAACCTTGTGGCCGCTGTGCTCCACAGCTCCGCTCTCATGTACGTTGATGTGAGCCGTCTCGGCAGCCAGTACGCCTTCGTGTCTGTGTAGTAGGGCGTCGATGACCGTGGCATTTGTCTGTGTTCCGCCCACGAGGAACTGCACTAAAGCATCTGGGGCATTGCACGCCTCGCGTATCTTTGCCCTTGCGCTTTCGCTGTATTCGTCTGAGCCGTAGCCCACGGTATGTTCGAGGTTTGTTTCCATGAGGCGCTGCATAATCTTTGGGTGCGCCCCTTCCATGTAGTCTGTGTCGAAATGTAACATAGTGTTTGTTGTTAATGATTAGTCTTTTCCTGAAACACAGAGGTCGCAGAGGACACGGAGATTAGAATGAATTTTCTAAATCTTCGTTTCAAAGATAAAATATTTCCCTCTGAGTCCTCAGTGCTCTCTGTGTTTCAAGAGAGATGCGTATTTCCGTTCCAAAGAGAAAACCGTAGTAGTCTCACGGGCTGCAAAGATACTTACTTTGTTCCGTATTCTGTCTATATTGTACAATGAACATTCCACTTTTAGTTTTTTTACCTCTTGAAAGTTAGTAAAAAGTCTTTTTTTTGATTTTTGCGCCGAAAAATCGTTTAATAAAATTGTTTGAACCGAAATAAAGGGATAACTTTGCAATCCGAAATGAAGTACATTATATATTAAATATAAAAAATCAGAAACATTATGGCATTCTTAACAGACGAAAAACTCGTTATTGTAGGAGCTGGCGGTATGATCGGCTCAAACATGGTTCAATCAGTTCTTATGCTTGGTCTTACACCAAACATTTGTCTTTATGATATCTTCGAGCCAGGTGTACACGGTGTAGCAGATGAGATGGCTCATTGCGCTTTCCCAGGTGCTAACATCACTTGGACAGTTGACCCAAAGACTGCTTTCACAGGTGCTAAGTACATCATTTCTTCAGGTGGTGCTCCACGTAAGGAGGGAATGACTCGTGAGGACCTCCTCAAGGGTAACTGCCAGATTGCTGCACAGTTCGGTGACTACATCAAGGAGTATTGCCCAGATGTAAAGCACGTTGTTGTTATCTTCAACCCAGCAGACGTAACAGCTCTTACAGCTCTTATCCACTCTGGTCTTAAGCCAAACCAGCTTACTTCACTCGCTGCTCTCGACTCTACTCGTCTCCAGCAGCAGCTCGCTCAGGAGTTCGGTGTACAGCAGGATAAGGTTACAGGTGCACACACTTACGGTGGTCACGGTGAGCAGATGGCTGTATTCGCTTCTAAGGTGAAGGTTGACGGCAAGCCACTTGCTGACCTCCCACTTTCTGCAGAGCGTTGGGCTGAGATTAAGCACAATACAATCCAGGGTGGTTCTAACATCATCAAGCTTCGTGGTCGTTCATCATTCCAGAGCCCAGCTTACCAGGCTGTCAAGATGATTGAAGGCGCTATGGGCGGTGAGCCATTCACACTCCCTGCTGGTTGCTACGTTAACTGCGACAAGCTCGGTTACAAGAACGTGATGATGGCTATGCCAACTACAATCGACAAGGATGGTGTTCACTTCACAGCACCAGAGGGTACTGCTGACGAGATGGCTGCTCTCCAGGCTTCTTACGAGCACCTTCAGAAGATGCGTGATGAGCTCGTAACTCTCAACATCATCCCTGCAATCAAGGATTGGGGTACACTCAACCCAAATCTCTAATCTGATTACTCGGATATAAACGATACGCCTCTCCATGGTTCGCCATGGAGAGGCTTTTTTTTTACGCCTCATGAAAACATATCGCCTTGGTTGGCTACACTGAAACATCTTTTAGAACCCGCTCCCTCTTGGGAGCTAAATTACCAATCTACGCAATCTTATAGCCAATCTACGCATTTTTTTTATCTTTACACTTTCTTGTTTTTTGTGCCGCTACGCAGCCAATTAGAAAAACAAGGGGAAAACCAAAGAAAACAAAAGAAAACCATGATTTTGTTTTTTCTTGTTTTTGTTCTGTTTACTTCCCGCTGGTCAGTGAGAAAAGTTCTTGACTGTTTTTCTAATAAGCACCTTAGTGCAAGAAAACAAGATTGTTAAGATTGTCCAAAAGATTGCGTAGATTGCGCATTTAGCCGCCTATGGCGGCGGGTTCTTAAAAGTCCACCGCCAGAGGTGGAAATGTAAGTTACGTTTTACGTTCAGTCCGTAGCGGAACGTACTGACAGTTCGTGCCGAACGAACTGAGAGTACGTTGGGGGACGGACTGAGAGTTCGTCGGCGACGTACTCAAACCAAACTGACAATTAACAATTAATAATTAACAATTAACATGCCATCCGGAGTGTAGTTTAACGATTTGATTGACTACTTATCCTCTTAATCTTAATAAAGGTTGATTCTGGTTTAACTTAATTTTATTTACAGTTGACTACTTAGACCTTCGTACTGCCTTATCATTTTGTCACGGAAGAGCAAGGATTATTATCTTTGTGTCACACAGTCATCCTCCGTCAATCCTTCGCTAATGTCTCGTGCATCCTTCGTAATTCTTTCGTGAATCATCAGGTGACATTATGTCACTCAGATTTCGTGAACAACACATCTTCGTCCGAGCATTGTCCTAAAGTTCATAGTCAGTACTTAGTCAGTAGTTAGTCAATACTTAGTCAGTACTTCAACCGTACCTGTTTCGTAGTTATAATGGAAAGTCATTCCTCTTTTTGGCTTTTGTGTTTTTGACCACTTCGTCTATGTTCCTTTATGTTTGTCAACTTTTTTATTACCCTTTTTTGTAATATTTCATATTCAAATGTTTGGCTGTAAGGGATTACTTTCCTAACTTTGTGGCACTTTATCCTACCGAAAGCCCTTGATAGGGTGGGTGGGATAAGACATACTGACATAAAAAGGCGTAACTGTACGCTTTGGTTTTGAAGTGTTGGAATCTGGCAGTTCTGAGACAAATCATCAAAAACAAAGCAACGGGAACGCCCCTTGGGATGTTTATATACATACCTCAGCGAGTGTGTAGGGATTATTGTATCCTTACGTGTCTTTGTCTGTGGTGTGTCATTATACATTCTACGTGGGGCTTTCGGCGTTGCTCGTTTCGATGATTTGGGCGATGCCAGAGCCTCAACACGTGGGACGAGCGACAGATTCGGGCTCCACGTTTTTTTTGTGCCTGTATGTAATGAGTGAAAAGATATTTCTATGCGAGGAGTCGGCATAATATGACAAACAGATATGAAATCAAAGAACTACATTACTCCATGTGCTATGAAACACACTACAGGATTGCGCATGAGTATTCTTGCTGGTAGTACTGCTGATAGCAGAGCATTTAATGGTACAACTAACGGAAATGCAACTGTTCCCGACATGCCTATTGAGGCAAAAGGACGACTATCAATTGATTAATCTAAACGTAGCATAGAAATGAAAAAAGAAATCCTTATGTCTTTCGTGGCAGCAGCCATGATGACATCATGTTCTTCTGACGAAGAACTCTCAAACACATGTGAAAAGTTCAATGGCAACGTGACTCTCACAGCAGAACCATACATATTTGATGATGGTGATACTCGTACAACTCTCACCAATACTGGAAGCAAGATTGCCTTTGCGTGGGATGATGACGAAGCAATAGGTATCTTCCCGATTGCTCCTACTACAAACATTCAGGCAAAGCAAGTCTTGAAGAACGGTAGTGGTAACAGCACTACATCATCATTCGATGGTGCAGGTTGGGCTCTTATGTACGGCAACACTTATGCTGCATATTATCCTTATCAGAATATGCTTTCAGAAACACCTTATACAGCTGTTCCAGTTGACATGACAGGCCAGACACAGAACGGCAACAACAGTCTTGATCATATTGGTGGTGGGTATGATTATATGTATGCGGTTTCAAATGTTCCAACAAACGGCAACGTGAATTTTGATTTCAAACACGTCACCTCAATCATCGTACTTGAGCTCACTGTGCCAGTCGCAGAAACATGGCAGAGTGTCACTCTTGCAAGCAAATTTGGTAATAAGGTGTTTATAACATCTGCGACAATGGACGTGACCACAGGCGCTGTTACATCAAAGGCAATATCGTCGGAGGTAACTCTTTCTCTCAATAACGTAATTACAACCTCGTCAAGCAAGACACTTACTCTCTATCTTGCTGTATTGCCAACAACGACTGGTGACTTCACACTTACAGCCAAAACTTCTGCCAATAAGTCATATATGGCAACTCTCACAGGCAAAAGACTCGTAGCTGGCAAGGCTTACCTTTTTACTGCTTCTCCATCTGATGACGATCATGAAAACGGCTACGCATATGTTGACCTTGGTTTACCATCTGGTTTGAAATGGGCAACTATGAACGTAGGTGCAAAAAGTGTGATAGATTACGGAAAGTACTATGCGTGGGGCGAGACTAAGGCATATGGTGAGGAAGATGCTTCGAATGGCACGAACTATAATTATAATTCAAAGAACTCTTATGTAAAGAGTTTCTGTGATTCGGAAACATACAAGTGGAGCTATAGTGGAGCTTATACCCTTACTAAGTATTGCACAAGTTCATCATACGGTATAGTAGATTGGAAGATTACTCTTGACCCGGAGGATGATGCAGCCACACAGAATTGGGGCGGTGCATGGCGTATGCCAACACAAACGGAACTGACCGAACTGACAAACAACTGCTACTGGGTATGGACATCAAGCTACAATGGCACAGGCGTAGCTGGCTATATTGTATATGCTGCCAAGTCACCATCCGATAAGGGACTGGTAATAAGTGAATTTGAGACTCCATCAAGCGACTATTCTCTTTCAGACTCTCATATTTTCCTTCCTGCTGCCAGCTGTCGCAGAGGAAACTCGTTCAACCACGCAGGCTTTTACGGTTATTATTGGTCGTCTTCACTTGATTACACTACTGCTAGTCACAATGTATGTTGCTATATTTTAAGTAGTGGTGGTGTCAAAATCTCCCCCGAAGGTCGTTGGTATGGAATCCCTGTTCGTGCTGTCTGCGAGTGATGTTTAAAGTATTTCACAACTAAAGAAGTAAGGATGAAATAAAGTGTTAAAAATAGCTTCATGTAGGTAAGGGTTGGTGTTGGTGTTTCTTGATGAAAAAGAAAAATATACACAGACTTACACTACATGAAGCGAGAATCTATCTGAAAAACAAGTTTTATGCAATTCGGAATTGTGTTCTTTCTTTTATGCCGGATAACAATTATGTGTGTTTGGTGTGTAATGTATTATAATTTGTCTTTGGACTTTTTTTCTGTGATAGGCACCATGATGAGTGGTGTGGGAACAATCGGTGCATTGATATGGGCGGTCAGGAATTATAATCTTCTAAAGTCACAAATGGATAGTCAAGCCAAAGATAGAGAAGATGATAAACAAAAAGAAAGAGAGATTTTTTATCTTGGCCAGTTCTCACAAGTGGTTGATAGCTTGATAAAATTTAAGAAGGAGAATCGTATAAGGTACATTTATTTTCTGTCAAGCGAAAATGATTTTAAAGAAGGCGAATTGCCTTTGTCTGACTCTTTCAACAACTTGATGCGTATGTATAAAGAAATAATTGCATGTCTGAAAAAATCAGAATATCCTGGGGAATATGTTGAAGAACGTTTTGAGAATAGTCAGAGCGAATTAAATGCTAAAGATATAAAATTTCAATATACGGAAAAACTTGAAGAACCGATATCAAAAGAAGATGACGTTGAGATTAAATCGCTGAAAAAATTTTATAAAGTTATACAAACTGTATATTTCGACACTTATGGCATTAAGGAAGATTTATGGAAATCATGTCAGGGAAAGAGCGATGAAGAAATAAAGAAAATAGCCGTAGATGTTCTGTTGGCGAATAGGCAAAACTTGATTTTATCACAGTATGCATATCATATATGTGCTTTAAGTGTATATGTAAGGGATTTCTTGGCTGCGTCAAAACTTACAGAAGATGAAATAAAAGAAAAGAAGAAGTTGTTCTACCGAAGGTTCTATCTTCAAGTGTCAGAAGATGAAAGAACTTTTATCAGGTGTGTTCTATTACAAAAATATGACGATATTAAATATCTGTTTGATGAATCGTGGAAATAAAGGTTTTATTCTTGCTTCAACAAGGATTATGTTTTGACATAATAAACTGCCACTTTACGCATCGTAAACATCATGTTTACATAGTGTAAAGTGGCACGATTTATTCTTCTAATACCATGATATATTGCGGATATACAAATATATCATTGGCAAATGGTAGTTTTTGTCCGTAATATGATGGCAATATAGGGTAAAAATGTGTACCTTTACAACGTTTTGAATCTATTATGCGTGTTAAGGTATGAAACAAAATGAGGAGTTGACAGAAAATCAGAAAGGCAAAGTGAATGTTACTTCTGACGAAATAGTGTTTCTTAACGATTTACATAATATTGTTGGGGCTGCACGTTCCAAAGCATACGCTGCTATCAATTATTCGCTTGTTGAGCGTAACTGGCGAATAGGACATCGTATCGTGAAACAGGAGCAGAATGGTAATGTCAGGGCAGAATATGGTAAGCGCATAATAGAGCTTGCATCAAAAGCGTTAACTGAGGATTTCGGTAAAGGCTTTTCTGTAACCAATTTGAAAAACTTCAGAAGTTTCTACTTGAAATTTAGTGATATACAAATTGGTCAGGCACTGCCTGACCTTTCTTGCTCTAATCAACAGACTCCATCTGCAATTTTGTCGTGGACGCATTATGAACGCTTGATTCGTGTAGAGAATAAAGATGCTCGTGAGTGGTATGCAAAGGAAGCGTTTGAACAGACTTGGAGTTATCGTACTCTTGACCGCAATATCAATACTCAGTATTATGAGCGTTTGTTGATTTCGCAAAAGAAAGAGCCTGTGATTAAGGAAATGCAGGAAAAGACGCAGAAGTTTCAAACTGATAAACTTGCTTTCATCAAGAGTCCTGTTATAGCCGAGTTTCTTGGTTTTTCATATGAAGCCTCATTCCATGAATCGGAGCTTGAAAGTGCTATAATAAGCAATATGGAGAAATTCCTTATGGAGATGGGTAAGGGATATGCTCTTGTTGCTCGTCAGCAACATATCAAGACTGCGGAGAATGATTATTATATTGATTTGGTATTCTATAATTATATCATCAAGTGTTTTGTATTGATAGACCTGAAGGCTGATAGGATTACATATCAGGATGTGGGACAGATGGATATGTATCTTCAGATGTATGACCAGATGAAGAAGGGTCCGGATGATAATCCGACTATTGGAATAATACTTTGTTCGGAAACAGACTCAGATGTGGCGCAATATTCCACATTGGCAAAGAACGACCAGATGTTTGCCGCTAAGTACAAGCTATATCTTCCAAGTAAGGAGGAGTTGAAAGCAGAAATCGAACGACAAAAACTATTGTTCCAGATGTCACATGACAAGTAATGACATTGTTTATTGTGTAGTAGGTATGCTTCATTTATTTGCTAAGTCATTTTTAGTTAGTGGGTAACTCTATGTGAGTTACCCACTAACTCTAATATAGTTACCCACTAACTCGAAATGGGGTAATATAAGCCCCCATCCTTCGGAGTTAAAAGTTAAAATAGCGAACGGAGTAACTACTCCCCTCCATCCAGGGAGGGGGCGGGGGTGGGTCCGTTCCTTATTCTCCCAACTGCAATAGCTTTTGAACGTTGGTTGTGAAGAGCTGTGCAGCGATGGCAATAAGGATGATGCCGAAGAACTTGCGGAGTACGATGATGAAGCCCTTGCTCAGACGGTCCTGGAACTTGCCTGTGAAGGCGATGACGAAGAATATCACCACGATGTTGGCAAATACTGCGAGGAGTATGTTTGGTGTGGCGTACTGTGACTTCAGGGAGATAAGCGTTGTGAACGCACCAGCTCCTGCGATGAGTGGGAATACGAGTGGCACGAGTGTTGACTTGTCACCTGTATCTTCGCTCTTGAAAATCTCGATGTTAAGTACCATCTCCAATGCCATGATGAACACGACGATGGAACCAGCCAAGGCGAATGATGCGATGTCTATCTGGAACACCTCAAGTATCATGTTTCCTGCAAAGAAGAAGCCGAGCAAGAGTACCAGGGAATAGACGCAGGTCTTTGTTGCGCTCACTTCCTTTCCCTGCTGACGAAGTGATATGATAATAGGGGTTGCGCCGATGATGTCGATTACGGCGAACATTACCAAGAATGCACTTATGAATTCTTGAAAATTAAATATTTCTGTCATACGAAGTAGTATAAAAATGTGTAATTTTGTGCAAAATTATATCATTTGCAGAAAACTAACAAATAATAGGGCATGAAAAATGTGCAAAACCCTTTGTTTTTAGATTGCTTACTATTATCTTTGCAATATAATTCTTAACAATGGAAGATAACAAAGAAAACGATATAAAGAAGCAGACAACGAATGTGGAGGGAAAGGATGCTTCGGTGCGCACGCTAAAGTCAAGAATCTTGCGTGTGCTCATGTGGATTGTCCTTTCTCCTGTTCTCTTGTTTGTTTTCCTCTCAATACTGATTTACTTGCCACCTGTTCAGAGGTTGGCTGTCAACTGGGCATCTGGCTACCTGTCAGAGGAGATGGGCATGGATGTCACGGTGGAGGATGTGTGCCTCAAGTTCCCTCTTGACCTCCGTGCTGGAGGAATGGTAGCCGTGCAGGATGGCGACACCATTCTCAACGCTGAGAAACTTGATGTGAGTGTTCGCCTTGTTCCGCTCTTCAAGAGCGTGGTGGAGATAGACGGCGTGTGCCTCTATAATGTCTGTGTCTATACTCGCGACATGGTTGAGGCTTGTCTTGTCAAGGGATTCGTTGGCGAGATGGGACTTAACTCGCACGTCACAAGCCTTGAGAAGGAGGAAGCCGTCCTCTCGAAGGTGTGGGTGAAGAATGCTGACCTTGCCGTGGTGCTTGCCGATTCCGTGCCAGAGGACACGACGGAGTCTGAGCCTCTTAACTGGGTGATAAGGCTTGAGGACATCAAGGCAGATAATGTTAACCTGAAACTGAACACTGGACGCTGGGACAGTATCCAAGCCAAGTGGATTGTGGATAAGACTCCAGATGCCATGAACCTGAAGACACACCTTGGCAATGCTTATGTCAAGGGAAACATCGACCTCGGCAAGGAGGTCTATCAGATAGATAAAGTTAAGTTTGGCGACATGTCCGTCGCTTACTCCAATATGGTTTCGTTGAAGGATATGAATGGCGAGGTCGATTCCATCGTCTATAAGGGAACGGGCGACCTGTCGCTTGCCATCCGTCATCTTGATGCCAAGGAGAAGGCTGGCCTTCACGTCGTGGATGTGAAGGGACACGTGCTTATGGATAGTCTCAAGCTTAGCGTTCCGGATATGACCGTGCTGACCACGGACTCAAAGATAGCGATGAATGCACGTATGGACTTCAACGCCTTTGACAGCATCAACCCTGGTACGTTCCTCGTTGGCGTGGATGCACAGATTGGCAAGGGCGACATCCTTACGAGCACCAAGATGGCAGAGCCGTTCCTCGAACCGGGAACAGACCTCAAGGATGTGCGTCAGATGCTTGTGCAGTATCTTCCTGCCAAGCCTCTTGAGGTGGAGTTCGAGGCAGAGGGTAACCTCATCGACCTTTACGTCAATAAGCTCCATGCCTTTGCCGACCATTTCATCAAGCTTGACGCAACGGCAAGCCTTGAGCGCGGAGCACAGTTGAAGGCTGATGCCAAGGCAACAATCCGCTCATCACGTGCAAGGCTTTCGGCTGACTATAACCTCAACACGGAGAAGTATCGTGCTGATGTCACGATTGACGGTTTCCGCACAAGCGATTGGGTGAGGATGGAAGAGCCTTTGCTCCTTTCGGGTACGATAAAGGCAAACGGACAGGGTACGGACATCTACTCTCCTCGCACCAAGGCATTCGTGAACATGGTGCTTGACGAGGCACGCATGGGTAAGATAAACCTCAGCTCTACGACTGCTGAATTTAATCTTGAGAACAATAACCTTGCCCTCAACCTTACTTGTAGCAACGACGTGCTTCAGACGGCGTTCGACCTCTCTGGTGAAGTTAAGAAGAACAGCGTGGACGCCAACCTCAACATAGACCTTCCATACATCGACATTCACGGTATGGGACTCTATGAGGACACATTGAAGGTAAGTACGCAGGGACAGTTCTCACTTAACACCAACATGAAGGACCTCCTCAAGTGTGCAGCTCACGTGGATGGACTTAACATGTTGATTGCTGCCGATAGCGTTACGACAAATGACTTCAACCTCCACGCAGAGACTACGGTGGATTCTACTTTCGCATCACTTTATACAGGCGACTTGTCGTTCGACTTCCACACACCTTATAACATCCTCAAGCTGATGGATAAGTTTGTGGTGCTTGGCAACAAGGCGCAGAAGCAGATTAAGGACAAGGCTCTGAACATAGACGAGCTGAAGACATATTTCCCTGAGTTGTTCCTTAACGCTCAGATAGGAACACAGAACCCTCTTGCCACGGTGCTTCATGCATACGGAGTGACATTCACGGACATGATGGCAGACGTGAACATGGGACCAGAGAGGGGCGTGGTCGGAATGGCTCACCTATATGGCTTGCGCTATGACACGATAAGCGTCGATACTTCGTTTGTCAATATCTATCAGGAGGGTAGGCGCATAGCTTACAAGGCAGGAGTGTCATGTAGCGACCAGCCTATGTTTGAGGCTTTTAGCGCATACCTTGACGGATATTTCGCCGCACGTTCTACGGAGACTCACCTCACCTTCTATAATAAGAAGAAGGAGAAAGGTATTGACCTTGGTTTCCGTTCGTACGGTAAGGAGCTTGGCTCATCTGACACTCTTACGACTCTTGTGTTATTCCCTGAACAGCCAATATTGGCATACCGCAAGTTCCAGCTTAACGAGAATAACTATGTGACGTTCTTTACCGACAAGCACATAGATTGTGACGTGCGCTTGCAGTCGCTCTCCGATAGTTGCGCCATAGCCCTTACGGCAGGACTTAACAACTACCGCAAGCAATGGGCAAATGCTTCCATCCAGAATCTTAACTTTGCGGAGATTGTGTCTGTCGTTCCTTTCCTCCCAAAGATGACGGGTCTTCTCTATCTTGATGCCATGTTCAATCAGAATGAGAATGACGACAACTTCTGGGTAGGAGGTTCGGCTGGTGTGAAGAAATACACATACGAGGGAATGAACGTGGGTGACCTTGAGGCTGACTTCGACTATAAGCCAGACGGATTGCTGAAGCATACGGTACAAGGTCAGGTGGCTTACAACGGTGTTGACGTTGCTTACCTCAATGGTACTTATACGGCAGAGAATGACGGAGTGCTTGACGCTTCACTCTCTCTCCTCGACATACCTGTGTCACTTGTCAATCCGTTCATACCTGACCAGTTGATAGCCCTTGACGGTACTGTGGCTGGTGAGATGAATGTGCGCGGACCTGTGGACAGGCTTATATATAATGGTTCTTTCTTGCCTAATGACGTGAAGCTTAGGAGTGACATGTATTCACTTCGTCTCGGTTTTGCCAACGATACCATCAATATCAAGAACAGCAAGCTCATGTTTGACCGCTTCTCTGTCTATGCTGCGGACAAGACGCCTATCACCATCAATGGTAGCGTTGATTTTGCCGACCTTGACAACATGGGAATATCACTCGGTATCTACGGAAAGAACTTCAAGCTCATCGAGTCAAAGCGTACAGGCAAGTCCGTACTCTTTGGTGATGCCTACGGCGACTTCTTCTGCCGTATGTCGGGAACGCTCAACGACCTCTCCGTGCGTGGTATGGTCAATGTGCTTAGTTCAACTAACGTGACGTACATAATGACGGAGACACCTCTTTCACAGGGCGACCGACTTGAGGATATCGTAACCTTTGTTGACCTGTCAAAGCCAATAGGAGCGGATGACCCTAATGCCAACAAGTCAATCATGGGTCTTGACATGAACATAACCCTCAACGTGGAGGATGGCGCAAAGGTTAACTGCGAGTTCTCTGCCGACCGCCAGAGTTACATATATGTGCGTGGCGGTGGTTCGCTTGCCGTCACATCTACTCCTGAAGGCGTGTTCTCCGTACTCGGACGACTCACGGTTAATGATGGAGAAATGAAATATACGCTTCCAGTCATTCCACTCAAGACGTTCACCATCGAGAGTGGTAGCTATGTGGAGTTCACGGGTGACGTGATGAATCCAATACTCAATATCGTTGCAACAGAAAGAACGAAGGCTGCCGTGTCAAGCGACGGCGCAACACGAAGCGTTGTCTTTGATGTGGGTATGAAGATTACCAACAGCCTCTCCAACATGGGACTCGCGTTTACTATTGACGCTCCTACTGATGGTGCTATACGTAGTGAACTTGAGGCTTGCACGGATGAGGAGAAGAACAAGCTTGCCGTGGCACTCCTTGCAACGGGTATGTACATCTCGGACAGCAACACATCTACTCTCACGGCAAATAATGCGCTCAACACATTCCTCCAGTCGGAGATAAATAATATTGCAGGCAAGGCTCTCAACTCCTTTGTTGATGTCAGCCTCGGTATTGACCAGACGACATACTCGAATGGTGACACGGGAACGGATTACTCGTTCAAGTTCAGTAAGCGATTCTTCAACGACCGTCTCACGGTTGTCATCGGTGGTCGTGTGTCTGACAACAAGGCGAACAGTCAAAGCTCTGGTATCGGCTCATTCATAGATGACGTATCACTTGAATGGCGTCTTGACAATAGTGCCACACGTTATGTCCGTCTCTTCCACGGTAAGGACTTCGAGAACGTCATGGAAGGCGTGCTTGAGAAGAATGGTGCTGGTGCAGTCTTCCGCAAGAAGGTTGATAAATGGACGGACTTGTTCTTGTTTAAGAAATAACAAACCCACCTGACTGACGGACCCTCCCCCGACCCACCTGACCCTCCCCCGACCCCTCCCTTTCAGGGCGGGG
>JAFZVY010000096.1 GCA_017617575.1 Bacteroidaceae bacterium | reverse complement strand
GAGCATTCGCGGACTTGTTGGCTTGTCATGTGATATTGTCTGTCATGACAAGGCAGTGTGGCTTGTCATTCACGAACAGCGTGGGGCAATGCAGGGCGTGAAGTGGACAGGCGACGTTGACGGCAACTGGAACTATAAGACTGAGAACTTCATGAAGGATGAGTCTTCCACTGCCTTCGTAGCGCAGGACGGTTTGTACTTCGGCGATGAGGCTAAGACAAGGACAGTGCTCGTGAATGAGCTTATGCCTACGTCTCGTATTGAGATTGATACAGACGGTACTTATACGTTCAATGGCAACGGTGGTTTCTCCGGAACGGGTATGCTTGTGAAGAACGGCAGCGGCTCACTTGTTCTCAATGTCAGCAAGTCGGATTACACCGGGGCGACTGTCTTTAACTCAGGCACGGTGACGGTTAAGGACTTGGCTGACGCAGGCAATGTCTCACCGTTCGGTGCTGCTACGGCTGATGCAGACAATCTCCGCATCGGCAAGGCAACGCTTGTTATTAACAATGCTAATGCTGCAACCAACCGCGGCATCACCCTCACCGATACGGCTACTGTCAGCATTTCGTCGGGAACCGTTGCGCTGAAGGGTATTATAAAAGGTGATGGCGTACTGCGTAAGAGCGGTGCCGGACAGTTGAACATCACATACGCTGGTACTAACCAGTGGGCTGGAACGATACTGCAGTCTGGTACGCTTGCCATGGGAGCATGGAACACTACGTTCGGTAAGACTTCAAGTCCTATCCATGTAACAGGCAACTCTACCATCAGTATGTTTGACAATAACTCGTCAAGTACCGTGCCAACCATTCAGAACGCAATAACGATTGATGCAAAGAAGACACTTACCTTCAATGCCGGTAGCAGATGCACGGTGAAGGGTTCGCTCCTTGGCGAGGGTACATATAAGATTAGCTTCCCATACGTCCGTGGCGATGTATATACCAACTGTACTAAGTTCGAGGGCACATACGAGGTCACATCGGGTCAGTGGCGCTTGCGCCAGGCGATGGATCTCTCCAAGGCAACCGTCAAGCTCGGTGCTGGAGTGTATGCCGCTGGCTATAGCTCTGACAAGGCGGAAGGTAACTATACACACAAGATTGGTGCGTTGTCATCCACCGCATCGGACTGTACCCTTTCCACTGGTACGTGGAATGTGGGTTATCTCGGTTCTGACGCAACGTATGCAGGTGTGTTCAATGGCTCGGCAGTCATGAACAAGTACGGCGACGGAAGGCTCATTCTCACAGGAGCAAGTGCCGGAGCACTCAATATCTATCAGGGAACAGTGGAGGCAAAGAACACTTCGGCACCGATAACCACTGGAACGATAAGCGTCCGCTCTGGTGGTACGCTTGAGGGCAGCGGACAGGTGCAGAACGTTACTGTGGCTAACGGCGGTACACTCGGTGCAGGTCGCAGCACGTCATTGGCGGTGGGATCTCTTACTGTCAATGGCAACCTCACGCTGAATGCAGGCGCAAGCCTCCGCATACGCACCCGTTCCTCTTCTGTATCGACATCGTCTGATGCCTTCAAGGTGACAGGCAGCGTGAAGCTCACTTCGCCTCGCATCGTCATCAGTGCTCTCAATCCTGACTACACCTATGCTGACGATTGCGCTTTGTCGGTGTTCACCGGAACGGGCAGCATGACTCTCACGGGCGATGTGACATTTGAACCATCAGTGCCAAAGCCTGGCTACAGATGGGACATCAGTACTCTCACCTCCGATGGCAAGATACGCATCGTAGCCGACCCAACAGCTATAGACGCTGTCGGTGCTGACTGCCCTGCTGATGCGGATGAGACCTTCGACCTGTCTGGCAGACGCATTGATAATGGACATAAATCAGTATTTTATATAGTTAATGGTAAAGTAAAGGTATCTTCAAAAGATTAGTATGATTAGACGCGCATTTGTCTTTATCGTCAGTTTGTTCTGCTGTGCGGTGACTATCACCGCACAGTTAAGAACAAAGTACAACTTCAACGGCAACTGGCAGATTCACTATCCACAGCAGTGCATCAATCATCATGGTACGGTGGAGACGGTCACACTCCCTCGTGCATGGAATGAAGATTATGCCTATCGTGTTGGTATAGCAAGCCTACCTGCTGACACTTGTCGCTACGTGAAGTCATTCCGTGTACCTTGTGAGTGGCAGGGCAAGCGTGTGTTCATTGAGTTTGAGGGCGCACGTCAGTCAGCTGAGGTGTGGTTCAACGGTCATTGGGTAGGACTTCATGAGAATGGTGTGATGGCTTTTGGCTTTGACCTCACTCCTTATGTCATATATGGTGGCGACAATCGCTTGGAAGTTCTTACGGACAATGATTGGGCTTATCGCGAAAGAGGCATAAGTGCCGAAGGTGAGGCTGTGGCTGATGGCAATGGTTTGCCAGACAATGCCCTGCTTCCTGCCACGTATCAATGGAACAACAAGAACTTCAACATGAACATGGGCGGTCTGCCTAAGAATGTGTGGCTTCATGTCATCGGTGACGTGTATCAGACATTGCCTCTGTATAGCAATCTTGGCACAACGGGCGTGTATGTCTATGGCTCGGACTATGATATTAGCAGGCGTAAGGTGACTGCCAATGTTGAGTCGCAGGTCATCAACGCCTCATCTGCACCTCATCGCGTCACTCTTCGTGTTGAGGTGCTCGATGGTGATGGCAGACGTGTGGCTCGCTTCTTTAGTAAGCCAATGCGTGTGATGGCTGGCGACACCGTCATACTGACGGCATCGAAGCGTATGAATGATGTTCACTTTTGGTCGTGGGGCTATGGCTATCTATACACTGTGCGCACGTCGCTTGATGTGGATGGAACGGTCGATGATGCAGTAAACACAAAGACTGGTTTCCGCAAGACACGTTTCGGCGAAGGCAAGATATGGCTCAACGACCGTTGCCTCATGGTGCATGGCTATGCACAACGCAGCAGCAACGAGTGGGCTGGCGTGGGAATGGACGTTCCTGCATGGCTGTCGGACTACAGCAACGACCTGATGGTTAAGTCGGGCGGTAACCTTGTACGCTGGATGCACGTCACACCCTCACGTCAGGATGTGGAATCATGTGACCGTGTCGGTTTAATACAAGCGATGCCTGCCGGTGACGCAGAGAAGGATGTGACTGGCCGTCACTGGACACAGCGTACGGAATTGATGCGTGATGCCATAATATACAACCGCAATAATCCGTCCATACTCTTCTATGAGGGTGGCAACGAATCTATATCACGTGAGCACATGAAGGAGCTTGTGGCACTCCGTGACAAGTACGACCCACATGGCGGTCGCGCCATAGGTTCGCGTGAGATGCTCGACATCGATGAGGCTGAGTACGGCGGCGAGATGCTATACATCAACAAGTCGGGCAAGCGTCCGATGTGGGCAATGGAGTATTGTAGGGATGAGGGGTACAGAATGTATTGGGACAATCATTCCTATCCTTACCATCAGTCGGGTGCAGGTCCTCTGTATCGTGGTGCTACGGCTGAGGCATACAATCGTAATCAGGATGACCTGACGATAGAACAGGTTGCACGTTGGCATGATTACTACGTTGTCCGTCCTGGTATGGGAAGAAGGGTGTCATCGGGTGGAGTGAAGATAATCTTTTCTGACACCAATACCCATGGCCGTTCGGAGATGAACTATAGAACGAGCGGTGTGGTGGATGCCATGCGCATAGAGAAGGATGCCTTCTTTGCCAATCAGGTGATGTGGAACTCATGGGTGGACGTACAGCATAGTGCAAGTCATATCATAGGTCACTGGAATTATCAGAACGGCACAGTCAAGGATGTGTATGTCGTATCAACATCTCCGATAGTTGAGCTGTTTGTGAATGGCAGTCTTGTTGGTCGCTCGGACAGTGTGCAATATTCATTTGTCCACACCTTCCGCAATGTAAAATGGGCAAGTGGTGAGGTACGTGCCGTGGGATATGCCCCAGACGGAAAGACCATAGAGAGTACGGCGAGTCATGTTACAGCTGGTAAGCCTGACCATATACGACTTACGCTTATGCAGAATCCTGACGGAGGTATGCGTGCCGATGGCTCTGACATTGCGTTGGTGCAGGTGGAGATTGTGGATAAGGACGGACGGCGTTGTCCTCTTGACAACCGCATGATACACTGGTCGCTCGAGGGCGAGGGCGAATGGCGCGGCGGTCTGGGCAAAAGTACTGACGGCGACAACTTCGCACTTGCCACGTCGCTCCCTGTCGAGGCAGGAGTGAACCGTGTCCTTGTGCGTTCCACCACGAAGGCTGGTGCAATACGTCTCACGGCACATGCCATAGGCATGGAGGATGCCACTGTGGAATGGACGTCGCACACTGATGCAGAGAGGATTGACGAAGGATTGTCCACATACATAGCATCGGAGCATCTGCACTCGGTGCTTGACCGAGGAGAGACACCGTCCACACCTTCATACACGGACAGGAAGCATAGCGTAGCCATCGCCTCGGCTACTGCAGGCGCAAATGCCGCGCTGGTAGGCAACAGCTGGGACGACAACGAACTGTCGGAGTGGAAGAATGACGGAAGGCTCTCGACGGCTTGGATTACATACGAGCTTGCCGAACCTGAGGCGATTGACGAGATTAGTATCAAGCTAACGGGATGGCGACAGCGTTCCTATCCTCTCCAGGTACTTGCCGACGATGTCATCGTGTGGGAGGGAAACACGGAGAAGTCACTGGGCTACGTCAGTCTCTTCATCAAGAATCCCGTAAGGGCAAAGCGCTACACCATCCGTCAGGTCGGCACTGCCTCCGACAAGGATGCCTTCGGACAGGTGACGGAACTTGCAGGTGGTCCTGCAACGGAACTTGACCTCTACAAGACACCGGGCAGTGACCGTGTCAAGGGCGAGCTTCGCATTATCGAATGTGATCTTGTAAAATATCGAAGATAACAGTTTCCATTAAGAATGTTGGTTTATAACTTAGGTTAATTTACTTTAAGGTTTAACATTGGTTTTTTCTTTGTTTTTAGGATAACGCAAAATCTCGTTCAGTAGTGATACTGAGCGAGTTTTTGCTTTCTTGTGATTGCATTCAAAGGTGTTTTTTATTAGATGAATTAGAGTTATTATTAAAGTCTTGTTTTATCAGAAACGCGGCAAAGATATGTATAAATCACAAAAGAAGATGCGAAAATACATTTTTTAACTCCCACGGTCTTGGCGGTATGACAATTAGGTAGTATCTTAGCACACGAATCCAAATGGACAGGCAACGAAATCTAGATTTTGATTAAAACGAATTCTAGATTTGGTTCATAACGAAATCTAGATTTCGTTTGAACGAATACTAGTAATAGTTGCCTAAACAATCATAATAGAACAACCAAAACGTACTCCTATTGAACCTCGCGACGTATAGGCAATCGCACATAAGCCATGATTAAATATAAAATACGCTTGAACAAAGAAGTTGAGAACGTAAACATGAGTGGCAAGAGTATCACGGTAAAGCAAGTCGTCAAGGCTTGCGATGAGAGTGCACTTGCAAAGGAGATAAGCCATCTCAACCCATTGATACCGGAGCAGGTGGCAAAGTCGGTGCTCGACAACTTCTGCGAGGCGGCTCTCAACCTCATGTCCATGGGCTTTGCCGTACACCTGAAGAACGGCAACGACGTGGCAATGCGCCTGTATCCCGACGTGCAAGTGGACGGCGGCAGCATCAACCTCCAGAAGGCGCAGGAGCTTGACCCAGACATCACGGAGCTGACACTCGACAATGCCTCCGACCTCGTGCAGAAAGCAGGACTGACGGTCAGGGTGAAGGCCGTGTGCCAACCCAAGTTCTCAGAGAGTCTGCGCAAGCGTGGGCTGACACTGCACAAGACGGAAGTGGTGGAAAGGTAGAGGCAATGACCCACCCCAGCCCTCCCCAAGGGGGAGGGAGCGCTGTTTTCCATGGTTTTATTTTGTATTTCCCTCGCAAAAGCGTACCTTTGCACCAAATTTACAGGATAGTTTATGAACGAAATAGACAGAAGACGTACATTTGCGATTATCTCGCACCCAGATGCCGGTAAGACTACATTGACAGAAAAGCTCCTGCTTTTCGGAGGACAGATACAAGTTGCCGGTGCCGTAAAATCAAACAAGATAAAGAAATCAGCCACTTCCGACTGGATGGAAATAGAGAAGCAGCGTGGTATCTCAGTCAGCACCTCCGTGATGGAATTTGACTACACACCAGCTGGCAAGGAAGCACCATCAGGCGAAGCTGGACTCTATAAGGTCAACATCCTCGACACTCCTGGACACCAGGACTTCGCCGAGGACACTTTCCGTACACTTACTGCCGTTGACTCTGCCATCATCGTCATCGATGGTGCCAAGGGTGTGGAGGCACAGACAAGAAAGCTGATGACAGTCTGCCGCATGCGCAAGACACCAGTCATCGTGTTCATCAACAAGATGGACCGTGAGGGCAAAGACCCATTCGACCTCCTCGACGAGGTGGAGAACGAGCTTCAGATTAAGGTTCGCCCACTCTCTTGGCCTATCAACCAAGGCGCAAGGTTCAAGGGCGTGTACAACATATACGAGAACAACCTCAACCTCTTCACTCCTAACAAGCAGGTGGTGACAGAGAAGGTTGCCGTAGATATCAATTCAAAGGAACTCGACGAGCGTGTGGGCGAAGAGGATGCAGAGAAGCTTCGCGAAGACCTCGAAATGATTGATGGTGTGTACGACACATTCGACGTACAGAAGTACCTCGATGCAGAGATAGCACCAGTGTTCTTCGGTTCAGCCCTCAACAACTTCGGTGTGCAGGAGCTTCTCGACTGCTTCGTGGAGATAGCGCCTAACCCACGCCCAACGACTGCAGAGGAACGCATCGTGAAGCCAGAGGAACCAAAGTTCACAGGCTTCATCTTCAAGATAACAGCCAACATCGACCCTAACCACCGCTCTTGTACAGCCTTCTGCAAGGTATGTTCAGGTAAGTTCGTGCGCAACGCCCCTTACCTCCACGTGCGCAACGGCAAGACGGTACGCTTCTCAAGCCCTACACAGTTCATGGCACAGAAGAAGTCAACCATCGACGAGGCTTACCCAGGCGACATCGTAGGTCTTCCTGACAACGGCATATTCAAGATAGGCGACACCCTCACCGAGGGCGAGCAGCTCCACTTCAAGGGACTCCCTTCATTCTCACCAGAGATGTTCAAGTACATCGAGAATGCCGACCCAATGAAGACAAAGCAGCTTGAGAAGGGCATCAACCAGTTGATGGACGAAGGTGTAGCCCAGTTGTTCGTCAACCAGTTCAACGGCCGCAAGATTATCGGAACGGTAGGACAGCTCCAGTTCGAGGTCATCCAGTACCGCCTTGAGAACGAGTACAACGCCAAGTGCCGCTGGGAGCCAGTCAGCCTCTACAAGGCATGCTGGATAGAGAGCGAGGACGAGGCAGAGCTTGAGGCCTTCAAGAAGCGCAAGTACCAGTACATGGCTAAGGACCGTGAAGGTCGCGACGTCTTCCTTGCTGACTCCGGTTACGTTCTCTCAATGGCGCAGCAGGATTTCGAGAAAATAAAATTCCATTTCACAAGTGAGTTTTAGCCCCCCGACCCCCGAAGGGGGCGGCCATCCGGGACACAACGTTTTGTTTTCCATTCAATGATTTCATAAGTATGAAGTACGGATACGAAACAGCAAATGAAGCAAACTATACATTACTTCGACGTTTCTCAAAAGAGAACCGCAAGTATTGTACGGAGGCCGAGAGCATATTATGGAGTCGCTTATGCAATAAGCAACTTGGGGACAAATTCAGACACTGATAGGAGACATCGACTCTGTCGTGTCAACGATACGCAAAGAATTAGAGGCAAGAGCCTCAATAGAATAACAACAACTTAATAGGCCACCACCCCTATCCGAATGGCCGCCCCCTTCGGGGGTCGGGGGGCTTTATGCTACAAGACGAAGTAAAGAAAGCAGTAGAAGTACTGAAGGCAGGTGGAGTGATACTCTACCCTACTGACACAATATGGGGTATCGGTTGCGACGCAACAAACCCAGAAGCAGTAAAGAAGGTTTACGAGATAAAGAGACGCGCAGACAGCAAGGCACTCATCTGCCTCGTTGACTCTGACGCACGACTCACACGATACGTACGCAACGTGGCAGACGTCACTTGGGACATGATAGAGCTTTCGGACAAGCCACTCACCGTCATCTTCGACAATGCCACAGGACTTGCTCCTAACCTCCTCGCAGAGGATGGCAGCGTGGGCATCCGCATCACGAAGGAAGAGTTCAGCAAGGAACTCTGCTTCCGTTTCCAGAAGCCTATCGTATCCACAAGCGCCAACATAAGCGGCGAGCCAACAGCCCAGACCTTCGACGCCATAAGCGACGAGATAAAGGAAGCCGTGGACTATGTTGTCCGCTACAACCAGCGATGCAAGGAGAAGCATAAGCCATCAAGCATCATCAAGATTAAGCCAAACGGAGAGTTCACGATTATTCGTGAATGATTCTTTTCTCTTTACACTTTAATCTCGGAGTAAAGAGAAGTAAAAAGGAGTAAAGAGACGAATGATTGTTCGTCCAATAGCAGCAACAGACTATCGTCCTTTTACTCCTCTTTACTCCCTTTTACTCCTATTAACTCCCAATAAAAACCAACCACCACAGTGAGCAAGCGCCATTTCCTCAACACCATACACTTCAGGAGGAAGGAGATAACCTTCCTCAATTTCGTCACAGAGAAACTGAAGGCACACAGAAGCCCAAAGCACATCATGTTGCTCCTGAGCCTCTTTGTTGGCGTATGTACCGGACTCACGGCCATTGTCCTCAAGACGCTCATCGAGGAGATTAAGCACCTTCTCACCTCAGGCTTCCTGCCACAGGATGTCAACTGGCTCTACCTCGTGTACCCAGCCTCTGGTATCTTGATAACTATGCTGTTCGTCAAGTACATCGTACGGGGCGACATAAGCCACGGAGTGACGAAGATACTATACGCCATGTCGAGAGGTCGCTCACGCATCAAGTCACACAACCGCTGGTCAAGCATCATAGCCTCAGCCATAACCATCGGCTTCGGTGGTTCCGTGGGAGCAGAGGCACCTATCGTACTTACAGGCTCGGCTTGGGGTTCAGACTTCGGTAAGCGATTCCACCTTACGCCTAACAACATCATGCTCCTCGTGGGATGCGGTGCTGCTGGTGCGGTAAGCGCAGTCTTCAAGGCGCCTATTGCAGGACTCATGTTCGTGCTTGAGGTATTGATGCTTGAGCTAAACATGGCTTCGCTCCTCCCACTCCTCGTGACAAGCCTCACGTCCGTATGCATATCATACGCCTACTACGGCACAGACCCACAGTTCGACTTCAGTCTATATAAGGGATTCACCATCGACATTGTGCCAGGATGTATCATCCTCGGTATATGCTGCGGACTCGTCTCCCTATACTTCACACGTGCCATGAACTGGTTTGAAGGTATCTTTGGCAAGCTGACCAAGAAACGCTACAAGTTCCTGCTTGGCGCCACGGTACTCGGCTCGCTCATATTCTTCTTCCCTGCCATGTACGGTGAAGGCTACGACGTCATTAACCAGCTCATCAACGATGCACCTGCAGGCGAGATAATGTCAGGTTCCCTGTTCTATGGCAATGACAGCAACCTACTCATATACCTCGGACTTGTGCTCCTATTGAAGGTGTTTGCCACCACGGCAACCAACGGTGGTGGAGGATGTGGTGGAACATTTGCACCAAGCCTCTTCCTTGGCTGCATAACTGGATTCATCTTTGCACACATCTGGGACGACAGCTTCGGCTTGCAACTGGGCGACAGCTTCTACCTCACCTCACGCAACTGCGGACTCTACGGCATGGCAGGACTCATGTCTGGTGTGATGCACGCTCCGCTCACGGGTATCTTCCTCATAGCAGAGCTTACGGGTGGCTACAAGCTCTTCGTGCCACTCATGATAGTGTCTTGCATCGCCTACCTCACCATCGTCATCTTTGAGCCACATAGCATATACGCATACAGACTTGCACGTAGGGGACAACTCCTCACACACGATAAGGACAAGGCTATCCTCACTCTCCTCAACCTCTCCTCGCTCATCGAGAAGGACTACAAGAAGGCAGAGGCAGACATGGACCTTAGCAAGTTCACCATCATCATCAGCAAGTCGCATCGTAACATATTCCCTGTGGTGGATAAGGACAACACTTTCCTCGGAGTTGTCTCGCTTGACTCCGTTCGCAACTACATGTTCCGTCCAGAACTGTACCACAAATACACGGTAAGCATGTTCATGAAGGCTCCTCCAGCCCTTGTCCGCATCAATGATGCACTCGACCTCGTGACCAAGAAGTTTGAGGAGACCAACGCATGGAACCTCCCAGTCGTAGACGAAGACAACAAATACCTCGGCTTCATCTCCCGTTCAGGAATGTTCCAGAGCTACCGCAAGACACTCCGCGACTTCAGTCAGGAATAGTCCTTTCGCCACCTTTCGCCATCCTTGGCGAAAGCACCACAGAAAGCAAGCATTCCCTTTCGCCGTCCTTGGCGAAAGCCCAATAATAACCACTCACGGCCATCTCCCCCTATCCGAATGGCAGCCCCTTCAGGGGGCGGGGGCATTACAATATGAACAAAAAGGATTTCAGAATAGTATATATGGGAACTCCCGACTTCGCAGTCGAGGGACTCAAGGTCCTCGTTGAGGGAGGATATAATATAGTAGGAGTTATTACCATGCCTGACAAGCCAATGGGAAGACATCAGGACACGCTCCAGCCAAGCCCAGTCAAGCAGTACGCCTTGGAGCATGGCCTCAAGGTCATGCAACCTGTCAAGCTCAAGGATCCAGAGTTCGTAGATGAACTCCGCAGCCTCAACGCAGACCTCCAGATTGTCGTGGCATTCCGTATGCTTCCGGAGATAGTATGGAGCATGCCTAAGTACGGCACATTCAACGCACACGCATCCCTTCTCCCTAAGTACCGCGGAGCAGCCCCTATCAACTGGGCAGTCATCAATGGCGAGACAGAGACAGGTATGACCACCTTCATGCTCAAACACGATATTGACACAGGCGACATCATCGACCAAGTACGCATACCTATTGCCGACACGGACAACGTGGAGATTGTCCACGACCGCCTCATGGCTCTTAGTGGCGAACTTGTAGTCAAGACCGTTGACAGCATCATTGACGGCACATTCACTACCACTCCACAGGACGAATGGCTCAAGGACGGAGTAAAGGAAGACTCCTTTGCACCTGCTCCAAAGATATTCCGCGAGACATGCCGCATCGACTGGAACCAGCCAACGAAGAAGGTATATGACTTCGTGCGCGGCCTCAGTCCTTATCCAGCTGCTTGGACAATGCTCAACGGCAAGTCAGTTAAGATATACAAGACTGAGAAGGAGATAAGCTCCCACTCACTCCCATGCGGCACTATCGTCTCAGACGGCAAGAGTACCTTCAAGGTTGCCACTCAGAACGGATATATCAACGTCAATGTTCTCCAGCTTGAAGGAAAGAAGCGCATGCCTGTTGCCGACCTCCTTCGCGGCTTCAAGGTCACTGACGGCATGATGTTTGAATAAAGCATCCCGCACTTTCTTAGTACATTCTTTATCCATTCTTAGTACACTCTCCCACTCTCTTCGCTCTCTCTTTATACTCTCTTCGCACCCTCTTTATACCCTCTTCGCACTCTCTTATCTTTCGCCATCTTTGGCGAAAGTCCCAGCACGGAGTTCGGGAAAGGCAGGCAAAAAAGCCCAAATAAGCCAAGGAAAAGGGCGAACAAGACAAAAAATGCACCTCTTTTGGTAAAAAACAAGCCAAAAGAGTTGCATTTTTGGTTTAAAAGTATTTTCTTTGCAACCGATTTCAATAAAATATTTTACTCACTTAATAAAAATACATTGCCTATCGAAAAGACATTACGCTGAATCAAAAACATTTAAGCATAATGAACGGATTGAATGATTATACCGACGACATGTTGGTATCGCTCTACATTAATGGCAATGACGAAGCGTTTGACGAATTGTTAAACCGTTATCAGAGTAAGGTATTTGAATATATCCTTATTTCAGTCAAGAAGCAAGAACTCGCTGAAGATATCTTTCAGGATGTCTTCATCAAGGTCATCGTGAGCCTACGCTCTGGCAAATACACAGGCAACGGCAAGTTCCTGCAATGGGTGATACGTGTGGCTCGCAACCACATGCTTGACCGTGCACGCCACCTTCTTACCATCCCCACGGTAGTATCTTCCGACGATGAGGACGTCAACTACCTTAATGATAGTAGCGTAGCCATCAACGAGAACCGCGAACTGGAAATCATCAATGAGCAGACAGTATCTGATATTGAGTACCTCACTACCCTCTTGCCTGCCAACCAGCAGGACATTATCCGTCTACGCATTTACGAGGAGCTATCCTTCAAGGAGATTGCTGAAAGACTTGACATAAGCATAAATACCGCACTTGGCAGGATGCACTATGCCATCAACAACCTCCGCAAGCTCGCAAATGCCAACGGCCTCACTGCATGATGTACAGCATAACCGTACAACAGCATTATGCCCAGTCACGGTACCCAGCATGACGGCTGGGTATCCTCGTCAAAGCTAACGTATATATATAAGAAATCAAGGTTAACATATATACAAAAGAAGAAGGGTTAACGCATATACAAAAAACCACATCAACACTAACGCATATATACAAAAAAGAAGGGTGTATCTGAGATACACCCTTTATTCGTTTTTTCAGTTCTGAGAACTGGAAAAGCTGTCTGTTTGCTTTAATTATTCAGCAACAACTGTGTCAGCAGCAGCAGTATCAGCAGCGCAAGTGTCAACTGTATCAACAGTCTCAACTACAACTGAATCTGAATCATTAGCAGCAGCGTTGTCTGTACCGTTACCACATGATGCGAATGACATTGCTACAACAGCAGCAAACATGAAAACCAACTTCTTCATTTTTCTTTTACTTTTTAAATGTTAAACAATCTATTGCTTTTTCAAAACCGATGCAAAGTTACGTACTTTTTCGGTTTGCGTACACACAACATTGTAAATTTTGTTAATATGACACTAAAAAAATGTACAATTTACCAAAATAAGACAAACAAATAGAAATTACGCATCTATTTATGTAGTACAAATTGCATATTACACGCTGACATTGTGTACTAAATCTACTTTCCTATATATGTAGAACCAGCTTCAGACACCTTCCGTGTTCATCAAATCACTCATGACATCATTTGACACGAAAAGACCTGAACGTGTGAGGCGCATGCGCGAACCTTCCACTATCATCCTTCCTGCATCAAGATGCGGCTTTGCATTACGCATGCAATACTCATAACTGGCATCGCCAAAGAGAGTCCTAAGAGCATCCAAATCAACGCCATCACAAGTACGCAGACCAGTCATCACATATTCATCATAACGCTCGGAATCAGTCAGCGTCTCATATTCACGCACATCCACGTCATTGCCTACACCTTCTATATATTCAGCAAGCGAATCTGGATTGTACCAACGCCTCCCCCCGTCATACGAGTGGGCACCAGCACCAAGACCAAGGTAAGGAATGCCCTGCCAGTAACTGGAGTTATGACGAGAGCGATATCCTGGCTTCGCAAAGTTCGATATCTCATAATGCTCAAAGCCTGCCGACCACAAGGCATCCATAAGATACTCATACATACTCAGTGACGCCTCGTCCGTCACCTCACTTATCTTACCATCCTCAAGCATCTTGCATAATGCAGTACCCTCCTCATACATCAAGGAATAGGCAGATAGATGCTGAACGTCAAGCGTGAGAGCCTTATCCACGTCACGCTTCCATTCGTCAAGCGTCTGATTTGGGAAACCAAACATAAGGTCAATGCTTATGTTACCAAATCCTGCCGCCTTGGCATCTGCCACCGCACGCAAAGCCTGAGCCGAACTGTGACGACGGCGCAGGAAAGCAAGACGCGAGTCATCAAACGACTGCACTCCCATACTCAACCTGTTCACGCCAAGCCCTCGCAACTCGGCAAAGAACTCTGGAGTCATATCGTCAGGATTACCCTCCACGGTTATCTCCACATCCTCAGCCACATCACACCTTTTATATATAGCATCCAAAATCTTACCTATCGAAGCTACAGGCAACTGTGACGGAGTACCACCACCAAAGTATATGGTAGATACATCCTTATATTTCCAGTCTGCCTGCGCCAGTTCACGACACACTGCATCAACATACTCCCCACTCCTTGCCAACTGAGTAGTGGAATAGAATCCACAATATATGCAACGTGACTTGCAAAAAGGTATATGTACGTATATTCCTGACATTCCTTGAGTTTTTGAGTTCGTAAGTATTCAAGTTCTTTAGTTATTGCGGAAAGGCAACACAATCATGCCGCCTTTCTGCAAACGAAAACAAGCACAAAAATAGCATAAAAACATGAGAATATAATATGAATACGGAAAAAGTTAAATAAAAAGACGCCCATATCTTTCTATTGTCTGACGTATATCTGTCAGTCAAGATATATGGGTGTATCTGTCATCAAATATATAAGGTAATTATCACAACCTTACATTTCCCTTACCTTTCTGTACAAATCTGTACAGAATCGTACAGAAAACTAAGGGAAACATAAGGGAATATGTAAAGACATGAATGGAGAAAAAAGCATAAAATATGACAAAATGTTGTACAACATATTTTTTCCGTATTGCGTTTCTTGCTTTTTATGTAATTTGCGCCCGATTTCAACAAGGGTGAGATGCTTCACCCTACATTTACTAAACCTTAATGGCATATTCTAATAATTAGGTAAAGACATCAGTAATACCATTGAATGTTACAGCAAATTCTTAGATACGCCTAAAAAAAACACAACCTATTATGAAAGTATATCAGACTAACGAGATCAAGAACATTGCACTCCTTGGCAATGACGGGTCAGGTAAGACCACGCTCACAGAGTCACTCCTCTATGAGGCAGGTATAATCAGCCGACGTGGTCGTATTACAGCAAAAAACACAGTGAGTGATTATTTCCCTGTGGAGCAGGAGTATGGATACAGCGTATTCTCTACTGTCTATCACGTGGAATGGAATGGCAAGAAACTTAACATCATTGACTGCCCTGGAGCTGACGACTTCGTGGGTTCGGCAATGACTGCTCTCAATGTAACAGACACTGCTGTCCTACTCCTCAATGGTCAGTATGGACCTGAGGTAGGTACGCAAAACCATTTCCGATACACAGAGAAACTGGGCAAGCCTGTTATATTCCTTGTTAACCAACTCGATTCTGAAAAGTGCGACTATAATAATGTTCTTGAGCGCTTGACAGAGATATACGGCCCTAAGGTTATACCTATCCAGTACCCTCTCAATGAGGGACCAGACTTCAACGCCCTCATCGACGTGCTCCTCATGAAGAAGTATTCATGGAAGCCTGAGGGTGGTGCTCCTATCATCGAAGAAATTCCTGCCGACCAGATGGAGAAGGCAAAGGAGATGCACAAGGCTCTCGTGGAGGCTGCTGCCGAAAACGACGAGACTCTCATGGAGAAGTTCTTCGAGACAGAATCATTGACTGAAGACGAGATGCGCGAAGGAATACGCAAGGGTCTTGCTGCACGTAGCATGTTCCCAGTATTCTGTGTATGCGCCGTTAAAGATATGGGTGTTCGCCGACTTATGGAGTTCCTCGGTAACGTCGTTCCATTCGTTGACGAGATGCCACAGGTTCACAACACACGTGGCGAGGCTGTGAACCCAGACCCTAACGCTCCTACATCACTCTACTTCTTCAAGACTGCAAACGAGCCACACATCGGTGGTGTGCAGTATTTCAAGGTGATGTCAGGTAAGGTACACGAAGGCGACGACCTCACAAACAGCGACCGCGGAAGCAAGGAACGCATGGCACAGTTGTTCGTATGCGCAGGTGCTAACCGTGAGAAGGTGGAGGAACTCGTAGCTGGTGATATCGGTTGTACGGTCAAGCTCAAGGACGTACGCACGGGTAACACTCTCGTGGGCAAGGACTGTGACCACCGCTTCAACTTCGTGAAGTATCCTAATCCTAAGTATATACGTTCTATCAAGGCAGAGAACGAGGCTGACTCAGAGAAGATGATTGCTGCCATCCAGAAGATGGCACAGGAAGACCCAACATGGATTCTTGAGCAGAGCAAGGAACTGAAGCAGACAATCATCAAGGGACAGGGTGAGTTCCACCTCCGCACACTCAAGTGGCGCCTTGAGAACAACGAGAAGATAAACGTAGTGTTTGAGGAACCTAAGATTCCTTATCGCGAGACAATCACAAAGGCTGCACGTGCCGACTACCGTCACAAGAAGCAGTCAGGTGGTGCTGGTCAGTTTGGTGAGGTACACCTTATCGTCGAGCCTTACTACGAGGGCATGCCAGAGCCAACATCATATAAGTTTGGCGGTCAGGAGTTCAAGATTACTCCAAAGGGCAAGGAAGAAGTTGACCTCGAATGGGGCGGCAAGGTAGTGTTCATCGACTCTGTTGTCGGTGGTGCCATCGACAAGCGTTTCATGCCAGCCATCCTCAAGGGTATCCTCAGCCGCATGGAGCAAGGTCCTATCTCTGGTAGTTACGCCCGCGACGTACGCGTCATCGTATATGACGGTAAGATGCACCCAGTTGACTCTAACGAGCTTTCATTCATGCTTGCTGCCCGTCACGCATTCTCAGATGCGTTCAAGGAGGCAGGTCCAAAGTTACTTGAGCCAATATACGATGTAGAGATATTCGTTCCTGGTGACAAGATGGGTGACGTGATGAGTGACCTCCAAGGCCGTCGTGGTATGATTATCGGTTCAGAAAGCGAGAGCGGATACGAGAAACTTATTGCAAAGGTTCCTCTCAAGTCACTCTCTAACTACTCTACTACGCTTTCTTCCATCACTGGTGGACGTGCAAGCTTCATCATGAAGTTCGCTTCATACGAGCTTGTTCCTACTGACATCCAGCAGAAACTCATGAAAGAGTTTGAGGAAGCAAGCAAAGATGAAGAATAGCTTTCTGCTTACATAGTTAACAATTTAACAAGTAATTTGTGTAATTTCATTAAAGTCCGCATAAAAATGCGGACTTTTTTTATTATTTATGTAAATTTCGCCCTCACATATTAACACTTTTGCGTTAATTTGCACTCGACAACAAAACATACAGATGAAAAAATCAACAATAGCCATATTATCAATCCTTATGGGTATCTCCTTTGCGAGTCTTCTTCTCTTGCAGATGAGATACATGAAGGAATTGCTCGACACTCGACGCCTTCATTTCGAGGAGTCGGTGAACCGAAGTCTCTATACCGTAGCCCACGAGTTGGAGATAGCAGAGGCAAAACGATATCTTGAGGAAGGACTCGGAAACATAAACAAAACAGGTCAGAGCAATCCTATTATAAATGTTGACTCCCTCAACAAGACAACCAGGAAGACAACACCCCACTCCATTGACTCTGGCGGAATACTCACATCGACAACCAATACCAACATCTCTGACAAGTATTTCACGAAGAAGAATGACGTGAATGCGGACAGGGTACGTTCCCTTCAGGAGATTATGGCGAGACGATACGCCTACGAGCGAAAGTTACTCGACGACATTATATATACTATATTATATACAGCGAGCGACCGTCCCTTGCAACAGCGCATAGACTTCAACGAGCTTGACGAGTTGTTGAGAACGGAGCTTATGAACAATGGCATCGACCTCGATTTCCATTTTCGAGTGGTCACAAGTAGCGGAAGGGAAATATACAGATGTCAGGACTACGACCCAGAGGGTGAGCAATACTGCCATACGGAGACACTCTTCAAGAATGACCCAGTGCAGAAGATGGGAGTGCTGAAGGTTCACTTCCCAGAGGAAAGCAAGCCTTTGTCCAAGGTTCTCGGATTCATGTTCCCTCCATTCCTCTTCACCATCATCCTGCTCATCACGTTTGTGACAACGCTCGTCCTCGTGTTTAGGCAGAAAAAGCTGACGGAAGTGAAGAATGACTTCATCAACAACATGACGCATGAGTTCAAGACGCCTATCAGTTCAATATCACTTGCAGCACAGATGCTTGCAGATGACTCTGTAAAGAAGTCGCCACAGATGATGAAACGCCTCACCACAACGATAATGGACGAGACGAAGCGACTCCGATTCCAAGTAGAGAAGGTGCTCCAGCTTTCACTCTACGAGAATCAGAAAGCAAACCTGAGACCAAGGGAGGTGGACATCAACGAACTCATAGCTGGCGTGGTTCACACATTTGCCCTCAAGGTAGAGAAACATGGCGGTAAGATAATCACCGACCTAAAGGCAGAAGACCCGATAATAAGCGTGGACGACATGCACTTCACGAATGTTATCTTCAACCTCATGGACAATGCTGTCAAATACAAGAGCGACGCCCAGCTTGAACTGAAGGTGAGCACCTGGAACGAGAACAACCACCTATTCATCTCCATTCAGGACAACGGAATAGGTATAAAGAAGGAGGACCTCAAGAAGATATTCGAGAAGTTCTACCGAGTACACACAGGCAACGTTCACGACGTGAAAGGTTTCGGTCTCGGACTTGCCTACGTGAAGAAGATTATCAATGACCACAATGGCTCGATATATGCTGAAAGTGAACTTGGCATAGGCACAAAGTTCATCATCAAGATGCCGCAGGAGAATTAAAAATTAAAAATTAAAAGTTAAAAATTCAGAATTCAAAATTATAAACTATGAATTGTGAATTATGAATTACGAATTAAGAATTAAACTAAATAAGTACGACTATGATTTCAGAACTTGAAGAAAAAACAACCGTCAACATCTTGCTTTGCGAAGATGACGAGAACCTCGGAATGCTTCTCAGGGAATATCTTGAGGCAAAAGACTACAGAGTTGACCTTTGTGCTGATGGCGAAGAAGGTCTTGACACATTCTGCTGCGGAAACTACGACCTTTGCATCCTCGACGTGATGATGCCAAAGATGGATGGTTTCACACTCGCCAAGAAGATTCAGGAGATTAACTCCGACACTCCTTTCATGTTCCTTACAGCTAAGAACCTCAAGGATGACGTGAAGGAAGGATTTGAACTTGGTGCCGACGACTACATCACGAAGCCATTCTCAATGGAAGAAGTCGTTTATCGTATCGAGGCTATCCTCCGTCGTGTTCGCGGCAAGAAGAACGTTGACCAGAACATACGCAAGATTGGAGGCTTCACATTCGACATACAGAAGCAGATTCTCACCCTTGGTGACTTCCAGACAAAGCTCACTACCAAGGAAGCAGAGCTTCTCACACTCCTCAGCAACAAGACCAATGGTCTCCTCCAGCGTGACATCGCCCTCAAGACCATCTGGGCTGACGACAACTACTTCAACGCTCGCTCAATGGACGTGTACATCACCAAGCTCCGCAAATTACTCAAGAAAGACCCAACCGTAGAGATTATCAATGTCCACGGCAAGGGCTACAAGCTCGTAATCGGAGGCAAGGAGGAGAATGAGGAATAGTTAAGTGAAGAGTGAAAAATAGTAATTACTACTATCGCGGATAGCTCGCATATTACGGAACTACTCGTATAGAGTTTTTTCGACTTTGGTAAAAAATATTTTTCACTCTTCACTTTTCACTTATAACAAATAAAAAGCGGCAACACTCGCTGAGTGTTGCCGCTTTTGTTCTGTTTTCGTTCAATTCTTGTTATTAGCCTACGTACTTCTTATTAAGAACGATGTGGGCGATGAAGCCTACGATGATGAGTACGAGAGCACCAAGAGTGTAAGCG
>JAFZVY010000095.1 GCA_017617575.1 Bacteroidaceae bacterium | reverse complement strand
TTTTGTATTTTTGCATCTCGAAATACAGACACATACGTAACATCATTATGGAACAGCCTGACAGCCTCTCTGCTATTGAGTATAATGATGATACCATAGTCCATCTTGAAGATATGGAACATATTCGTCTCCGTCCAGGTATGTATATAGGTAAGCTCGGTGACGGTTCATCCCACGACGACGGAATCTACGTTCTAATCAAGGAGGTGATGGACAATTCTATTGACGAGTTTACATCGGGATTCGGGAAAAAGATTGATATGACTATTAACCTTAACGAGCGGCGTGTTAGCATACGTGACTACGGTCGTGGTATTCCATTAGGCAAACTTGTTGATGCAATTTCAAAGCTCAATACAGGTGCCAGATATGACAGCAAGGTTTTCAAGAAGTCTATTGGATTAAACGGAGTAGGTATCAAAGCAGTAAATGCCCTTAGTAGTTACTTCAAAGTGCAGTCGTTCCGAGATGGTATGACTCGCTGCGCACAATTCGCTGATGGAAATCTTGTCAGTGACAGCGGCATCGTTCCCACCACGAATACCGAATCTGGAACACTTGTTGAATTCATCCCTGACCGAAAACTATTTGGCGACTATTACTTTGTCGAGGAGCATATTGAAAGGCGTATCAGGTACTACTGTTACCTTAACGGCGGTCTCACTATTTTCTATAATGGTTGTCGCTATTACTCAAAGAACGGACTATTAGATCTGTTGGAGAACAACCTTCAGTCGACACCGCTATATCCCATCATTCATATCAAGGAGGGCGATTTTGAAGCCGCTTTCACTCATATCAACGGGCAAAGTAATGATTATTACTACTCATTTGTCAACGGACAGCACACTACAGAGGGAGGCACCCACCAGAGTGCCTTCCGAGAGGCTTACGCCCGTGTGGTGAAAGATTTTATTAAGAAAGACTACTCGCCCGAAGTCATCCGTCAAGGGCTCGTCTGTGCCCTATGTGTACGTATCCAAGAACCCGTCTTTGAGGCACAAACCAAAACCAAATTAGGTTCCACACACCTCGAGCCCAACAAGGTCGATGGAAGCAACGATAGTCCTCCGTTGAAAACCTATGTGTATGATATTCTCAAACGCAACCTTGACAACTATCTTCATATCCACAACGAGACCGCTAATGCACTCCTTCAAAAAATTACTGCCAACGAGAAGGAGCGCAGGCAAATCTTGGATATTAAAAAGGTTGCAAAAGAAAATAGTAAAAGAATCGCTCTAAACAACAACAAACTACGCGACTGTCACATACATTACAACACCCATCACGCCCTACGTTTAGAGAGCACCATCTTCATTACCGAGGGTGAATCGGCTTCTGGTTCTATCACCCAAAGCCGTGATGTCAACACTCAGGCAGTTTTCTCTTTACGAGGAAAAACCAAGAATACCTATAATCTGAAAACCATAGAGGATATTTTCAACAACAAGGAACTTCTTCTCCTGCACAATGCTCTTGCCGTTTATGACGGCATAGAGAATCTGCGATACAATAAAGTTGTCATAGCCACTGACGCAGATGTTGATGGTCTGCATATCCGGCTACTCCTTCTTACATTCTTCCTTCGTTTTTATCCCGAGCTCATTCGGACAGGCCATGTATTCATCTTACAAACCCCTCTTTTCCGTGTACGTAACAAGCAAAAGAATACCTATTGTTATACCAATGAGGAGCGCATCGCAGCTATTCAAAATACTCCCAATGCTGAGATTACCCGATTCAAGGGTCTAGGAGAGATTTCTCCTGAGGAGTTTAAGACTTTTATAGGCAAAGACATGCGACTCGACCCTGTTATACTTCCCAAAGACTTCGATGCCCAAAGCATCCTTTCATTCTATATGGGTGAGAATACTCCAGAACGTCGCGAGTTTATTATGCGCAATTTACGCGTTGAAGATAATGACATCATTACATCATATTAACATACAATATTGACATCATGAAACTATATGCAGAATCAAGATTTCGGGGATTAGACACCCCGAGTACGGTTACAGAAGAGGTAACGCCAGAGTTTTTGGATAAGGTAATTGAAAGTGCAAAATGTTGTGAGAAGATAGGCTTTAGTGTACAGGTGATTGCCGATATGGTTGTGGAGTTTCCCGAAAACAGAGAGCGCATCAAGGCAATGATGGAACGATACCACGTTTCACGAGAGCAAGCCATTTTCGCATTACAGCTGCCTTTTCACGATGTGCCACTCTACTTTGACAAAGAAGAATACCCCCGACAAATCAAACGCTTGAAGACATTGCGTTGTTTGGTGCATGAGGTGCATGAGGTAATAGAGTAGATGATTTTGCTGTGCAATAAAATGACACAAGTGACGTTATATAAATATGGAGAACGTTAATGACAAGATAATTATCTACCAGACTGCCGACGGGGTAACCAACCTGGAGGTAAAAATGGACAAGGATACCGTCTGGCTGACACAGGCACAGATGGCTGAACTGTTTCAGAAGGATAGAACTGTGATTGGCAGGCATATAAACAATGTTTTTAAGGAAGGTGAATTAGATAAAGAAGTGGTATGTGCAAATTTTGCACATACCACTCAACATGGGGCTATCACTGGTAAAAAGCAGACACAGACTGTGACGTTGTATAACCTTGATGTCATCATCTCTGTG
>JAFZVY010000094.1 GCA_017617575.1 Bacteroidaceae bacterium | reverse complement strand
TTCCCTCCAATGAATAAGAAGGACGACCGTGCCGAGCGTGGTCAGATGCAGGTTTACTTCGACAACAAGGCTACTGGTATTCCACTGAATATGGCAGAGCGTATCAAGGATGAGAGCGTTTACGGTTCTACGACATTCCCTGACTATGCCAATATCCGTGACGACGATGAAAAGCGTCAGGAAGACTTCAAGATTCTGAAGAACAAGGGATATTACCGTGGTCCTCACTCCCTGTTTGTAAGCTCTGACGGAACAATGGCAACCAAGGGTAGTGCTTTGTCAACAATCGCAAACTGTGCACGCAAAGTGCTCTGTACAGTTTATATCGAAGCTGGCAAGCCACACACCCTTCGCATCAAGAATGTATCAACGATTCTTCCAAAGAAAAAGGAAGCTACACTTGACTACCTTGAGCTCGTGCCTAAGTCAGTCTATGGTGTATCCGACAGCGGTTCATCCGAGGATGACCTCTAAAAAAGATTAAAGATTATAGATTAATGAGTTAATGTATATAGCATATACGATATGAAAAGTTCAATTCAGAGACATATAAATAAGAGTAAAAGTAAAGTGTCATTCTACATTACACTTTACACTTTACTCTTTACACTAAGCTCACTCGGCCTCAATTCATGTACTGACACATGGGACGAGCACTACCAGCAAGGTGTCATGGGAGAAGGCACCCTATGGGAGTCTATAAAGAATAATCAGCAACTCTCAAACTTTGCAAGGGTCATTGAGGCTACAGGCTATCACAAGTCACTTTCAAGCAGTCAGGTGTTTACAGTCTTCGCCCCAACAAATGATGCATTCACAGATGCTGATGCAAATGACATCATAAACAAGTATCAGGCAGACCTTGCAAAGGGACTGAAAGACGATAAGAACTCAGCAATAAAGGAGTTCGTAATGAACCACATCGCCTTATACAACTATTCCATTGCAAACGAGTCACCAGATACCACCATCCGCATGATGAACGGAAAGTATCTCGGACTGACCAATAGCACATTCTCTGGTAAGCCTTTCACGAGCACAAACACCATAACAGGGAATGGCATCCTCTTCACCATAGGAGAAAAGGCAGATTACATATACAATCTCTTTGAGTATGTTAAGAGTGATCCCGAGCTTGACAGCGTCAGCAACTTCCTCTATATGTCTGACCCATATCAGTTCCACAAGATAATATTCGATTCTGAGGCATCTGTTCCAGGTGATATCATCAAAGGTCAGCAGCACTATCTCGACTCTGTGACAACCACGCGAAATGAGTTCCTCACCGGGTGGTTGAAAGCACTTCTTGACGAAGAAGACAGTTGCTATTATGCACTTATGCCAACAAATAAGGCATGGAAGGAGCAATATGAAAAGAATAAGCCTTTGTTCCAGTACGACAAACAGGTATTGGGACGTGACTCTCTTATGTACTTATATCCTCGCATCAATATCCTCAGAGGATTGCAGTTCAGCAAGAAGGCAAATCCACTACTCGGAACTACAGAGGCAATAGACTCAATCGTGTCACCATTGGCAGACCCATATTATTATTACTCCTATAGGGAACTACTCTATGGTTCATACGACATCCATCCTTACCAGTTCGATAAACCGTATGCAAAGCCTGATGGAATTTTTACCGACATCAAAGGGCAAAAGGAATGTAGTAATGGAGTTCTACTAAAGACCGACAACTGGAAAGTAAAGCCCTTAGACGGGTTTAATCAGGCTATAATAAAGGATGTTGACGTTGTAACGGACTCCCTCGCAGGTGAAACACCAGATGCAAAGCCAACATGGACATACACACTGGTACAACCTGACAATCCATTCTACAATAAACTGCATTATAATGATTATCAAACTCTTATCCCTGCAAACCTCAGGGATATGGGAGTACTGCTCAAAATACCTAATGTATTGTCAAACCAGAAATACGATATGTACGTTGTGACAGTACCTGCCATCGCTGGTGATACCCTTGCAACCGACATACTCCCTACCCGATTCGGTGTGACTCTTTACTGGCATGATATGGATGGAAAAGAAGTGTCAAAAGAAGTTAGCGACAAGGATGGCGGAGAAATCAGCTATGACAGTTCAACAAGAAAGCAGACATTCCTTACCGACCCGACAAAAGTTCATGAGATTCATATCGGAACATTCGAATTCCCTACATGCTCTTACGGACTTCAGGAAGCACAGGTCAAGGCATATATAAATATCAATGTCAGAGGCTCTGATGTTCAAAAGGGCATCTACACGAGAACCCTGCGAATGGACTGCATTAAATTGGTTCCACGTCTTTAAAAGGCAAAAGGAATTGATAATATTAACTTAGTAATTAACATAGCCGATCCCCCATTACCGAATCGGCTTCCTCCCTCGGGAGGGCCGGGGGAAGGGGCTCTATTAATAGAATTTATGAAACGATATATATTATATGGACTTACAATGCTTATGGCATGTCCTCTAAGTGTCTCTGCTCAAGATGATGATACAGAAGACATAGAAGAAGTGGCACAGGCGATTGTACGTAAGGTAAGGAAGCCTCAGAAGAAATACGAGACACGCATAGTGAGAGGAACCGTAGTGGATGCCGCTACGGGCAAGCCTCTTGCTGGTGCCATGGTCAAGGCGCAGGGCATTAAAGGATATAGTGCCCTGACTGATGAGAACGGTAACTATGTTTTCTACGTACCACAATTCACATCTGCAATCTACGTATCAACACCAAGCTATAACTCGGTAGTCATCGGTCTTGCAGAGGGAGACACACAGCGCACTGCCCGTCTCATCAGTTCTTCACTGAAATCTGATTATACAGAGGAGACCAATGTCATCAACGCTGCTTCTACAAGCGACTATAAGTATTCAAATGCCCTTAACATCAAGGAGGAGATTGAGAAACAGCTTGGCGCATACGCTTATACAAAACAGCGCAGTGGAACTCCAGGTGTAGGCTCTAACATCTTCATTCAGGGCTTGAACTCCCTTAATTCCAACGCACAGCCACTCGTTGTGGTTGATGGCGTAATCATCGAACAACAGTATGGTCGTGAAATGCTTCATAGCGGTTTCGTTAACGACATCCTCACCAATATAAACCCTTCCGACATTGAGAACGTATCCATTATCCGTAATGGAACTGCCCTCTATGGCGCACGTGGTGCTAATGGTGTCATTGAGATTAAGACACACCGCTCTGCAAGTCTTGCTACACGCATCACAGCAAACATCTCTGCTGGGGTGACAACAGAGCCAAAGTATTATGATATGATGGGTGCAGAGCAATATCGCAACTACTCTTCTACTCTGCTGAAGACCGTCAATACACAGCGTCATGATTTCAAGTTCCTAAATGCAGACGATGAGTATTACTATTACAAACAGTATCATAACAATACCGATTGGAAGAAGCTGATATATCGCTCTGCTGCAACACAGAACTATGGAATCAACGTAGAAGGCGGTGATGAGGTTGCGCAGTATAATCTATCTGTAGGTTATACCCTTGCCAACAGCACCATGAAGTACAATGACATGAGCAGACTGAACATACGCTTCAATACGGACATTCAGATTACAAATGAGCTTAGCGTCAGGTTCGATGCCTCATTCTCAAACCTTACACGCGACATACGCGACGATGGAGCACCTACCACATACGATGAGGGTACACCTACCGCACCGTCATTCCTCGCATACGTCAAGGCTCCGTTCCTCAGTCCTTACTCATACGGTGCAGGACAAATTTCCGACACATATCTTGACGTCACCGATGAAACATACCTCAACGAGGCACTCGCAAACTACAGAAACTACAACTACAAGTTGGGAAACCCTGTAGCCTTCAACGAGTATGGAGAGGCAGAGAACAAGAACCGTTTTGAGAACTCTCTCCTCAACATAACTGTTACTCCTAAATATCAGTTCAACGAGCATCTGGCACTTAGTGAGCATTTCAGCTATAACCTCGTGAACACCAACAACAAATACTATTTGCCAGTAAACGGTGTTCCTGCATTCTATGTTGCAAGCGTATCTGCCTATCGTGAAAATCTCGTAAGTTCACTTGCAACAAAGCAGAACTCCGTACAGACTGACACTCGTCTGTCTTGGAATAACCGCTATGATGCTCACAACATTGCAGTATTCGGCGGTATTCGTATTAATTCCGAGAACTACACTCGCAGTAAGCAGCTTGGCTACAACACTGGTTCAGACAAGACGCCATTCATGAGTGAAAGACTTCTCAACGCACAAAGCACAGGTGCTGACGAGTCATGGACCAATATGGACATGTACGTTCAGGGCAATTATGACTACCTCGGTCGCTATTTTGCACAGGTAAACCTCACTGCAAGCGGTTCTTCTCGCTTTGGTAAAGATGCTATTGGCGGTCTGAAGATGCTTGGCACAGTATGGGGGCTCTTCCCATCAGTTCAGGGTTCATGGGTAATAACCAACGAGCCTTGGTTCACAAAAACACCTGGCATCGACTATCTGCGCCTTACTGCAGGATTCGACATGAGTGGTAATGACAATATCGACGTATTCGCAGCCAAATCATATTTCGCATCATCACTCTACCTGAACGAAATTGCGGGACTCACATACGCAGGTATTGGTAATACAAGCATCAAGTGGGAAACCACACGTAGGTTCAACGTTGGATTTGAAGGTAACTTCCTCAACAACCATCTCACCGTGGGTTTCAACTACTTCAAGTCATCAACCACAGGACTGCTCGGCCTTCAGGAACTCGGTTTCATCTCTGGTATAGAGCAGAACTGGGCTAACTGCGGTGAGCTTGCCAACAATGGCTTTGATGCTAACATTCGCGGAAAAATCATAGCAACAAAGGACTGGGGCTGGGAACTTGGTGCAAGCGTGGGTCATTATAAGAACAAGATTACAAGTCTTGGACTAAGCAACGGTCAGACATGGTACACCACAGACATCAACGGTGCCACCATCCTTACTCAGGAGGGCAGCGCAGCCAACCTGTTCTATGGTTATCGCACTAAG